>JAEMGR010000005.1:319192-638384 GCA_016458225.1 Myxococcaceae bacterium JPH2 | reverse complement strand
GGTGCACAATGCGCGCGTCGCCGCGTTCAACCAGGAGCCGGAGCGCATCGCGGACTCGGTGCTGCGCCGGGACGAGCCGTACTTCAACATCCTCACCACGCGCCGCTCCTTCATCAACGGCACGCTCGCCGAGTTCTACCGGCAGAAGCAGGGCGTGGGGGTCTTCAGCGTCAACGCGCCCGGCGGTGTGGATGCGCTGCCCGCGCTGGCCTACTCGGACGTGGACACCTGGACGGAGTACACGCGCGACGCGCCGCACTCGGGCATCCTCACCACGCCGGCGTTCCTCTATCGCTTCCCCACCCAGCGCTCGCGCGTCAACGAGTTCTACGACTCGTTCCTCTGCAAGACGTTCTCACCCGCGCAGGATGCCTCGCTGCCTCCGCCCGAGGATGCGTGCAACCGCGAGAACAACCTGGCCAAGCGCTGCGGCTGCAACTACTGCCACGCCACCATCGAGCCCACGGGCGCGCACTGGGGCCGCTACGGTGAGCGCGTCGCGCTGTACCTGCCGCCCGACCAGTTCCCCCGCTACGACCCGAAGTGCCGCGACTGCGCGCTCAACGGCGACACGAGCTGCGGTGGCGAGTGCGCGCAGTACGTGATGCAGGCCTACGACGGCGACGGCGCCAACTCGCTGGGCCTCCTGAAGACGTACCTGTACCGCACCGCGGACGAGGAGAAGAACATCGAGGGCGGCCCGGCGCTGCTGGTGCAGCGGATGATGCAGACGGGCGACCTGGAGCGCTGCGCCGTCAAGCGCATCTGGAACGAGTTCCTTGGCCGGCCCATGACGGCCGAGGAGCAGTCGATGTACCTGGTGCCCTTCTCGCAGGACTTCGCCAAGAGCGGCCACCGCCTCAAGGCGCTCATCGAGCGCGTGGTGATGTCCGACGCCTACCGGAGGATCGACTGATGCGCCGCCTCGTGTTGACCGCGTTGCTCGCGCTCGTCGCGGGCTGCACCCAGGGCTCCGTGGACGCCCCCAAGCCGGTGGACCGTGACGGCCAGCTGGAGCCGGTGAACAACCCCCACGCCCAGGAGCCCGTGCCGCTGCCGGACCCCGAGGCGCAGGGTGGGCACGTGGGCCGCGCGCCCCGCCGCATCACCGTGGCGCAGCTCAAGGAGTCCATCCGCACGGTGGTGGGCCGCGACTGGTCCGAGCTGGAGTCGCGCGCGCAGTCGCTCGGCCGCGCGGACTTCGCGCTCATCGCCAGCGAGAACACCGAGCCCAACCTCGTGTTCGCCAAGTTCCTGGACGACGGCGCGCGCGAGGTCTGCATGCTCCAAGCCGCCGCGGAGCTGAACCAGGTGGATCCGCAGCTCCGGGTGCTCACCCGCTCCATCCCAGGCAAGCTCGATGACCTGCGCAAGCTGACGGACGCGCAGGTGCGCACGCTGCTGGTGGAGCAGTCCACCCGCTTCTGGGGCGCTCCGCTGTCTGGCGACGAGCTGACCCGGTACGTGAACCTGTTCACCCAGGCCGCCGTGCGGGCCGAGACCATCAAGAAGCGAGACCAGGCGCTGGCGGTGGTGTGTATCGCCATGATGACGGACTCGCGGTTCATCACCTACTGACGTCTCCCAGGTGCCTCCGATGAAGAAGACGCCCCCCGACGACTTGCGTCCCGCGCGCCGGACCTTCCTCAAGGCCGCCGCGGGCTTCATGGGCTCCACGCTGCTGGGTGGTGTGCCCTTCCGCGCCTTCGCCCAGGCGACGAACCTGGCGCCCCCGGACCGCTGCTTCGTCTTCGTCTATTTCGCGGGAGGGTGGGATCAGCTCCTCGCCTTCGACCCGCGAGACCCGGACGAGTTCACCCCGGACCGCGTCACGGAGACGCGCATCCTCCCGGGCTACAGCCTGCTGTCCACGGACACGCGCTTCCAGACGAAGCCCATCATCCCCGCCGAGAAGCCGGGCGTGGGCCGCAGCAACATCACCTTCGGTCCCGCGGTGGGCCGGCTGGCGGACCACTACGACCTGATGACCGTGGTGCGCGGCATCAACATGACCACGCTCGGTCACGAGGTGGGCTACCGCTACTTCCTCACGGGCAAGCAGCCCAACGGCAGCGCGGCGCGCGGCTCGTCCACGGCGACGGAGATCGTGGGGCAGATGAAGCCCACGGTGCCCATCGCCTCCATCGCGTACAACATCGAGTCGTACAACGACCGGTACGCGGGCTACGCCAACGCGCTGCGCGTCAGCGGCCTCAACGACCTGGTGCTCACGCTGTCGCCCAGCACGCGCCAGCTCGACAGCGATATCGAGAAGCAGCTCGTCGACTTCAACGGCCAGCCCATCTCGTGCGAGGAGGCCGCCTACGGCGCGCGCGGCGTGGGCACCACGTACGAGAACAGCCGCGGCCAGATGAGCGCGGTCATGGCCAACAAGCTGAGTGACGCGTTCAAGTTCCAGAACGCCACCGAGGCCGGCGGCCTGCTGGACTTCTACGGCCTGCGCAACCAGGCCTTCCCGTTCAACAGCGCGGCGGGGCGCGCGGCCACCGTGGCCACGGCGCTGAAGAAGGGCATCAGCCAGTGCGTGTCCATCAACCTGACGGGCGGCCTGGACACCCACTTCGGCACGCAGCTCACGCACGCGAGCAACCTGCGCGTGGGCTTCGACGCGCTGGCGCTCCTGGTGGATGACCTCCGGCGAAGCACGCACCCGAGTGGTGGCAACTTCATGGACCACACCACCATCATGGTGTTCAGCGAGTTCGCCCGTACGCCGCTCATCAACAGCCAGGGCGGTCGCGACCACCACCTGTGCAGCAGCTGCATGCTCATGGGCGCGGGCGTGAAGCACAACTACGTGTTCGGCCGCAGCGGCGACATTGGCATGGCGCCCGGCACGTTCGACCTGCGCACTGGCGCCGCCGACCCCAGCGGCACGAACATCTTCCCCGAGCACGTCATCGCCACGGTGCTGGCCTCGGCGAAGCTGGACTACAGCATCACCCGCGTGGACCCCTTGCGTCCCATCCTCGCCTGACCGAGATGCCCGCTCATTCCTTCGTCCGTCCCGTCCTCGTCTCTCTTCTCTTGTCCGCCGGGGTGGTGCTGACCGCCTGTGAGGACACCCCCTCGACGGAGCCCATCCGCCCCGTCGCCTTCACCCCGACACGGGTGAAGGCGCAGCTGGGCGTGAGCGCGGCCGTGTCGTTCGCGGACCAGTCGGGAGGCGGCATCTTCGTCTCGTCCGATGGCACCGCCGTGCGCCTGCGCTTGGATGGCTCGCGCGCGCCGCTGGAGGCGCATCCGGCCAACCCGGGCCCGGTGGGCACGGTGCTCGCCGTGCATCGGCTGGGGCCTCACTCCGCGCTGGCCGAGACCTCCAACGGCTTGTTCCTCGCCGAGAGCGGTTGGTTGCTCGCGGCGCCGTGGGGCGCGCCCTTCACGTCGGGCCTGCGGGGCACGGCCCAGACGCCCGATGGCGCGGTGTGGCTCGCCCATCCGCAGGGGCTGTACCGGCTCCAGGATGGCGTGCTGTCCGAGCTGAAGGTGAACGGCCGGCCGCTCGATGACGTGGTGTCGCTGGCGGCGGCGCCGACCGCGGATGGCACGTCGGGCTTGTTGTTCCTGCGCCAGCAGACGCTCGCGGTGGCGGTGGCGGCGGGCGCCAAGGCGTACCGCGTGATGGGCACGGAGATCCCCTTGAAGCAGGGGGAGATCGTCACGGCGGTGGCCGCGCTGGGGCCGGGGGTGGGCACCTCCGGAGAGCCGTGGGTGCTCACCACCGAGCGGCTCCTGCGCTACCAGAAGAGCGGATGGCAGAGCGTGGTGTTGTCCCGGCTGCCCTCGGAGCTGCACGCCGCGGGGCGCTTCCTCTGGGCGAAGGCCGGCGCCGAGCTGTGGCTCTACGACGCGGACGCCAACACCTGGGGCTCGGCCAGCGACGTGGATGCGAACGCGGTGACGTTCCTGGCGGTGGACGAGAGCGGCTGCGCCTGGGTTCGCCTGGGAGAGGACACCGTGGCGCTGAGCGCCGCGCCCGCGCCGCGTGTCACCGGCATGAACCAGGGAGCGCTCGTGGTCGAGGACGGGGTGGTGGTGCGCGCCGTGCTGCCTCCTGGCGCCGCGGGCGCGAGCGTCTTCTTCCAGCTCGGCGACGCGGAGGTGCCCGCGACCGCGCCTGACTACAGCCTCGGTGGCATGGAGACGGACGGCACGCCCAAGGCGTATTCGCTCTCCGCCTTGACGCCCGGCATGCACACGCTGGGCGTCGTCGCGCGGTTCGCGGATGGCTCGGAGGCGCGCCGCTCGGTGCCCTTCAGCTACCAGCCGCTCAACACGGTGGCGCTGAGCTGGGACAAGGACATCCGTCCCTTGCATGAGTCGCGTTGCGCGAAGTGCCACACCACGGGTCCGGGCCGGCCGCTGAACACCTATGCGCTGTGGAAGGAGAACGCGGCCCTCATCACCGCGGCGGTGCGCGACCAGCGCATGCCCGCGGACGGTCCGATGGATCCGCAGCAGATCTCCCTCATCCAGCGCTGGGCTGCGTCCGGCGCGCAGCCCTGACGTCTCCGCATCCTCGAGGCTCTTCATCATGAAGCGAATCACCCGCGCGGCCCCCCTCCTCGCCCTGTTGTCCGTGGGCTGTCGAGACGGGCTCGAACCGGCGGCGGAAGTCCCCTACGCCAGCCCTTGTGATGGCCTGGCCCCGCTGAAGCTCACCGCCGAGCCCGCGAACGTGCGCGTGGGCGGCGTGGTGGTGCTGTCCGCGTCGGGCGGCAGCGGCCACTACCGCTTCGTGGCGATGCCGGGTGGCTCGTCCGGCGAGGTGCGCGGAGACCGGTTCGTCGCGGGCTCCACGCCGGGCAATGACGTGCTCGTCGCCCAGGACGCCGTGTGCTCGGGAGACGTGAGCGCGGCGGTGAAGGTGGTGGCGTCGTTCAACGTCGCGCCCGCGCGCGCGGCGGTGCGCCCGACCACGTCCTTCAAGGTCGAGGTGTCGGGCCTGGTGGGCTCGCCCACGTACTTGCTGGTGAAGTCGGGCTCGGGCGCCACGCTCACGGCGGACGGCGTCTACACGGCGGGCGCTGGCACGGGGCTCGACCTCATCTCCGTGCGGGATGCGAAGACGGGCGACGAGGTCCTGCTCCAGTACGACGTGCGTCCGGACGCGAAGCTCGTGGGGGATCCGGGCTTCCTGGCCCTGCCCGCGGGCGGCTCGGTGCCGCTGGCCACGCGCGGTGGCAGTGACTCCATCACCTGGTCGAAGGTGTCCGGTCCCGGCGTCATCGCGGATGGGCGACTGAGCGTGGAGGCGAGCGCCTCGGGCGTGACGGTGTTGAAGGCGGAGGACCGGTTCACCAAGGACGTGGCGAACCTGTCCGTGCGCGTGCTCACCGAGCTGATCCGTCCCACGCAGCCGCATGGTCGTCTGTCGGACGCGGCCACGCTGCTCACCGCGGACTTCGACGGCGATGGCACGTTGGATCTCGCGGTGGGCCAGCGCGAGAGCGACCTGTCGCGTCCCACGGGTGGCGCGGTCTTCATCTTCAAGGGGAGCGCGTCGGGGTTGCCGGCGAAGCCCACGTGGGTGCTGATGGGCGACTCGGACACGGCGCAGTTCGGCGACATGCTCGCGGCCGGCGACCTGGACGGCGACGGACGCGCGGAGCTGGCGGTGTCCTCGCCCGGCGCGGACGTGACGGTGGGCGACTCGGGCGCGGTGTACGTCTACACCTTCAAGTCAGGAGAGCCGCTGCCGATGCGCGCCCCGCTCACGGGGCTGGGGCGCGGTGGGTTCGGAACGGGTCTGGCCATCGCGGACGTGGATGGCGATGGCGACCTGGACCTGCTCGTGGGTTCGCCGGTGGGTGACCTCGCGGCCACGACGGCCATCAACAAGCGCGGCGTGGTGGACTTCTTCGTGCTGGAGCGCGGCAAGCCCATCCCGGACCTGCCGTCGGTGCGGCTCGGTGGCACGGACCTGACGCAGGCGGGAGGCCTGGTGGCCCGCAGCAACACGGACCTGGGCCGCGCGGTGGTGATGGCGGACTTCAACAACGACGGGCGGCCGGACGTCGCCGCGCTCGGGAAGACCTCTCGGTACAACGCGGATGGCAGCGTGGGCGGACAGCAGATCTCCGTCTCCGTCTTCTTCGCGCGGGCCTCGGGTTCGCGCTTCAACGCCACGCCGGACGTGTACGTGCTGCCCTCGAATCTCGCGGAGGGCATCGCCAACGAGGGCACGTGGCGGCTGGGCGCCATCCCGGGCGAGGGCTCGCGGCCTCCGCTCCTGATGGTGCTGGCGGATCGCGCGGACTCGCCCGACCTGCGCACGTCCGGAGGCGTTCAGTCCGGCGCCGACGCGGGTGGCGCGTTCCTGTTCGACCTGACCGGCCAGACGCCCACGGGTGAGGCCGCGGCCACGCCGGTGCAGCTCACGCGCGACGCTGCCTATGCGCGCATCTACGGCGACGTGAAGTCCATCAACGCGGGCCGAAGCTGGGCGGTGATGGACGTGGATGGCGTGGCCGGGCCGGAGCTGTTGTTGGGCGCGCCCTACGGGACGGCGATGGTGGGCAGCACCACGCTGGGCAGCGCGGGACGCGTGCTCGCGTATCCGTTGGCCACGCTGGCCAAGGGCAGCACGCTCAACAAGCCCATCGCATCGCTGGGAGGCGCGGCGAAGGCGGAGGTGCTCGGCGCGGGGCTCGCGGTCCTTGGCACATCGGCCGCGCCCGCGCTGGTGGGCTTCGCGGGCAGGGCTTCGTCGGATCAGGGTGCCTTCACGGGCCGGGTGGATGTCTTCCAGCGCGCGGGTGCGTCGCTCGCGGAGTGGACGCGCACGGGCATCCCCGTGCCGGCGAAGGCGAGCGTGGAGCGCTACGGCGAGGCGGTCGCGGTGGCACGCTTCGGAGCCGACCGTGTCGTCGCGGCGGTGGGGGCGCCGGGCTTCTCGGGCCCGGGCGTCAACGGTGACGGCGCGGACCTGTCCGTGGGTCGGGCCTATGCGTTCAACATGGCCACGCCCACCACGCCCGCGGTGGCGGGGGAGGGCGCGGGTGCGCCGCTGACGCGCGGCCGGAGCGTGGGCACCGATGTCACGTTCACCGACTTCAACGGCGATGGCATCAAGGACCTGGTGATGAGCGCGCCGGCCTTCGTCGCGCCGGGGATGAACTCGACGGCCGCGGAGCGTGACGCCTACGCGCAGGTGCGGGCCGAGTGCGTCGCCGCGAGCACGCAGTCCGTGGGTGGCGTGCTCGTGTCGCTGGGGCAGGCGGATGGCACGTTCAAGCCGGCCTATCGGCTGTGGGCGCCCACGCTCATCGCGGGCTGCACGCCAGACACGGATGCGAAGTGCAAGCGCGCCAGCATCGGCCGCGGCGTGGTGGGCGGCTTCGACTTCAACGGGGACGGCAAGGAGGACCTGGGCGTGCTGCGCGACAAGGGCTTCGACCTGTACCTGGGCCGCGCTCCGGATGACGCCACGCTGGCGAAGCTGAGCATGGGATGTGACCCCGTCTACACGTGGCCCACGTCCGTGCAGCAGACCTCCGCGCCCGCGGCGCTGGGAGACCTGGACGGGGACACGTGTGCCGAGGTGTCGTGGCGCTACTCGGACGGCTCGCGCTCTGGCGTCGTCATCCTCTTTGGCTACGACGCGGGAGGCGCGCGCTGCGGCGGACGCACGCAGCCGGCCATGGTCCGCGTGGCGGGAGACGGCGAGGTGAACCTCAACATGCTCGGACTGGGCGTGGCCACGACGCGCGTGGGCCGCTTCCTCGGCGGTACGCGAGACTTCCTGGCCATCAGCGCCGCGAGCATCCCGGTGGGTGGAGTGACGCAGCCCGCGGTGCTGCTCTTCGACGTGGCACCGCTCGCGAGCTTGCGGCCCGCTCCGGGGACCGAGGTCCTGGTGTCCGCGATGGATGACCGGCTGTCGCCCACCCCGTTGGTGCATCGCACGCGCGCGGTGGGCTTCGGCGCCTCGCTGGCGGGAGGCAAGGACCTCACGGGAGACGGCGTGCCGGACCTCATCGTCGGAGCGACGGGAGCCTCGGTGGCCTCGGATGGCGGGGGCGCGGTCTTCTTCTACGCGGGTGGCCCTCAGTCCACGGGCGCGCTGTCGCCCTTCCTCACCGTGGTGGGAGACACGGCGGAGCGCGGCATGCTGGGCCAGTCGCTCGCGCTGGCGCCGGTGAGCGGGACTCAGCCGACGGTGGTCGTCATGGGTGCGTCGCGGAGCTATCGCACCGGGACGCAGAACGGCACCGCGTTCGTCTTGCCATTGCCCTTCGAATTCTAGACATCCGACCGGGCGACACTGGGTGCTGTCCGGTCGCTGCGTCTATGCTGCGCCCGCCTGAGCAGCGACGGGGGTGGACATGGACGAACAGCGGGAGTGGACCTTGGGGACGCACCGGGCCTGGTTCGAGGCTCCGGACATCCTCTGGGCACGGTTCAACGGCCCGACCGACGAGGAGTGCTCGCGTTGGTCGGTGGGCATCTACCGGGAGCTGGGAGAGCGTCAGCGGTTCTACCTGGCGGCGGACATCGGCAGCTCGATGCTCAGCCCGGAGTCGCGCAAGTACCTGGTGGAGCACTCGAAGGCGCGGTGGTTCCACGCCATCGTCTACATCGGCGCGGGACTGGAGCAGAAGGCCGCGACCAAGAGCCTCACCGTGGCGTCCATGCTCAACGGCAACGAGCCCCATGACGTCCACTACGCGGACACCGCCGAGCAGGCCCGCGAGTGGATTGCCGCCCACCGCTCCCGGCGGGCCCCGCAGCAGAAGACAGGCTAGGTCCCCGAGGCTTCCGCTCGCTCCGGTGCGGCTGTCTCCGCCGGAGCCGCGTGACTCTCGGGCGCCGCGCGATTGGCCAGCGCCGCGCTCGTGAGGATGAGCGCGCCGCCCACCAGCAGCGAGGACGTGAGCGGCTCATCGAGCACCACCACGCCCAGCACCACGGCCACCAGCGTGTCCAGCAGCGCCATGGCGCCCAGCGCGGTGAGCGAGATGCGCGGCAGCAGCCAATACAGGCACTGATACGTCAGCACCGTTCCGCCCAGCGCCAGATAGAGCAGCGCGCCAATGGCGCGAGGCGTCCAGTGCGAGGGCTGTCCCTGCTCGAAGAGCGCGGCGGCGCCCAGGAGCAGCACGCCGCTGCTGAGCGTTTGTCCAAAGGTGAGCACGTGCGGAGGCACGTGGCTCATGTGCTGCCGCACCAACACGTTGGCCACCGCGACGACCGCCGCGGCCACCAGGGTGAAGAGGCCGCCCAACAGCGCCGTGCCCGACATGCTCAGCGAGCCGAGCTGCGTGTGCTGGAGCACCACCACGCCCGCGAGCCCCAGCCCCGCCGCCACCAGCTTGCGCGCGGTCAGCGGCTGGTCCGGCATGAGCACGCGACCCATGAGCAGCAGCCACACGGGGAACGTGGAGAAGAGCAGCGCGGACCAACTGGAGGGAATCCACTGCTGCGCGGTGAAGAGGAACCCGAAGGGAATCGTGAGCTGCAACAGCCCCAAGCCCACGATGCGCCAGCCCGTGCGGACATCGAGCGCCGCGGCGCCCGCTCGGGCGAAGGGCAACAGCGCCAGCCCCGCCACCAGCATGCGCGTGCCCACGAAGTGCAGGGGCGGCAGGTCCTGCAACCCCACCTTCACCACGGCCCAGGTCGAGCCCCACAGGAGGAAACAGATGCAGTAGGCGACGGCGATCTTCATCGGGCTCGCGGACTTCACGGGCCCCTCGGTGGCGGAAGCAGACATGCGCGGCGCGGGAGTAACACGTGCCCTCTGGGCATGCACGATGGGATGTCGCCCACGGCCCACCCCTCGGAGCGCTCGCTGGGTTTCCTGGGAGTTCATGGCTGATGCGCCCAGAGACTCGGGCCGTCGAGTGTCGCTGCGCGAGGGCGCTTGCTCCCTGGCTCGCCGCCCGCGCTGACCCGCGCGAGCATGCCCATCCCGCTCGGTCGCCTGGCCCTGGGTCGACCTGAGTCTGGCCCTCGCGGGAGGGTTGGCCGTGTGCTGCTGGCCCCTCACATTGTCGAGAGCCTGAGAGCCTGAATGAGATGAAGAGAAGGAGCGGGTGATGGCCGAAAAGTCAGAAGTGGCCCGACTGCGCAGCCTGGCCCAGCTCGACGCGGATGCAGTGGGTGCCTATGACGCCGCCATCTCCCGCATCGCCGAGCAGCTGGTCCGTGAGCGTCTCAACGACTTCCGCATCGACCACGCTCGGCACGTGCAGGACTTGAACACCGTCATCATCCAGTTCGGCGGTGAACCCCTGTCGCTCCGGCCGGACCTCAAGGGCACGGCCATGAAGGGCCTCACCGCGATGACGAGCATGATGGGCACCGAGGCCGCGCTGGTGGCCATGCTCGGCAACGAGGAATATTCCAACCGCGCCTATGAACTCGCGCTGCGCTTCGATTGGAGCCCGGCGGTCCGGGGCCTCATCGAGAAGCACCGCGAGGACGAGCGGCGCCACGTGCTGTGGATTCGCGACGCGGTGCGCACCCGTCCGTGGGAGCGCGAGCGGGCCGCGACATCAGAGGGCGAAGAGGCAAGCGCCTGACGCTCCCGGCGCGCGCCGCTGCTGCGCGGCCCCAGGCCCTGACATACGCTGCCGCGCGTGAGCGACATCACCGTCTACCAGCCGGATTTCCTCTACACCGAAGGCCGCTTCCAGGCGGGCCGCTCCCTGGCCGTGAGCGCCCAGGGAGACATCCTCGCGGACGCGGGGCCCGGGGCTCGCGTGGTGCGCCTGCCGGGACGCGCCTTGTTGCCGGGGCTCGTGAACGGCCACTCGCATGCCTTCCAGCGACTCATCCGAGGCCGCACGGAGTACGTGGCCGGAGGGCGCGGACAGGATGACTTCTGGTCCTGGCGCGAGGCGATGTACCGCGCGGCGGAGGCCCTGACGCCCGAGGAACTCCACGTCGCGTCGCGACAGGTCTTCCTGGAGATGGCGCTGGCGGGCATCACCTCGGTGGGTGAGTTCCACTACGTGCACCATCAACCGGATGGCACGCCCTACGCGGACCGCAACGCGCTGGCGCACGCGGTCATCCGCGCGGCCCGAGACGTGGGCCTGCGCATCTGCCTGCTGCGCGTGGGCTACGCGCGCGCGGGCCACGGCGTGCCTCCCAATCCGCGGCAGCGGCGGTTCATCGATCCAGATGTGGACACCTTCCTGTCCACCACCGAAGCGCTGGCGAGCGCCGTGCGCGGAGACTCGGCGGTGAGCGTGGGGCTGGCGCCGCACAGCGTCCGAGCGGTGCCGCGCGCGTGGCTGGAGGCGCTGGCCCGGTCGAGCCCGCGCGGGATGCCGGTGCACATGCACGTGGCGGAGCAGCCCAAGGAGATCGAAGCCTCGCTGGCCGAGTACGGGCGCCGCCCCACGGAGCTGCTGGCGGACGTGGGCTTGCTGGGGCCCCTGTTCACGGCCGTGCATGGCGTGCACCTGACGGACGCGGAGGTCTCGATGCTGGGGCAGTCGCGGTCCACGGTGTGCGCGTGCCCGTCCACCGAGCGCAACCTGGGAGACGGCATCGTGCCCGCGGATGCGCTGCTGGCGGCGGGAGCGCACGTGAGCTTCGGCTCGGACAGTCAAACCCTCGTGGACCTCTTGGACGAGGCGCGGCAGGTCGAGCAGCACCTGCGGCTCGCCCGCCTGCGCCGCGCGGTGCTCGACCCGGGCTCGGGAACCATGGACGGGCTGGCGTCGCGGCTGCTCGACATGGCGACGGTGGAGGGCGCGCGGAGTCTGGGGATGCGCACGGGGAAGCTGGAGCCGGGGCATCCGGCGGACTTCTTCACCGTGGACCTGGAGCACCCGTCCCTGGTGGGTGCCGACCCCACGTCGTTGTTGCCCGGCATCGTGTTCGGAGCGTCCTCGGGTGCGATCCGCGATGTGGTGGTCGCGGGTCGCAGCGTGGTGCGCGACGGTCACCATGCGCTGGCGCGCGAGAGTGGTCAGGCGTTCCAGGTGCTCGCGCGAAAGTTGTATTCCTGAAGGAGTCACGCGAGCCCGATAGGACCGCCTTGGCGCTCGTTGCATCCTCCCAGCCCGATGGGGAGCGGATGCATGAGCGCCATGTTCGCGCTGCTCGAGGCGCACGGGCTGGCGGACGCTGAAAAAGACGCGCGCGCGATATGCGCAGACGCATCCGGCGTTCAGGTTCTCACGGGGCCGCGCCAATCGGAGGAGACAGATGCGTTCTGTGTCGATGCTGGCAGTGGCCGTGGCCTGCCTGCTGTCGGGGTGTGCCGCGCGTCAGGGGGGCTTGGACTTTCCCGAACGTGAGGCCATCTATGACCGTCCCTTGGAAGAGGTCTGGCCTTCGGTCCAGCAGTACTTCACGGACGCGGGGCTGCACTACCGTCAGGACAAGGGCAGCTATGTCCTGGTGACGGACTGGCGCGCGGAGTTTGGCGGCTCGAAGGTCGCGGGCTTCTGGCACAGCTACATGGTCATCGGTAAGCGCGAGACCCCCACGCGCGGCAAGCTGTGGATCATCCGAGTGACGCGCAGCGCGAACAAGACGCTGTCACGCCCGGGCAAGGAGCTGGACTGGGGCGTGAACCGCGCCGTGACGGGGAACGCCGACGACGGCTTCATGGGAATGGCCGACCTGGAAGATCGCCTGGAGGTGCCCACGGGAGACACGGGCATCTCGGCGGAGTCGGCGCAGGGCCAGCGGGACATGGTGCTGGAGTGGAAGGTGTACAGCGCGGTGGCGCCGAAGCTGGCGAAGGTGGAGGAGCCCGCGAAGTCGAACGGCGTGGCGGTATCCCAGGAGGCCGCGAAGACGGCGACGCGCGAGCTGACGGAGTGTGGTCTTCCCATCGCGGGGCTGGGCCGTCACGCGGTGGCGGGGAACGTCCTGCTGTTGGGGGAGCTGCACGGGACGCAGGAGGTGCCACGGTTCATCGCGCAGGCGGCGTGTCAGGTGGCCTCGGCGGGTGTGAAGGTGTCGGTGGGGTTGGAGCTGCCGGTGGAGAACGAGCAGCGGATGGAGACGTTCCTCGCGAGCAAGGGCGAGGAGGAGGACTGGCTGCGTTTGATGGACGCGGGCTTCTGGCGCAGCCCGTACCCGGATGGGCGTGGCAGTGAGGCCGTGGCGAACATGCTGGAGCAACTGCGGCTGTTGCGCGCGCAGGGGCTGGACGTGAAGGTGTTTGTCTATGACCACCCGAAGCTGAATGGCCAGGCGCGCGAGGATGCGCTGACCGCGACGGTGCTGGAGCACGTGAAGCAGGACGCAGACCGCTTCCACCTCGTGGTGAGCGGCAACGTGCACTCAAGGAGAGAGGCCGGGCTGCCATGGGATGAGAGCTACCGTCCGATGGGGCTGCTCTTGAAGGAGAAGCTGAAGGGCGTGGTGTCGTTGGACATGGCCTACGACAGCGGGACTGCGTGGATCTGCGCGGTGGACCGGACGGGCAAGAAGGACAAGCTGGCGTGTGGTGTCCAGGAGACGAAGGGGAAGGACAACGGGGCGCGGCCTTTCGTCCACGTGTGGGGCGGCGCGAACGCGGCGGGATACGACGGCGTCTTCTACGTGGGCAGGGTCAGCGCGTCGCAGCCCGCGATCTTGCGAGGGCTGGGCAAGCCCGGAGCGGATGACAACTCGGTCTTCCCCTCGAGGGGAGAGGGCCGCGCGTTGGCCTGCTTGCCCCACTGAGCGGGGGACCTCCGAGGGGGCTGGCGTAGCGCCACGAGCGGTGGCATGAGGCCTCTCGGAGGTCGTCCCCATGAGCGACACGCTGCCCGCGCTGCGGGCCATCCTGACGGACCTGGTGGCGTTGGACACCACTTCCTCGCGCCCCAATGCTCCGCTCATCGACTATGCGCAGGCGAAGCTGGAGGCCGCGGGCTTCTCCTGCGAGCGGCAGCGGTACACCGATGACGCGGGCGTGGAGAAGTTCAACCTCGTCGCGGTGAAGGGGGGCTCGGGCCGCGCGTCGCTCGCGCTGGTGGGCCACTCGGACTGCGTTCCCTTCGACGCGGCGTGGACGGACGCGCTGCGACTCACCGAGCGCGACGGTCGCCTCTACGGCCGTGGCGCCTGTGACACCAAGGGCTTCATCGCGTGCGCCCTGCACGCCGCCACGCGCGTGGACGCGGCCAGGCTCAACGCGCCCCTGATGGTGGTGCTGACCGCCGACGAGGAAGTGGGCCTCGTGGGCGCCAAGAAGCTCGTGCAAGCGGGACTGGGGCGCGCGCGGCACGCCATCGTCGGAGAGCCCACCCGGCTCGTCCCGGTGCGCGCCAACAAGGGCTACTGCCTCGCCGAGGTGGAGGTGCTGGGCAAGGAAGGGCACAGCGCCTATCCGGACACGGGCGCGTCGGCCATCTTCCGCGCCGGCCGGTTCCTCCAGCGCCTGGAGCAGCTCGCCACCACCGTGCTGCGCGAAGAGGTGGACGAGGGCTTCCAGCCGCCGTTCACCACCGTCAACGTGGGCGTCATCCAGGGCGGCAAGGCGAAGAACATCATCCCGGGCGCGTGCCGCTTCGTCGTCGAGTGGCGCCCCATTCCGAACCAGCCACCGGAGCGCGTGAGCGAACTGTTGGAGCGCATCCGTCAGGAGTTGGTGCGCGACGAGCCCGCCTTCGAGGCGCACATCCGCGTGGTGCGCACGGACCGAGGCGTCAACACCTCGGCGGACGCGGAGGTCGTTCGCTTCCTCGTCGACGCCAGCGGCCACGCCCCCGAGACCGTGCCCTTTGGCACCGAGGCGCCTCAGCTCACGCAGCTGGGCGCCGAGGCTGTCGTGTTCGGCCCCGGAGACATTCGCGTGGCGCACCAGACCGGCGAGTATGTCCCCGTCGAGGACCTGGTCCGCTGCGAGGCCGCGCTCGCGCGCGCGGTCGAGCATTTCTGCTGCGCGCGCTAAGCCAGACCTTTAGCAAAAGAGACGCATGAGCCAGCCCACCGAGTCCCCGCGCCGCGTCCTGTTCCTGCTCTCCAGCGCCCGAGAGCAGGGCAATGCCGAGCAGCTTGCCCGCTCCGCGGCGAAGGCGCTGCCCGCCAACACCCAGGTGGACTGGGTTCGCCTGGATTCGCTCCAGCGTGAGCCCTTCCTTGATCTCCGCCACACGCCAGGGGGCTACTCCGCGCCGGGGCCTATCGCGAGCGCACTGGCCGAGAGCACGCTGGCGGCGGATGAGATTGTCTTCGTGGCGCCCGTGTATTGGTACAGCCTGCCGGCCCCCGCGAAGCTCTACCTGGACCACTGGTCCTGGTGGATGCGGCGCCCCGAGCTGCGCTTCCGCGAGCGCATGGCGGGCAAGGTGCTGTCGCTCATCACCGCGCACTCCAGCGAAGATGACGAGGGCGCCGAGCAGCCGAGCATCCTGACGCTGAAGCTGAGCGCCGACTATCTGGGGATGCGGTGGCGGGGCGCGCTCATCGGCCATGGCAGCAAGCCGGGCGAGGTCATGCAGGACGCGCCCGCGCTCGAAGCCGCGGGGCGCTTCCTCGTTCAGCCGGTGAGCTGAGCCCTCACGCCTGCGGCAGCGCGCAGGTGTGCAGGTCGCGCAGCACCTTCTTGGCCTCGACGACCACGTCGTGCCCCTGCACCTTCTCCGGCAGGCGCACGATGAGCTTCATGTCCGGGGTGAGCCGGTACACGCCGCGCGAGCGCTGGACCAGCATGGCCACCTTCGTGCCATCCAGGAGCGCATCTCCGCTCAGCGTCACCACCAGTCGCCCTGGGCCCGCTTCGAGGCCGCGCAGCCGCAGCTCGCGCATTTCAATCTTCAGCAGGGTGACCTCGGACAAGGTGTCCACCTCGTCGGGGGCCTCGCCGTAGCGGTCCACCAGCTCGGCGCGCAGGTCGGTGACCTCGTCCGGGTGACTCGCCTGGCTGAAGCGCTTGTAGAACACCAGGCGCTGGTGCACGTCGCTCACGTAGTCGTCGGGGATGAGCGCGGACATCATCAGGTTGATGTCCGGCTCAATCGTCACCTTGAGCGGCTGGCCCTGGAGCTCCGCCACGGCCTCTTCCATGAGCTGCGCGTACATGTCGAAGCCAATCTCCGCGATGGCTCCGGACTGCTTCTCGCCCAGCAGGTTGCCCGCTCCGCGAATCTCCAGGTCATGGCTGGCGATGGAGAAGCCCGCGCCCAGCTCGGTGAAGTTCTGGAGCACCTCCAGCCGGCGCTGCGCGTCCTTCGTCACCGCGCGGCCCGGCACCAGCAGGTACGCATACGCGCGCTCCTTGCTGCGGCCCACGCGGCCTCGGAGCTGGTAGAGCTGCGCGAGACCGAACTGGTCCGCCCGGTTGACGATCATCGTGTTGGCGCTGGAGATGTCGATGCCGCTCTCGATGATGCTGGTGCACAGGAGCACCTGGAACTTCTTCTCGGTGAACTCCAGCATCACCTTCTCGAGCTGCCCCTCGGCCATCTGTCCGTGCGCGACGCCGAAGGACACCTGAGGCACCAGGTCCTTCAGGAGCTGCTCGATGGACGGGAGCGACTCCACCCGGTTGTGCACGAAGAACACCTGGCCGCCGCGCGCAATCTCTCGCTCGATGGCGTCCTTGATGACCTGGTGCTCGAACTTCATCACGAAGGTACGGATGGCGCGCCGGTCCTGCGGCGGCGTGGCGATGATGCTCATGTCGCGCACGCCGGACATGCTCATGTGCAGCGTGCGAGGGATGGGCGTGGCCGTGAGCGTGAGCACGTCCACCTGCGTGCGCAGCCGCTTGAGCGACTCCTTCTGCTTCACGCCGAAGCGCTGCTCCTCGTCGACAATCATCAGGCCCAGGTCCTTGAACGTCACATCGCCCGCGAGCAGCTTGTGCGTGCCGATGAGGATGTCGACCTTGCCCTCCTTGGCGCGCTTGAGGATGTCGCGCACCTCGGGTGGCTTCTTGAGTCCGGAGATGACCTCCACCGTGACGGGGTAGTCCTTGAAGCGCTTCTTGAACGAGAGGAAGTGCTGCTGCGCCAGCACCGTGGTGGGGACCAGCACCGCCACCTGCTTGCGGTCCAGCGCGGCCTTGAACGCGGCGCGCATGGCCACCTCGGTCTTGCCGTAGCCCACGTCGCCGCAGACGAGCCGGTCCATGGGCTCCGGCTTCTGCATGTCCGCGAGCACGTCCTCGATGGCCTTGGCCTGGTCGGGCGTCTCGTCGAACTCGAAGTCCGCTTCGAACTGCGCGAAGTAGCGGTCCGGTGCCTGGAAGGCGTATCCGGGGTGCGCCTTGCGCGCGGCGGCGATCTGCAGGAGCTCCGCCGCCATCTTCAGCAGCTGCTCCTTGACGCGCTTCTTCGTCTTCTCCCAGCTCGTGGTGCCCAGCTTGTCCAGCTGCACCGTCTCGGGATTGCCGCCGGTGAACTTCTGGATGAGCCGCATGCGGCCCACGGGCAGATAGATTTTGTCCCGCCCCGCGTACTCGAGGACGAGGAAGTCCCCTGGCACGTTGTTCACCTGCATCTTCGTCAGGCCCGCGTAGCGGCCGATGCCGAAGTCGGAGTGGACGATGAGGTCTCCCTCCTTCAGGTCTCCGAACCCGGCCGCGAACGCGTCCAGCTTCTTGCTGCGCTTGACGCGCCGGCGCGCCCGCACGCCGAAAATCTCTTCGTCCGCCAGGACGGCGAGCCCGCCGCCGCCATCCACGAAGCCCTGGCTCACCTCGCCCGTGAAGAGGTGGGCCCACACCGCCGGGTCGTACAGCGCCTCGGGGTCGCCGAGCGGCTCAGTGTGCAGCTTCACCATGACGCCGCGATCCAACAGCAAGCGCTTGAGCCGATCCGCCTGGCTCAGCGTGCCGCACGCCACCACGCTGGCCACGCGTGACTCGCGCCACTGTCGCAGCCGGTCCACCAGCGGCGTGAGCGCCCCCTCTTCGCCGTGGTGCGCGAGGATGGCGTCGCGCAGGTCGTGGGTCGAGCCGAACTGGAACAGCACTGGCGGCTCGCCCTGCATGAGGGACAGGCCGCCTCCCTCCAGGACGCGGAACGCGTGGAGCGCGTTCGCCACGTCCGTCGCCGCGAGGAAGTGCGTCGCGGGCGGATAGGCGAGGTCCTGTCGCTCATCCGCGGCTTGGGCGGAGCGCTCCAACTCGCCCCACAGCTCCACGCCCGCGCGCTCCAGGGCCACGGGGTCATCCAGGTAGAAGACCGGGGCCTCGGCCCATGCGCGCAGGTAGTCGAACACGGTGGCGAGCCCGCCCTCGAAGAAGCCAGGCAGCAGCCCCTCCAGGCCGAAGCTCGGCAGACCGTCGCGCAGCGCCTCCAGTCGCTCGCGCAGCTTGATGGTGGGCAGGTTGATGCGGTCGGCCACCTCGCGGGCGGCGGCCTCCGCGCGGGGACGCGTCTCGTCGGTGAGGAGCGCCTCTCGCGCGGGCACCAGATCCACGGACTTCAGCGCATCCACCGTGCGCTGCGACTCCGGGTCGAACGCGCGGATGGACTCGATGGTGTCGCCGAAGAACTCCAGGCGCACGGGCTTGTCGTAGAGCGGGCTGAACACGTCCAGCAGTCCACCGCGCACGCTGAAGGTGCCCACGTCCTCCACGAGCGGGCTGTTCTGGTAGCCCATCCGCGCGAGCTTGAGCGCCAGCGAGTCGCGATCGAAGTCCTGCCCCACGGAGATGCGCTCGCTCAGCGCGCGCACCACGGCGGGAGGCAGAACGCGGCGATACAAGCCGCGCAGCGACAGCACCAGGGCGGGGAAGCGCGTGCCTTGTCCCAGGTGGTAGAGGGCGCCCAGGCGCGCGGTGACGGTCGCCGCGTCGGGAGACAGCTCGTCGTAGGGGAGGACCTCGTCGGCGGGCAGCCGGAGCACCTCGGGCGCGAGCAGCGTTCCGGAGCCTCCCAGGAAGAAGGCCAGGTCGTGCGCCAGGGCGTCGGCGGACTCCTCGTCCGCCGCCACGCACACCAGGGGCGCTCGCAGCTCGCGATGGAGCCGGGCGAGGAGGTGTCCGCGCGCGGCGCCCTTCAGGCCTTGCGTGCGAACCCGGCGCCCGGGGCGCAGGCCCTCGAGCAACTTCGTGAAGGAGTCACCTGCCACGGTCGGCACTCCACCGCGTGCCGTGTCCGCATCCCGCTTCTGAGTGAAAGGACTGTCCATTCGAGGACCCCCCTCGGGGGGGCCCTGGGTAATTAGGGCCCGGGTCCGACCCCGTCAACGACGGATCGGACTGTTCGCCATGCGGCGGGGAGAAGGACCTCTCGGCCGCTTGTGTCCGACATCCGGCAGGCTCCCGTGGGACGGATGGCTGGGGCTGGAGCGTGGCACTACCCTGGCCTCGGTATTCGTGCCGTGGGGGGCCACGCCAACCATGCATCCCGGTCGTGGAAACAGCGCTCGTCCGGAGACGTGGCACGAGCCGGTGGCCTCGGAGGCGCTGGTCGTCCTGCGCAGCCTGTGGTCTCCCGAGGGCGGCATCTTCGACTTCGAGTGCGTCTCCGCCAACGCCTATGCCGAGGCGTGGCTGGGCCGCGAGGACGCACAGCTCGTGCGCCGGCGACTCGCGGCGGAGGTGCCCTGGGTCCGAGAGTGTGGCCTGTTCGCCGCGTGCGTGCGCGTCGCGTTGCGCGGCACGCCCGAGTCCTTGCGCCTGTCTCGCCAGTCGCCCGTGGGTACGGTGTGGCTTCAGGCCCGTGTGGCGCCCGGGAAGGACGGCGTCGTGGTCTTCCTGGAGGACCTCACAGAGCGGATGGCCTCGGAGGAGGCGCTGCGGAGGGATCACGCGCTCCTGCACGCCGTCATCGAGAGCGCCACCGACGCCATCTACGTGAAGGGCTTGGATGGGCGCTACGTGCTCATCAATGGCGCCACGGCGCGCGCCTTCGAGCGCCCCGCGAAGGAGATCCTCGGACGCACCGACGAGGACCTGCTCGGCGAGACACAGGCCCGGGACGCGCGAGCCCATGATGATGCGGTGCTCGCCTCCGCGCGCACGGCCACGTATGAGAACTCCGAGGGCGGCCCCGGCAGCGGTCGCGTCTGGCAGACCACGAAGGGCGTCCTGCGCAGGCGCGATGGCACCGTGTATGGCCTGTTCGGCATCAGCCGGGATGTCACCGCGCGCCGCCGTCAGGAGGAGGAGCGCGAGCAGGAGGCGCGCTACCAGGAGCGCTTCATCGGTGTGTTGGGGCACGACCTGGGCAATCCCCTGGCCGCGGTGCGCCTGTCCGCCGCGGCGCTCCTGGCGCGGGCCTCGCTACCGCCCGAGGTGCGCCGGGGCGTGCAGCGAATCGACGGGAGCGCCGAGCGCATGGCGCGGCTGGTGAAGCAGTTGCTCGACTTCACGCGCGCGCGGATGGCCGGAGGCATCCCGCTGCGTCCCACCGAGATGTGCTTGGAGGACGTGTGCCGCCGCATCATCGCGGAGCTGGAGCCCGCGCACCCCGAGCGCGGCGTGGATCTCCAGGTGCGGGGCGAGTGCCGCGGCATCTGGGACGAGGAGCGACTGGCGCAGGTGCTCTCCAATCTGGTGGGCAACGCGCTCCAGCACAGCGTGGATGGCTCGCGCGTCCGGGTGTCGCTGGAGTCGAGCGAGCCGCTCTTCCAGCGCATGGAGGTGCACAACATGGGGCCGCCCATCCCCGAGTCGCTGCTGCCGTCGCTCTTCGAGCCCTTCCGCAAGGGGGAGACCGAGCCCGGCCAGCCGCACCCGGTGCGCGGCGGCCTGGGGCTGGGGCTCTACATCGTGTCGCAGATTGTCCAGGCGCACGGCGGGCGCGTGGAGGTGGCCTCGTCCCAGGAACACGGGACGTGCTTCAGCGTCACGCTGCCTCGGGTGGCCCGGCCCGCGGGCGTGGTGAACTTCCCGCGAGGCCCGTGACGGCGCTCGCGGGAAGCACGGCTCAAGGCGCGGTGCAGGCGGCCTCGGGGTGCGTCACGACGTACTGGGAATCACAGTCCAGCACGTTGGACAGCCCCGTGAGCGGCTCCACGGACAAGACAGAGCGCGCCCGGCTCGACGAGAACATGAACCGCGCGGTGATGGGATTGATGGCGGCATTCTGCGGGCAGGCCATGTTGGTCACCGCGCGCCCCGTGCCCGGCAGGAAGCACAGGCCGTTGATCTCCGTGGCCGTCATGGTGCGCGGCAGCACGATGTCCGGCCCCACTTCGTTGCAGCAGGCGGCATTGGTGCGGCAGGTGGCGGACAGGCACGCGGCCATGGGGCACGTGCCGTTGTCCCAGGTGTTGCCACACGCGAGCCGTTCCCAGCGCGCCACCGTGCGAAGGCTGCCATCCGCCTGCGTGACGTTGTCCTCCACCACGACGCGCACCGGCTGATTGGTGGCGACGGCGCGCTGGCGGGCGCTCAGCGCGGAGGACCAGAGCGCGCGCGTCGCCTCGTTCTCGCGCTGGGTGGTGAGCTGCGACTGGAAGTTCACCACCGCCACGCTGGTGAGGATGCCAAGGATCGCCAAGGCGACCATGATCTCCAGCAACGTCATTCCACGCACGGACTTCATGGTCAGGGTCCAATCGGAGGCAGGAGGCCAGTGGACGCGAAGTTTCGCGGCGTCACCCGGAACGTGAACGTACGCCGCTTGAAGCCATCCTTCACCATGCCCTCTTCATCCACGGCGGAGAGATCCACGGCGTCGCGATCGGCCCGACGCGTGCGGATGGTCAGGGTGATCTCCACCTCTCGCACGCGCTCGCGCAGTTGCAGGATGAGATCGGCGTTCGTGGTGGGAAGAGGGAGCAGTGGCGAGCCACCATCCGCAGTCGAGTCAAGGCTGCACTCACCACTGGTCATCTTGGCGATCGTGCAGCCATCAATCGGAGGACGTCCCGCCGCAGCGTCCGGGAACCACCGCAGATCGAGGTTGGGGCTGAGCAGGTCCATGACGCCCATGCGCACCTTCATGCGCTCCACGTCGCGGCTCACGACCTGCCACGAGCCTGCTCCGGGCGGCAGGTACTCGAGCTGTGGCTCCGTCCCCGCCGATACCCAGTTCACGCGGTATGCCGCGCCCAGGGTCCGCATGACGCGCCAGCCGTCGTTGGTCCAATCCGGCTTCTTCGGCCCTTCGGTCGTGGAAGAGCAGGGATCGCCGGTGTCGTTATTGGTGCCAGGATTCGCGTTGACCTTCGGGGGGGAGGTGCTGATCGAGGAGATCTTGATGTGACAGGCGGCCAGCGGTGGAATGGCTTCCTTGAATGGATTCACCACCAGCGCGGCTGTTGTCTGCCCGGCTGGCGGTTGTAGTCCCAGGGGCGGATTGGTGGCCGCGCAGTAGTTGTCCGTGTCTTTCTCTCGAACTCCAGGCCCGGATCCCGGCGGGCAAGCCTGGAGCGTAATCATGGACTGTGTATCGCCCCAGACGAGTTGGAGCGCGTCCGACTTCATGTTCGCGTAGACGCCGGAAGGCAGGTTGAACGAAAAGTCCGGCATCAGCGAAGGCTGCGCGACGGTGGTTTTCAAGTCGGGCTCGGTCCAGGCGCTGAGGGCGACTCGCCTGTCGTTCTGCCCGTAGGTCATGGGGGAATTCCCCATACCCTGGCCTGCGCGCTCCAAGTCCGTGGTCAGCAGGTCCTTGACGGCTTTGCCCGTGACCTGGGCCATCATCGTCTGTTCCTCGAAGACGGCGCGCCGCTGCATCTGCATGCCCACGGCGAGGCCCGTCGCGAGCACGATGACAGCCAGGCCCGCAGCGACCATGACCTCCAGCAGGGTGAAGCCCCGAGGCTTCCTCATGCGGCGCATCACGGGGCCACCCGAGTCTGGAGGACGACGACCTGACGGCCCGCTCGCGAGCCGAGTTCCTCCCAGCTCACCGAGACGCGGACGTTGACGAGGTTGCCCGTATTGGTGCCCACCAGCGTGCGGGAGATGGACGGCTCACCCTGAGAGCCGTTCTCGATGGAGCCGGGCAGCGTGGGCCCATCGACGTCGACGGCCACTTCGTACTGGCGCGCCGTGACACCCGCTCCGGGCGGCGTGGTGCTGAACTGCCCCGCGGCGGTCTGGTACACGAGTTCGCGCCGCTTGTCCCACGCCGCCAGATTGCTGCACGCCGGGGGAACCGGGTTGCAGCCCTGGGCCGTGATGTTCTCCAGGTACTGCTCGGCGATGAGCTGCGCCTGGATGGACGTGAGTGTCCTCCGATTGGAACGGCTGGTCGCCGCCACCACGGTCATGGCCGCGGCGATGCCGAGCAGCAGCACCGCCATGGTGGCCATGACCTCCAACAGGGTCGCGCCTCGGGGCGCGTGTCTACGCGTGTCTGTCATTGCGGCAGCTTTCCGTCCGGAACCGGCTCCCAGATGAGGATACGCGACCGGGTGGCGCCATTGGCGGACTTGCCGTTGTTCCACTTCTCCTCGCCTCGGATCTGCATGCCGCCCGTCGCGGTGAGGATGAAGAGATGGTTGTCGTGGACGATGGGCGCATTGACGCCATGGCCTTCCAGGTCTGTGCCATGGGGGGCCGTGATGGGCCCCGTCGGGGTCTGGCTGACCGCGTAGTACTTGCCGCTCTCCGAGTCGCTCAGATTGCAGATATCCGCGGCCTTGCCCACGGCGGTGGTCGCGAAGACGTCCTTCTGATTGATGGCCACGCCACCCCACACCGTCTGGCCCTCTTCGAGGGGCACCACCCACATGGGGGTGAGCGCGTTCACCGCACAGCCACCGTTGCCGGTGGGGTTCTGGTCCTCATAGCCGAACAGATGGTAGCGATAGTGGCTCTTGTCGGCGGGCCCGTCGGAGAACTCGTCCGGGTTGTCGCCCGTGCCGAAGAAGAAGCGCACCGCGGGGCCATTGGGGCCCGGCACGAGCTTCACCGCGAGGTTGGAGTAGATCTGCTGGTAGCTCTGGTCCTGGCTCTGTGCGGCGTTGGGGTCCAACGACGCGGCCAGGGGGGCGTCCGCCACGAGACACGTCTGGACCTTGGTGCCCAGACTCGCGGTGGTGTCCACCTTGCGCAGGTTGATGCGGTAGACATGGCCGGCCGTGGTGGGCACGTAGATGACGTCGTAGGTGCCGTCCTGGTCCAGGTCCATCAGCGCGGACTCCGCGGCCACGCCCGAACCCGAGTCCAGCGTGATGACGCCCGCGTTGGCGCCAGCACCCGTGCCTCCGTAGTTCATCGGCCGCCCGGTCTTCATGTCGATGAGGAAGACAGAGCCCGTGCGCCCCGAGGCGGGCACATAGTCGGTGCCAACCACCGCCGCCCAGACGGAATCCGTGGGGCCCCATGCGATGCGCCCCACGGAGGGGGCATGGCGAGAGCCCGTGTTGTCCGGCAGCTTTACCGTCGGGTTGGTGGCGCGAGCGTTGGTGAAGGCCGTGTTCACCGCCGTGTCCGCGAGGCTGAACTCCCACATGGGCAGCGGGTACCAGGAGTCCGCGGGGTTGGTGATGTCGAGCGAGAAGACCACCGGGCTGTTCTTACCCGTCGCGGAGACCAGGACCGTCTTGGCGCCCGTCGTGCGAGAGGCCGTGGTCTCTCGCGTCCAGGCCGGCTTGCTCACGATGCCCAGGTCCACGTTCGCGATGGCGGGAGAGGCATCCGCCTGCGGGCGCGGCAGGCTCGCGGAGCCGGGGAACTGCACGTAGTTGTTCCGGTAGCGGTCCAGCAGCATTCGCGGCAGATACGCGAAGCTCTCCTCGCCGGTTCCATAGGCGCGATGGGTATAGGGACTGCTCGTCTGGCAGGCGCCGTCCGGAAGGAAGAATCCGCGCTGCTGCGGCTTCTCGGCGCAGGTGTCCTGCTTCTCTCCACGGAAGTCGCCCGAGTTGAAGCCATGCAGGAGGCCCGTCATCGTGCCGACGTAGGCAATCGTCGGCCGCTGCTTGAGCGGCTCCGCGAAGTTGCGGCGGTACAGGTCGCGCTCGGCGGGACGCGCGTTCTGGTACCACGTGTCGTAGAACGGCGGGACCGCGAGCGCCACGGTGGAGAGGTTGATGCCGCCGAAGGGCCACGGACGCTTCGCCGCGCTGGTGGGGCTGACGTCGTGGCGATCCTCCCAGCCGTAGAGCCAGTCAATGAGGGCCTTGCGGTCGTTCTGGTCGTCCGAGCTGCTCTTCTTGTCCGCCGTGGAGCCGCTGGGCGTGCGGCATGCGCCGTCATGGTTGAGGTCATAGACGCGCTGCCCATTGATGAGCGTGTCGCAGAGCGAGTCAGGGAAGAGCGGGTTGACGGCCGCCGTCGCGTTGCTACCCGCGTCCACCTGGGTGAGGTTGATGCGCGCGCCGGTGCTGTCCACGGTGTAGAGGTTGCGGCTCGACGGAGAGCCGCTGCCCGAGAACGACAGCGCCATCACCCGGCCTGCCTCCCAGCGCTGGACGAGGTGGGTCGCGTCCGGGTTCTCGGGGTCATAGAGAGACTCGAGATACAAGTGTCCCCGCGGGGTGAAATCCTTGCTCCCGTCATAGAGGCGATTGCCCGCCGCGGGCACGCCCGAGGTAGGCCAGTTCTGGCCCCAGCTCTTGCCAGGCGTCTCGTTGACACCCCAGACCACGGCATTGCCCAAGGTGGACGGCGAGGCGCGTGCGTAGTTGCCGGAGCGGACGGCCTGATAGCCCACGTCGATGTTGTCGATGATGGGGCGGCACCGCTCGTTCGGGCTGCTGATGTCCACCTTCCAGCAGAGCTGGGAACCGGTGAAGCCGAGCGCCTGGATGTCCAGCTCCTTCACTTGGTTGTTCGGCGCGGGATCGAAGTTCACCGGGATCCACTGAGGATTGAGGTTTGGCGTGCAGGTGCCGTTGGAGCAGTTGCGACAATCCACCGCCACCGAGTACTGGATGGACGGGCGGACGCCGCTGGGCGGCGTGCAGGCTCCCGGCGTCTCCTCGGCCCAGCACGGCGCGCCGCCCGCGCAGGTTCGTGGCGCCGGAGCGTAGTCATCCTGTCGCTTGAAGCGCACCTTGGTGATGGTGAAGTCCTCGGCGATGTCGGGCGAGATGTCGCCGGACACGGTGGCGGAGCGCAGGCCTCCGCCGTTCTCCTTGTTGACCACGAACACGACGTCGTTGAAGTCGCGGTCACCACCGCCGCTGAGGTCCTCGAAGCCAAGAATCCAGCGGAAGGGGTCCGTGGACGGCGCGCCCACGATGACGTGCGGCATGTAGTTCATGTCCACGCCACTGGCAGGAGGCGGCGGTCGCGCCAGCGTGACCTTCTCCATGGGCATGTCCAGGTTGCCGTAGACCGCCAGGTTCTTCAGACGGCCGAGCGTGGATCCCGTGTCCGACTTCGGGCCGGCCAGCCAGCCGCACGCCTTCGGGCCAACGGGGTTTACCGTCGCGCAGCCGAGGTTGTTCACGCTCGTGGCGTCGTCGGGGTTGCAGCCGTCGTCATACGAGCAGCCGATGTTGCGCTCCGTGACCCGCCCACCGATGAAGTTCTGGTCCAGGTTCCACGCAGCCTTGGAGAAGAAGACCGAGACGGGCGTCTTCAAGTGGAGCAGGCACTTTCCATCCGCCGGATCTCGCTTCAGGCAGGGATAGGCATTGCCCGCGTCGAGGTTGTGACGGGGCGCGTAGTAGACGACGAGGAAGAACACGATCTCCTTGCCGCCTTGAATCTGTCCCAGGTCGACGGTCCGGTCGAAGGCCGTGACTCCGGGATCCTGATTGGTGTTTCGCACCAGACCGCTGGAGTCGTACTTGGAGGTGTCGTAGTCCGGAACGCCGTCATCCGAGTCCTCCGAGTCCACGACGGGAGAGAGGTTGTTGTAGGTCTTCCGGTCGCTGTCGTCGTCGGCGAGGAGGAAGACCATCTTCCCCATGCCCTTGTTGCCGTTCGATACAGAGGCAGGCTCCAGCAGGTTGGGGATGTGCGGGAACAGACCGTTGTCTGAGTAGTCAGCGTCGCTCGCGACAAAGGAGTCGCTCTCCGACCGACCGATGATGTCGACGTCGATGTCTTCCGTGACATGCCCGGGGCGCGCGTCGGACAGCGACTTGCGCTCGAAGACACCCGAGTCACAGCCCTTCATGGCGAGCTCGGGTTGGGTATAGGTCTTCCCTCCTGAGGTGAAGACCTTGCCCGTGCAGCGTCGCGCGCTGCCGATGTATGGACGGGCCTCGCTGGCGGGCGTCGTCGGCGCGAGGTTGAACAGGTCCTCGTGCAGGTCGAGGATGCCGTTGTTGTTCGTATCCGCGAGGTTGCCGTTGGCGTCCAGGTATCCGCGGGCCTTCACGTCATCCAGGTACATGTAGCCCAGCGCGTGCGAGGCGCCGGCGGACTCATACACGTAGCTGATGGTGACGTGCTGATCGAACGGGAAGTAGATGTGCTCGGGGTCCAGGCGCGCCAGGTTCGTGTTGAGCTGGAGCCGCGGCGGAGAATCGTTGGTGGTGACGATGGTCTGGTTGGCGACCTGGAGGCTGCCGTCACCGGTGTTGAAGTTCGGCTGGCGATCCTGCGAGAGATCGTCCTGGCACAGCTTGGCGGGGGCCGCGCTCCCACTCACGGGCATCGCGAGCAGGGAAAGGGCCGCGAGGGCTCGGACTAAGGTGCGCATCACTTCACCCCCGGGGAGGAGCTGGGCTGGTGGGTGTTGGATTGCTGGCTGGCGCGTTGGGCCTTGAGCTTCTCTTGCAACTGCTGGCGCAACATCTCCTGGCGCGGCAGTTGGGGCGGCACGGCGAGCGTGGACAGGTAGCCCATCACCGCGTCCACGTCCTCGGCGCGCAGTTGCCGCGTGTCACAGCCGGTCTTCGCATTCACCTTGTGAGGGGCCTGAATCCAGGTGCGAAGCTGCTCGGCTGAGCGGTTCTGGATGGCCATGTCCATCGACGGGATGACCTTGCTGTCACGCGCCACCGTGGGATGGGCCTTGGCCTCCTTGTCGGAGCGCCGCGCTGTATGACAATGCGAGCAGGCCTTGTTGAAGAGCGTCTCCCCGGAGTCCTCCGCGCCCGCCAGACACGGCAGGAGCACCAGGGGCAGCAACATGAGTTTCATGCGAATCATGAGTGGCTTTCCGGGGGCCTACGGAATGTTTTTGACGTTGCCCAGATTGGTGGGCGAGTCTTGGTCTTGGTTGTTGTTGAAGTTGTTGTCGGGACCACACCCGCGGTTGACGCAGCCGGGGCCGTTCATCGTCTGGGCATTGCCGTTGGTGACAAGGGCTTGCACGATGGAGCGGGTGGGGCGTCCTTGCGGATTGAGCACCTCACCCACGGCGACGAGCCAGACCTGCCGGTTGGAATCCGAGGCGAAGTCGCTGTCTCCGTCGTCATCGTCCCGCAAGAACACGCGGTATCGCGTGGTGCTCTGCGTGGGATAGTCCTCGTAAAGCTGATTGGCCACCCGCGTGCTCGCGCCGCTGGCCAACTCGGAAGCATCCATGGTCGCTGGCGTGAGCGGGTAGTAGTTCCAACGGTCCGCGCCGGGGCCGGGGAGGACCTCGAACCAGGGGTGCCCGGGGGAGCCGAGTCCGGGCTCGGCCACCGCGGCGCCGAGTGCCGTGATGGCCTGGTTGTAGGTCAGGTCGCTCTCACCCAGCCGCAGGCGCATCACTTCGCGCCCCTCGGCCATGCCGGCCTCCGCCGCGAAGAAGGCTTCCTTCTTCCGCCGGGCGTCGGCCTGCGCATCGGACTCGCGTCCAACGACGCTGAAGCTGAGCATCACCGCCAGGGTGACGACCGCCACGACTCCCAGCGCCACGATGAGGGCGAAGCCCCCGGTCCGGCGCCGCGCCGCGGCGTGAACTCCCTGGCGAGCGCGGTCCCCCCGCGTTCCATCTCTTGAAGGCTGCATACGTCGACAAGCGAGCAATCCGCATGCCGACAGTTGCCTACCCTAACATACTGAAATCACTTGGAGTGTGGCTCGATGTTGCCGAGAGAACAGTGTTCTCCATTGCAAAGTTTGCGAGCCCCCTACTTTTTGCAGACCCACCCCGCGCGCGTGTGCGGCGGGGGGAGAAGGACTCCTGGTGTGGGTTTTGGCGGCGGTGCTCAGCGGCCTCGGCGGACGCGGGCCTGCAGGCGGAGGAGGTTGTCGAGGGCGCCCGGGTCCACCAGCTCCAGCGCGGCGCTCTGGCTCAGGCCCTGGTACTGCTGGCGGTACTCCTCTTCGTCCTCTTCGTTGTCCTTGCCGCCCTTGTCGTCCCCGTTGCCGCCCTTGCCTCCCCCCTTGCCGCCGCCCTTGCCGTCTCCGCCCTTGGGCTTCGCGGCCAGGAGGGGCTCGGGGCGTGACAGGCCCTTCTCGATGCGCGGCGTGGACAGTGCCTCTGCTCGCACGGTGGCGAACAGGCTGACCAGGGACAGCACGAACACGAGGGCGACAGTGAGGTTCTTCATGGGCGGCTCCGATTCTCCGTTCCCCGGACGCTGCCGCGCCGGGGTTATTCAGGGGCGCCCTACTTGCTCTGGAACGTGCGGATGTATCCCACCAGCGCGTCAATCTGCTCCGGCGTGAGCTTGTCCTTGTAGGCCTTCATCTTGGAGTTGCGCGAGGAGCCATCGGCAATCACCTCGCGGATGTCGGCGTCGGTCTCGGCCTTCTGCCAGGCAGGCTGGCTCATGTCGACGATGGACTCCTTCTTGCCCAGGGTCGTGTGAGCCTTGCCGTCTTCGCCGTGGCAGGACTTGCACTTGGCCGTCCAAACCTCCGCCGTGGTCTCGGCGTGAGCAGTGGCAGCCAGCGACAGGGCCAGCACGAGGGCAACCCGCGTCTTCATTCACCGTCTCCGTCAGGGAGCGACCCAGGTCGCTCGGGATGCGGTGACTATACGGCGGCCGGGCGCTGGCGTCGTCCTACGAACAGCCAGGAGCGCTGGGGAGCCGGGTGCAGTCGACCACGCGGACGGTCCCCGTCAGGCCGTCCACGTCCATGACCTGGTCCGGCACTCCGTCGCGACGCAGCACCAGGCTGCCCTGGGCGGGAGGCGTGGAGGCTTCGACACAGACGGTGGTGCCCTGCGGCGCCACGGGCCGGGCCGAGTCCCCCAACCAGCAGAGGCGGTCGAGCGAAGTGGCCTCCAGTCCGCGGGGGATGACCACGGGCTGCCCTACGCCCGGGCCGCAGTCGCACGCGCCCACGCCGCAGGCATTGGTGGCGCACTCCACGCGGGGACAGGTCGTGCCCCAGGTGTTGTCGCACGGCAGTCGCTCCCAGCGGATGCGGGTGACAGCGCGCCCGTCCTCATCGGTGGTCCATTGGGTCAGCCGCACGGGCTGGAGCGAGGCGCGCGCCTGCTGCCGCGCCTCCCGCATCATCAGGAGGATCTCCCGCTGCGCGCCTCCCACGCGCTGCCGCTCCGTCATCCCCTGGAAGCCCGCGACGCTCAGGGAGACGAAGACCGTAAGGATGGCCAAGGTCACCATCAGCTCCAACAGGCTCATGCCCGCGCGCAGCCGGCCCGCGTGTCTGTCATTGGCCCGCATAGCCGAAGTTCCTCGGAGACAGGCGGATGACGGAGTGCCTCCGCTTGTAGCCGTCCTGGATGTTGCCGTCATCGTCGAGCCCTCCGTCGGTGGCCAGGTCCGCCAGCCGGTCCAGTCGCTCCGAGCGCGCGGTGATGCGCAGCTCCACCAACCGCACGCGCTGCATCAACTTGTCGCGGGGAGTGTCCGGCCCTTCATCCGCCGAGACGAGCGTCCCAGCGTCCCACGTGATGAAGGGGGAACAGGAGCTGAACGTGCAGGTGTCGAGCGCGGGCCGTCCCGCGACCGCGTCCGGGAAGAGCAGCACCCCCGCGTCGGAGTTATCCGTGGGGACGACGCCCAGGAAGACCTGGAGCCGCTCGATGTCTCGCGACACCACCGTGAAGCCCGAGTCGGGGATGAAGCCATCGGAGTCCATCTCGAGCGCGGGTGCACCGCCCTTCCAGTTCACCCGGAAGTCGCGCGCGGTGATGGGCATGACATACAGGTCCGGTGCGTCCCAGAGCTGGAGGGGGACGCCGCCGCCTCCGTCCACGCCGCTCGCGACAGGGGGCGCGCCGCACTCGTGCGTGGACGCGAGGGCTGGCAGCCCCGGGACGCCAGGCGAGAAGTCCACGGAGTATTCACTGTCCAGGGGCGGGTTGATGGTCTGGTCGAACGTGCTGCCCAACATCCCGACGCACGCGATGGGTCGCTTGCCTCCGGCGCCGTGCGGCGCGACCACCGCCACCAACAGGTTCTTGAGCCCCTCGGGTGGCCGGGTCTGCGTGCACAGCCGACCGCCCGTCCACGCGAACGTCCCGCTCTGACACGCCACGAGCCGGAGCATGTTGCCGGGATCCGTCTCCCAGATGCGGAGCACATCCGAGCGCAGGTCTTGATAGGGACCGGACGGCAGTGCGAACGAAGGGTCCGTGGCGAAGTCGGCCTGCGTCGTCACCCAGACCGGGTAGCGCAGGTCTGGCCGGCTCGCGGGCGTGTTGCCGATGGCGAGCGGTGACGAGCCCGCGCCCGCGCCCGCGCGCTGGACGCCGAAGGCGAAGAGGTCCCGCGCGGCCCGGGCCGCGTTCTGGGTCTCCATCGTCCGTTCTTCCAAAACGCCACGGCGTTGCAACTGCAATCCCACGGAGATGGCGGCGGAGATGAGCGCGATGGCAATGGCGGAGGCGATGAGCAGCTCGATGAGCGAGAACCCTCGCGAGTGGAGGCGATGGCTCATGGCGCCACCCGGGTTTGCAGGGCCACGGCGCGCCGCTCCGCTCCTGGCAGCTCCCAGCTCACGGTGACGCGCACGTTGAGCACGTTGGCCAGGGGCACGGTGGCCTCGAGCCGCGTGAGGCTGGGCGAGCCCACCTCACTGCCCTCGAAGGGCGGGTCCACGTCGATGGCGACGTCGTACTCGAGCTGCGGCTGGGCACCTGGAGGAGAGGGGCTGTCGGAGGGCTCGCCGTTGGCGCTCCAGAACACCTTGCGCTGGGTCTGGTCCATTCGCTTGATGTTCGCGCAGGGGTCGGCCCGGTCGATGTTGTCGCAGCGGGTGCCCGCGATGCGCTCCAGCTCCTGTTCCGCGACGTGGGTCGCCTGTGTCTGGACGAGGTTGCGGCGGTTCTGCTTGGAGGCGGCCAGCAGGGCGGCCATGACCGCCAGCATCCCCACGAGCAGCACCACGGCGGTGGCCATGGTCTCCAGCAGCGTGACGCCGCGAGGCGCGCCGGTGAACGCGACGCGACTCACGGCACGACCTCCTGGATTTTCGAGCCGGAGCGCACGTCCCAGATGAGGACGTTGGAGCGACGTTGCAGGCCCGCGCCGCCTGGGTTGTTGAACTTGCCCTTCTCGCCCAGGACGCGAATCTTCGAGTCCGCCGTGAGGATGATGAGGTGGTTGTCGTAGAGCACGGGCGCGTTCACGCCCTGACCTCCGAGCGACGCGCCGTTGCCCGGTGCCGCGACGCCAGCCGCGCTGTAGGCGTAGAGCTTGCCGCCCTCCGCGTTCAGGCTGCAGATGTTGGCGGCCTTGCCCGAGGCCGTGGTGGTGAAGACGTTGTCGCTGCTCGAGGCCACGCCACCCCAGACGAGCTGTCCCGCCGCCAGCTCTTGGGCCCACGCATACGTGCCGCCGCAGGTCGCGCCCAGCGGACGGGGGTCGTTGAAGGCCATCAAGTAGTAGTGCGGCTTGGAGGCGAGGGGCGCCAGGTCCTCGGGCTCGTTGGCCAGGTCCGGGCTGTTGGCGGTGCCGAAGTAGATGTGCGCCACGTTCCCGCTGCCGCCTCGCTCCAGCTTCACGGAGATGCTGGAGAAGATGCGCTGGTAGGGCCGCCACGCGGCGGGCACGTCCGTCACCGTCTTCGCGTCCGCGATGACGCACGAGGCGAGCACCTTGCCCAGCGGCCGGCCCGTGGTGTCCACGTCGCTCGTGTTGATGCGGTAGATCTTCCCCGACGTCGAGGGGACGTAGAGCACGTCGAAGACGCCGTCGTCGTTGGCGTCCACCGCCGCGACTTCACCGCCGATGCCTTCGTTGGCGTCCGCGGCGCTGCCCAGGGTGACGATGCCCGCGAGCCGCGAGCGGGTGCTGCCCCCCGGCACCTGCACCGGCAGGCCCGTCTTCATGTCGATGAGGTAGACGGTGCCCACGCTGTTGGCGGTGGTGGGGTTGGTGGCGTCGGGCAGGTAGTCGGTGGCGAAGACGGCCACCCACTTCGTGCCGCCCGGGCCGAAGTCCATGCGCACGACGGTGGGGGCGTGGCGTGAGCCCGTGGTGTCGGGCTTCACGGCCCCCGCGGCCACGAACAGGTCGGGCAAGCTCTTGCAGTTGGTGTTCGTGTCCGCGCACGGCTGGCCCGACGTGGTGCGGAACCGGTCGCGCCGCATGTCGAACTCCCACAGCGGCATGGGGAACTTCGTGTCGCTCGGATTGCTGATGTCCAAGGCGAAGAAGACGCTCTGCTTGGGACCCGTGGCGCTCGCCAACACCGTCTTGGCGCCGGTGGTGGGGCTGCTGGTGTCCAGCCGCCACTGGTTGGTGGCGGTCGCGGTGTAGCCCGTGGTGTCGCTGTACTCGCCGGTCTGGCCCAGGTCCACGTCCGCCACCGCGGGCGAGGCGTCCACGGTGGCGCGCGCGAGGCTGGCGTCGCCCTTTCGGCGGAAGTTCTCCACGTAGAAGGGCAGCAGTTTGTAAGGCAGGTACGCGAACACCTCGTCGCCGGTGCCGTAGTCGCGGCCGCTGGTGCAGCCGCCCGCGCGAGCAAAGTAGCCCTGGTGCTCCACGATGCTCGTGCAGGTGTCGTCGTTCGAGCGGTAGCGCCCCGTGGCCAGCGCGTGCAGATAGCCCTGCGTGGTGCCCACGTAGGCCATCGTGGGCCGCTGCGCGATGCGCGAGTCGCTCTGGAAGCGCGACACGAAGCGGTCCAGCTCGTTGTTCGAGGACTTCAGCATCCAGGGGGGAATCCCGGGCGGTCCCACCACGGCGGCGGTGGACAGGTTCACCCCGCCCATGGGCCAGGCGCGCCGTGTGCTCGAGGCGCCCGTGGTGCTGTCTCGGTATTCCCAGCCATAGAGCCAGTTGCGCAGCGTGGCCCGGTCGTCGTCGTCGCAGCCGTTCTTGTGGTTCAGGTCATACTGGTAGACGCCCGCGGACTCGATGCCGCACAGGTTGCCGGGGAACGCGGGGCTCGTGCTGTCCTGGAGATAGTCCGCGGTGGCGCGCCAGCGCCGGGACGCGGTCGGGTCCCACGACACGAGCTTGCGCGCATCCAGGTTGCTGGCGCTGGTGGTGCGCGTCCAGTCGCTCAATTGGTCGCCAGAGTCCCAGCGCGGCTGGAACGGGCTGTAGCCCGTGTTCGGGTCATCCGGGTCGTACATCAACTTGAGGTGGACGTGGCCGCGGTCCGCGAGGTCCACGTCGCCATGGTCGTAGACGCGGGCGGAGGGATTCACGCCCGTGGGGCTGAACCAGGTCCGGCCTGGCGTCTCATACACGCCATACACGACAGCGTTGGCCAGCGGGGTGAGGGATGCGCGTCCGTACTCGCCCGCCTTCTGCGCCTTGTAGGAGACGTTGACGTCGTTGATGGTGGGCTGACAGGCCTCGCCCGGGCTCTCGAGCATGGCCCGCCAGCACAGCTGCGAGCCGGTGAAGCCGCGCTCCAAGAAGTCATTCACCACGGATGTCACGTGCCGCGCGGCCGTACCGCCGTCCGGGTCGGGCATTGGGACGTCCACCCAGGACGGGTTGCTCTTCACCACGAACGTGGGCGTGGCGGTGTCGCAGTTGGCCGTGCACTCCTTGCAGTCCAGTGCCACCTGATAGGTGATTTTCGGCTGGCTCAGGCTTGTGCCGCCGTCGGAGGAACCCACCTGTCTGCGACAGGCATTGCTCGTTCCTCCATCGGCCACGAAGAACGCCTGGTCATCCGCTTCGAAGGTGACCTCGGTGATGGTGTAGTCCTGGGCCTCGTCCAGAGAGATGTCTGACACGACGTCCGAGCGGTACGAGCCGTTGTTCTGTTTGTTGATGAGGATGACGATGTCGTCGTACGTCCGGTTACCGCCAGCGTTCTGGTCTTCCCAGCCGAGGATCCAGACGAGCGGGTTGTTTCGTGGCGCACCCACGAGCGTGTGCGCCGCGCGACGGTTGTAAGACATCACTTTCTGAGTCTGGCCTGAGGGGAAGGTGATGCCGCCGTAGGCGCCGCCGTCTTGCTTCAACCGGTTGTACGCAGTGCTGCTCAGCCAGCCCGAACTCAGGTTCTTGGTCGTCACCGTGGTGGTGTTGAGGCTCTGGTGCAGGTCCATGTTGAGCAACGTCTTGGAGAAGAAGACGTTGATGTCCCCGTGCATCCAGAGGTTGCACTGCGCGCCACCGTCCGCGAAGTACTGGGTCGCGAAGCACGAGTCCGTGGCGGCGCCGTAGATTTGCTCCACGTAGACAATGAGGAAGAAGACCAGCTCACGGTTGCCGTCGATGTGGCCCATCTTCACCCGCCGGTCCTCCTCGGTGATGGGCTCGGCGGCGCTGCGACCGGGCTTGAGGCGACCATTGGTGTCGAAGGCGCTCGCCTTGTAGTCCGGGATGCCGTCTCCAAGGTCGTCGTTCTTGTCCCACGCGATGCGCGGAGACAGGCACTCGGCGGTGCCAGACTGGGGGCACTTGTTGTCGTCGTCGTCGGTGGCGAGGAAGACGAGGTGGCCGATGCCTTTGTTGTCATTGGCGGGGTCTGCCGGCTCGAGCAGGTTCGGGATGTGCGGGAAGGCGCCTCGGTCGCTGAACCAGCCATCCACCTTGTCGGGGATGGCGCTCGCGTTGAGGTTGTCGTTGCTGTCGAGGAAGTCGTACGGGCTGCCGGCGAAGTCGCTGACGACCTGACCGACGATGCCGCCCGTGGTGGGTTGCGGTGGATATCCCGTCCCGGCGTTCCACCGGCTGGGACCGTGATTGGCCATGTAGCTCCCGCCGGAGCTGCACGGGCCCGTCAGCAGGTCCGGCTCGCGGAACTGGCGGGTGCCGCCGTCCTGGATGACGTGGTTGAACAGCGCCCGGCCGGGGCAGCGCGGCCCATCGCGGCCGACATAGGCGCGCGCGGAGCTTCCCGCGGAGATGTTGTAGAGGTCCTCGTGGAAGTCCGGCACCCCGTTGCCGTTGCGATCCACCAACACATCGTCGTTGGGGTCGTTGGGGTCCTTGATGTCCACGTAACCCAGGCGGATGAGGTCGTCGTAATAGAACCACCCGAGCGTGTGGGACGCGCCGTTGCCGGCCTGGTCATCCACGATGAGCCCTTCGATGTCCTGCTCGAAGGGGAGGATGATGCGCTCTGGGTCCAACACGTTGAGGTTGGTGTTGAGCCGCAGCTTGGGCGGCGCGTCTTCCGTGACGATGATGGCGCTGGGAATGCCCGCGTCGCGGGTGAAGGGTGGCTGCTTGTCGGTGCCGGTGGTGTCGATGCACAAGCCGACGCCGGTGCTCGTGCCGGTGCCGCCATCCGTGCCCTGGGCGAGGACGACTCCCGCCACAGTCAGCACGCCAGCGGAGATGAGGACGCGTGTGAGGTGCATGGTGAATCCCCCAATGAATGCGCGGTGCGACTACCCGCCGTAGACGTTGCCGGCTCCACCCACGACGCCCGTGCCGCCCGCTTGATGAGCGGCGTCACAGCCGCCCTTCTGGCAATAGCCGCCGCCTGAACCGATGCTGTTCTCGTTGGTGACGAGGGAGCGGATGATGGTGCGGTAGGGCATGCCTCCGGGCGTATCCACCTCGCCCACGGAGACCAGCCACACCTGGTTGTTGGTATCGATGCGCCGGTTGGAGAGAGGCGCCTCGTCCGCGTCATCCACCAGGAACACGCGGTAGTGCACGCCCAGGGGCTCCGGGTAGTCCTCGATGGCCACTCCGGTGGGACCGTTCAGCTCGGCGTTGGGCGTGCTCACTCCTGGGTCGATGGCGGCGCCGGGGCCTCGCGACATCGTGTAGTCGGTGCGGCTGATGACCTGGTACCACTCGTTGCCTGGCGCGCTGGGCAGCCCGTCCGCTGTCTCGCTGACGTAGCCATCGGCGCCTCCGCCCGGCGTGCGCAGGTTGCCGAGGGCCTCGATGACGCCCGTGTAGTTGTTGCTCGCGCCGAGCAGTGACTGCACCACCACGCGCCCCTCCGCCATGCCCGCCTCGGCGGCGAAGAGTGCCTCGCGGGCGCGCCGCTCATGCGCCTGGAGACTGGCTTCGGCGCTGACGGCACGCAGTGACACCAGCACCGCCGTGGTGACGAGCGCCACGAGCCCCAGCGCCAGCAGCATGGAGAAACCACGCTGGAGGTGGGTCCGCTGACGGATGTGTGTGTTTGACCTGGCGCGACGCGCGAGGCGATGACTACTCAACACAAACTGCTTGTTCATCGCAGGACTCCTCGCCGGCTGGGCGGAGGCGGGCCCTGGAGATTCAGCAAGCCACGGGCCCGTTCGAGACGGGAGTCCCGCGCAGCAGTTGCGGGTGTTTGTCTTTAAGGGCTGGGTATGGAGCGACGCGGCTTGCGATGACAAGCCGTGCGTACCGCGCAAACTTTGCGAGGCGCATTGCCCCGCGGGGCTGTCACTCTCCCGTACGGGGCCAGAACGACACAGCCCCGTGGGGAGGGGTCAACCAGACGGACTGGAGGAAGCGCACCGCGTTGCGGTCCGCGGTGTCTCCGCGCGTGGCCAGCGCCTGCGCCGCGCCCAGGAGTCCCACGGTGACGAGCCCGGCGATCCAGACGCTCGGCGCGAGACGGCGTCCCGTGTCCGGTGTCCGGCCCAGCTCGACGAAGAGGCTCACGGCCACGCCGACGAGCAGCGCGAGCATCGCGAGCCCCGCCACCTGCGACGGGACACCGAGGAAGTCGAGCACGCTGGGCGGGAAGTAGCCGGCGCTGAGCAGCGGCTCGGCGAGTCCGAACAGCGGCGTCGAGACGTCATCGGGGATGTAGTTGATGAAGGTGGCCAACCCGGTGAAGAGGACGGACGTCGCGCAGGCCATGGCCGCGATGCCTCGGGTGAGCGGGCGCGAGGCGTCGCGCACTCGCTCCAGCACGAGTCCCACGGGCAGCAGGAGGAACGGCACCAGGCCCGTCAGGTGACGGGGGCCCGTGGTCCAGCCCCACGAGTCATACGAGAAGGACGAGGTGAAGTACGTGTAGCCCACCAGCAGCGCAGCGGTGAGCCAGAGCAGCGGACGCAGCGACGCGGCCTCGCGCGCCTGCCGCTTCAGCAGCACGAGCCCGGGGAGCGCGAGCAGCAGGAACGGCGACAGGGTGAACAGGCCCCGCAGCGGAGAGAAGAAGGACAGGGCGAAGGCGCGCGGATCCGGCGTGCGGATGCCCAGGAATCCACCCAGGTGCCACGGCTGATAGGCCGAGTCGTTGAGGTGCTTGTAGCCCGTCTCCAGCGGGTGTCCGAACGTTGCCTGGTGGTAGAGCATCAGCCCCACCACGAAGGGCAGCGCCCCCAGCGCGGCGAGCCCTGTCGCGCGCGCCAGCCGTCGTGCGCGCGCCGCCCACGGGCCTTCGCCCGAGAGCAGCGTGAGGACCGCGTAGAGAATCAACCCGAGCACGCCCAGCGCGCCCGTGTACTCGGCGGCGACCGTGGCTCCGGCACAGGCTCCCGCCACGAGGTAGCCCCGCTCACGCCACTCGCCCCGCGCGAGCCTCCAGAGCGCGTAGAAGCCCGCGAAGAGCAGCACCGCGGTCGTCTGGTGGCTCATGAAGAGCAGCGAGTAGCTGAACGCCAGCGAGCCCAGGGCGTAGGTCAGCGTGACGGCGTCCGCGACGCGGGCGGACAGGTGGGCCCCAAGGAAGCGGCGCACGAGCCACAGCAGGACGAGCGTGGGCAGGACGGTGAGCAGCAGCCGCGTGAAGAAGACGAGGGGGACCTCGGGCACCGCGTAGCGATAGCCTCCGCCCAGGGCTCGCAGCGCGGCGTACACGGGCACCGCGGCGAATGACAGCAGGGGCGCCTTGGAGGGGTAGTACTTCCCGTCCTTCACGGACAGGTCGCCCACCGGCCCGTAGTCCCGCAGCGCGCCGTTGATGTCGAGCGTGCCGTACTCCACCAGCGCCCGGGTCTGCCACAGCCGGCACAGCTCGTTCGGAGAGCGGAGTCCGGGATGGTAGGGAAACAGCAAGAGGTACAGCGCCGCCATGGCGGCCCACGCCGCGCGCGGCATTCCGATGGCCCGAGGCGTGGCATTGGGAGCGGGCGCGCCGGGAGACTCGGCGGGGGGCGCCCCAGCGGTCACGGGCTCGGGCGCGGCGCTCACGGCGCGGCGTCTCCGGTGACGCGCGCCACGGCGAACAGGCTCATTCCCACAGGCAGTTTCACGTTCCGCTCCGCCTGGGCGAAGAGAGGCGCGAGCGCGTCATACATGCGGAGCTGGAGCTTGGGCACCGCGCGGCGGCGCAGGATGCGGCTGTTGAGGAACCAACCCGGCAGGCCCACCAGGTTCATCCACTCCAGCCGCTCCACCTCGAAGCCATTGGTCTCCAGGAGCGCGCGCAGCGAGTCCGGCGTGTAGCGGCGGTAGTGGCCCACGGCTTCGTCGATGGCGCCGAAGAGCGAGGGCAGCGCGGGCACCAGGATGAGCACGCGGCCCTCCGATGCGAGGATTTGCCGGAAGCGACGCACGGCCGCCGCGTCGTCCGGGATGTGCTCCAGCACGTTGGAGAGGACGATGGTGTCCAGGTGCTCGGCCTTCAGGGCTTCCCAGTCCGCCAGCGCCACGTCGGACAGGTAGGGCCGCACGTGGGGCTTGCCGCGGAACATGTTCTTCAGCCGGTCCACGTAGAAGCGCTCGACCTCCAACGCGACGAGCAGCTCGGCGCCGGACTCCAGCTCGCGCGTGATGGTGCCGATGCCCGCGCCAATCTCCAGCACGCGGCGCCCGAGGTGCTCGCGGAACCGGCGGCCCAACCACTGGTTGTAGTGGGTGGCGCCGTCCATGCGCTCCAGCGTGGAGTAACCCTCGTGTTGGTTGTCCGCGTCGTCTCGCACGGTGGCGTAGCGCATCAGCGTGCGCAGCCGCGCGAGGTGCGTGGCCACCGGGCGCTTCGGAGTCCCCTGCAGCGGTGGCAGGGATATCTCGGTGAGTCGGAAGAGGTGGGCGGCCAGCTTCACCACCAGCTCCGCGTCGACGGCCTCGTCGTCACTGGTGAGGTGGATGGCGCGCAGGGCCTCGGTGCGGAAGGCGCGCAGTCCGGTGAGCGGATCCGTCAGGGGCACGTCGGTGACGAAGCGGGTGACGCCTCCGAGCGCGCGATCCGCCCACAGCTCGGGGGCCAGGCCGGGCCGACGGCCGAAGACGCCATCCGCCGTGTCGTCGAGGATGGGGCGCACCAGCGTGTCATAGACATCCAGCGCGTAGGCGATGTCGGGGTCCTGGATGACTGTCACGTCCCCCTTCACCAGGGGCAGCGCGGCGCGCAGGGCCGCTCCCTTCCCGCCAGGCGCGACGACGCCTTCGACTCCAGGCACAGGGGGCACGTCCATGGGGCCGTCACCCGCGAGGACGACCTGTGCCTTTCCGGACAGAGCCCGCGCGAAGCGAGCCGCGGCCCCTGCGGTGCTGGCGTCGTAGGGAAGAATGACGGAGAGCGACAGACTCATGGCGGGGGTGAGTAGCACAGGCACGCCTGGAGTGTGCCAGCCTGCTGTGGGGCCGAATGGACGAGGAGCGTCCAAGCAGTGCCGGGACGATGGACAACCCGGCGGGGACGTTGCACGCTCGGTCCGGATATTCGAGCGGGTGTGGGTGCAGGTCGGGGCGGCGACGCCGGGCTGGCGCGCCTCGCCAGATGTGCTCCGGGAGAGAGACGTGGAAGGAAGCCTGTTCGAACCGGCTGCCCCCTCGGGTGGCCTGACGCCTTCAGCCTTGGTGCAGCGCGCGCGTGCGCTGTGGCGGCGCAAGTGGGTGGTGCTCGGGGTCGCCGCGATCGTCGCGGCGGTCGCCTCGGCCTACACGCTGCGCCAGCCCAAGGTCTACGCGGCCAGCACCTCGCTCATCATCGACGTCACCGCGCCCCGCATCCTGGATGGCGAGGTGAAGGAAGTGATGGGGGAGGAGCGCAGCAACTACTGGTTCAACAAGGAGTACTACGCCACCCAGAGTGAGATCATCACCTCGCGCGCCGTGGCCAGCCGCGTGGTGGACAAGCTGGGGCTGAGCAACGACGCGGCCTTCCTCGGGCTGGCGCACATCCAGAACGAGACGGCGCGCGTGCAGGCCATGCAGGCCACGGACGCGGTGGACATGCTCCAGCACCGCATCCGCGTGCTGCCGGAGAAGGACTCGCGGGTGATGAACATCGCCGTGGAGGACGGAGACCCTCCTCGCGCGGCGCTCCTGGCCAACGAGGTGGCCGCCGCGTACATGGCGGAGAACCTGGCCCTCAAGCTGCGGATGACGGAAGACGCGCGGAGCTGGTTGGAGGGGCGGCTCGACGAGCTGGCGCACCAATCCAAGACGAGCGAGATGGCTGTCTATGACTTCAAGAAGGACGCGGACATGTTGTCCACGTCGCTGGAGTCACGGATGAGCATCGTCAGCGAGCGCATCAACACATACAACCTGAAGCTCACCGAGGTGCGCACGCGCATCGCCGAGCAGCAGGCCCGCGTGGATGCCATCCGTCAGCTGCGCAAGTCCGCGGGGGATGATGAGACGTGGGCGGAGGCGCTGCCCGGTGCCAAGGACGGCCCCATCCAGGAGCTCAAGTCGCGCTACGTGGAACAGCGTGGCGTGTGCGCGGAGCTGACCGAGCGCTATCTGCCCGAACACCCCAAGCTCCTCGAGTGCACCCGCAAGCTGGCGGTGATGCGCGAGGACCTGCTCAAGAGCCTCAACAACGTGGTGCGCGCGGCGGAGACGGCGCTCGCGGAGGCCGTGGCGCAGGAGCGCAACCTGGAGAAGCTGTTGGAGACGGCGAAGGCCGAGGCCTTCGTGGTGAACAAGAAGTCCATCGAGTTCGACCGGCTCAAGCGCGAGTCGGACAACAACCAGCGTTTGTATGAGCTGGTGCTCAAGCGCCTGAAGGACATCGAGCTGTCGGGCCTCCTGCGCACGAGCAACGTGCGCGTGCTGGACGCGGCGCGGCCCGCCTTTGCCCCGGTGCGCCCCAATGTGCGGCGCAACCTGATGGTGGGGCTGGTGCTGGGCCTGCTCGCGGGCCTGGGCGTGGCGCTGCTCCTGGACCTCCTGGAGAACAGCGTGTCCTCGCAGGCGGACGTGGAGGAGCGGCTGGGGCTCGCGTTCCTGGGCGTGGTGCCGCGCATCGAGGGAGGCAAGCAGCCCAAGGAGCGCGACTTGTACGTGCACCGCGAGCCGAAGTCCTCGGTGGCGGAGTGCTGCCGCGCCATCCGGACGAACCTGCTGTTCATGTCGCCGGACAAGCCCTTCAAGACGATGGTCATCACCTCCAGCGGGCCGCAGGAGGGCAAGTCCACCACGTGCATCAATCTGGGCGTGGCCATGGCCCAGAGCGGCAATCGCGTGCTGCTGCTGGACACGGACATGCGGCGGCCTCGGCTGCACCGCGCGTTCGGCGTGCCCAACGAGATGGGCATCAGCTCGCTCGTGGTGGGCGAGGGCTCGCTGGAGGCGGCGGTGAAGAGCACCGAGGTGCCCAACCTCTTCGTGCTGCCGTGCGGTCCGCTGCCGCCCAATCCGGCGGAGCTGCTCCACACGCGGGCGTTCGCGGACCTCTTGCGCGCGGCCTCGGAGCGGTTCGACCGCATCATCCTGGACAGCCCGCCGCTCAACGCGGTGGCGGACGCCGCGGTGCTGGCCACGCAGAGCGATGGCGTGGTGCTGGTGCTGAAGGCCGGACGCACGAACCGCGAGTCCGCGCGGCGCGCGCTGCGCTCGCTGGCGGATGTGCAGGCGCGCATGTACGGGGCCATCCTCAACGACGTGGACCTGCGCGCCCAGCGCTACAACGACGCGTACATGGCCTATCAGGGTTATGGCCAGTACGCGGACGAGTCCAAGGATGGGGTGGCGCACTCGTGACGGCGGCCGGCCTGCGGGTGCTGCACCTGGGCAAGTTCTATCCGCCCGCGTCGGGTGGCATGGAAGGGCATGTCCAGACGCTGGCGCGGGAGCAGGCCGCGCTCGGCGCCCAGGTGGAGGTGCTCGTCGCCAACCACTCGGCGGATGAAGGGGACACGAGCCACGAGTTCCGAGGCCGCAGCGCGACGCGCGAGGAGTGGGACGGCTTGGTTCGTGTGGTGCGGCTGGGCCGGCAGGCGTCCGTGGCGCGCATGGACGTGATGGTGGATCTGCCGCGCGTGCTGCGCCGCGCGTTGTCCCGAGGCGTGGACGTGCTGCACCTGCACACGCCCAATCCCACGCTCACGCTCGCGCTGGACGCACTGCCTCGGCTGCCACCACTCTTCATCACGCATCACAGTGACGTCATCCGTCAGCGCATCGCGGGTGCGCTCTTTCGGCCCTTCGAGGCCATCGCCTATGCACGGGCTCGCCGGGTGTTCTCCACCAGCGAGGCGTATGTCCAAGGCTCGCCGCTCCTGCGGATGTTCCACCGCAAGGTGCGGGCGCTGCCGCTGGGCATTGATGTTGCGCCCTTCTTGGAGCCTTCGTCGGCGGTGCTCGACGCCGAGGCGCGTGAGCGGGCGCACGGTGGACCGCTGTGGCTGATGGTGGGCCGGCTCGTCTACTACAAGGGCTTGTTCACCGCGCTGGAGGCACTGACGCGCGTGCCTGGGCGCCTGTTGGTGGTGGGCGAGGGGCCGCTGGCGGAGTCCGGCCGTGCGCGTGCGCGGGCCTTGGGCGTCGAGTCGCGCGTGACGTGGGCGGGGTATCTGTCTCCGGACGCGCTGCGAGGCGCTTATCGCGCGGCCACGGCCTTGTGGTTCCCGAGCAATGCACGCAGCGAGGCGTATGGCTTGTCACAGGTGGAGGCCATGGCCAGCGGGTTGCCTGTCATCAACACCGCCATTCCTCACTCGGGTGTGCCCTGGGTGAGCCAGGACGGGCTGACGGGGCTGACGGTTCTGGTGGGGGACGCGCTGGCGCTGGCCTTGGCGTCGCGGCGGCTGTTGGAAGAGCCAGGGTTGGCCGAGCGCTTGGGGCAGGCCGCGAGGAAGCGCGCGGTGGCGGAGTTCCGACACGATGTGATGGCGTCGCGCAGCCTGGTGTTCTACGCGGAGGCGCTCGGACGGCCCGCGCCGGTGGTGTCGCCCACTGACGTGTCCTTGCCTCGCGCGGCGGGAGGCGCGTCCTGAGCTCGGCCCCGCGTGTGCTGCACGTCTCCAGCGGCAATCTCTATGGAGGCATCGAGGTCTTCCTGCGCACGGTGGCGCTGGCGGACGCGGCTCGCGACGGCGGACGCCGGCACGAGTTCGCGCTGTGCTTCGAGGGACGCGTGGCCTCGGAGCTGCGCGAGGCCGGCGCGCGGGTGCACCTGCTTGGCCCGGTGAAGGTGAGCCGGCCCTGGTCCGTGTGGAACGCGCGTCGCGAGTTGATGCGGCTGCTGAAGCGCGAGGACTTCGCGGCGGTGGTGTGTCACGCGGCGTGGCCGCAGGCGCTCTTCGGTCCGGTGGCGCGCTCGGCGGGTGTGCCGCTGATTTTCTATCAGCACGATGCGCTGCAAGGCGCGCATTGGCTGGAGCGATGGGCGCGCGTCACCGAGCCGGACCTCGCGCTGTCGAACAGCAGGTACTCGGCGGCGACGCTGCCGAACGTGTATCCGCGCACGCCGCACCGCGTGCGTCACCCGCCGCTGGCCGCCACCGCCGAGCCCCTGTCCGCTGACGCGCGTGGGTCGCTGCGCGCGGAGCTGGGCGCGAGCGATGAGGACGTCGTCATCGTCCAGGCCAGCCGCATGCAGGAGTGGAAGGGGCAGCGGCTGCTGCTGGAGTCCCTGGGCCAATTGCGCGACGTGCCTCGCTGGCGAGCGTGGGTGATTGGCGGGGCGCAGCGGCCGGAGGAAGAGGCGTACCTGGATTCGCTGCGCGCGCGGGCCGAGGAGTTGGGGCTCGGGGCGCGGGTGCGTTTCCTGGGGCAGCGCTCGGATGTCCCGCGGCTGTTGCGCGCGGCGGAGATGCACTGTCAGCCCAACACGGGAGCGGAGCCCTTCGGGCTGGCGTTCGTCGAGGCCTTGCAGGCCGGGCTGCCGGTGGTGACGACCGCGCTCGGTGGGCCGCTTGAGATCGTGGATGGTTCGTGTGGCGTGCTCGTACAGCCTGACGCGGAGGCGCTGGCGGGTGCGCTGCGCCGGCTCATCGGGGACGCGGCGCTGCGCGAGACACTGGGGAGCGCGGGGCCCGCGCGAGCCCGTGCGCTGTGTGAGCCCGGCGCGTTCCTGGCGGGACTGGAGAGTGACGTCGCCTCGCTGCGGAGGGCGGGCCGATGAGCGCCCCGAGGTCCGCGCTGTCCGTGCGGCCAGTGCGCCCGGAGCTGCAAGGCCCGGGGGTGCTGCGCAAGCGCTACGTCCGACTCCCTGAAGGAGGAGACGCCCCGGGTGCCGCGACGACCTCCGCGAACCCACAGCCCGCGGCGCCCGCGGCAGGCTTCCTGGGCTCGGGGCGCGTGGTCATCTTCTTCATCGCGTTGCTGATCACCTGTCAGCTCGCGTTGCTGGTGGGCGCGCTCTCTCCGCTGCGCGTGTTGTTTCGCATCACCGCGTTCGGAACGAGTCTGGCACTGCTCGTCATGGTTCCCGGGCAGGGCCGTCGCCACCCCGCGCGGGGCTTCTTGATGGCCGCGGTCGGCATCGCGGCGCTGAACTTCTTCCACCCGAGCACGAACAGCCCCATGGCTGCGGCCGTGCAACTCGGCATCCAGCTCTCGGTCCTCGCGCCCATCTTCTGGGCCACGCGTCTGGTCATCGACGAGCGGATGTTCCGCCGCATCGTCGTGTTGCTCTTTCTCTTCAATATGGCGAGCGCGACCGTTGGCGTGCTCCAGGTCTATTTCCCGGGCCGCTTCCAGCCGGCGCTGTCGTCCATCGTCGAAAGTCAGGGCGAGGGCTACCTGCGCAGCCTCCAGTTCGAGACGACGACGGGTGAGCGTGTCTTTCGCCCCATGGGGCTGACGGACCTGCCGGGCGGAGCGGCCACCGGCGCGTTCTATTCGGTGCTGCTGGGCGGAGGGCTGCTGCTGAGCGGACGCAGGTCGCCTTGGCAGGTGCTGGCGGTGGCGGGCATCGGCGTTGGCCTGGTGAGTCTGTATTTGTGTCAGGTCCGGGCCGCCGCCGTCACGTTGGCGGTGTGCATGGTGGCCATGGGCGTCGTGCTGACGCTCAGTGGGCGTCTGGTGCGCATGGTCACGTTGGCCTCCGTGGTGGGGACGCTGGCCGTGCTGGCTTTCGGCTGGGCGCTCACCATGGGCGGCGACGCGGTGCTGTCGCGCTGGAACACGCTCTTCGACAGCACGCCGGGCAATGTCTACCAAAGCAACCGCGGCCACTTCCTGGAGAGCACGTTCGGCGAGGCGCTGCCGGAGTATCCGCTGGGCGCCGGGCTGGGTCGCTACGGCATGGCCAACGCCTATTTCGGCGACAACCGGGACCCCGAGCACCCTCCGCTGTGGGCGGAGATTCAGTGGACCGCCTGGGTCTACGACGGAGGCGCGCTGGGCATCCTGCTGTATCCCCTCGCGTTGCTCGTGACGATGGCGTGGGGATTCCAGGTGGCGCGCCGTCGCGATGAGCTGTCCGGTGAGTTCTGGCTCTGGGGCAGCTTGTTGTTCGCCTATGACCTGGGCGCGCTCGCGCTGACGTTCAGCTATCCCTTTTTCATGAGCCAGTCCGGCATGGAGTTCTGGCTGCTCAACGCCGCGCTCTACAGCGCCTACCATCATGCGACCCTACACCCTCATCGCAGGTGACTTCGTCGACACGGGGGGGATGGATCGCGCGAACCTCGCTCTGGCGGATTGGCTCGTGCGACAGGGGGGGAAGGTGCGTCTGGTGGCGCATCGGATCTCGGACTCGCTGCGCCAGCACCCTCGCGTGCACTTCGTGAAGGTGCCGAGGCCCGCGGGCGCAGCGCTGCTCGGGGAGCCGCTCCTGGATGCGGCGGGCCGCTTCTGGGCTACGCGCACCCTGGCCGAGGGGGGCGAGGTGGTGGCCAATGGCGGCAACTGCGCGGTGCCCGCGGTCAACTGGGTGCACTACGTACACGGGGCCTGGGCACCCGAGGCGACCGGCACTCCACTGAGGCGGCTCAAGACGCAGATGAGCCACGCGCTGTATGTCCAACGCGAGCGCGTGGCATTGCGTCGCGCGCGCATCATCATCGCCAACTCCGCGCGCACGCGTGAGGACTTGCTGTCCGCCACGGGCGTGCCCGAGCACCGTGTTCACGTTGTCTATCTGGGAAGCGACCCGGGGCGCTTCCGTCCTCCTTCGCCGGATGAACGGCGCGCGGCTCGAGCGGCCTTGGGTTGGTCGGAGGGGCGGCGGGTGGCGCTCTTCATCGGGGCGTTGGGAGATCGCCGCAAGGGGTTCGATCGCCTCTTCGCCGCGTGGGCTCGCTTGTGCGCGCGGGAGGGGTGGGACGTGGAGCTGAAGGTCGTCGGAGAGGGCGCCCAGCGGAGCGCTTGGGAACGACAGGCGCTGGCGCAGGGGATGGGTTCGCGGATCCAGTTCCTGGGCTTCCGGAAGGACGTCCACGTGCTCCTGTCCGCGGCGGATGTGTTGGTGGCGCCCACTCGCTACGAGCCCTATGGGTTGGGCGTGCACGAAGCGCTGTGCGCGGGTGTCCCCGCACTGGTGAGTCGCTCGGCGGGGGTGGCGGAGTGCTATCCGCCCGAGCTGCGCCGCTTGCTGCTGGACGCATCGGACGAGGTGGAGGTTCTGGTGCAGGCACTGGAGTCGTGGCGCTCGGAGGCGGACGCGCTGGCGCCTCGGGTGGCTGCACTGTCGGACGTGCTGCGCGCCCGCTCATGGGACGCGATGGCGGCCTCGTTCGTGAAGCTATTGGAGGGGTGAGCCTTCGAGGATCTGCTCGAAGAAGTCGAGGTGGGCCCGCGCGACCACGGGCCAGGCGAAGTGAGTCAGCGCCCGGTCCCGTCCTCGCGCGGCGAGTTCATCGCGCTGCTCCGGGCTCTCCAGCAATCGGGCCAGCGCGGCCGTCCAGGCCTCGGGGTTGGTCTCGGGGAGCACCCAGCCCGCGTCGCCCACGGTTCGTGGAACCTCGCCTGAGTCGCTGCCGAGGACTGGGATGCCGCAGGCGAATCCCTCGGCGAGCATGCGACCGAACTGTTCCTTCCAGCGGGGCGTGGTCTGGCTGGGCGCGCACAGCACCGTCATCGCGTTGAGCGCGCGTGGCACGTCGCCGTGAGGGACGCCCGTCACCACGCGCACGCGGTCCTCGAAGCGTTTGCCCCACGCGCGCAGGTGCTCCTTCATGGGGCCTCCGCCCACGAAGAGCGCCCGCCAGGGCGTGGAAAGTCGCTCCAGCGCGGCCATCAGGAGCGGCACGCCCTTCTCGGGAACGAAGCGGCCCAGGTAGCCCACGACGGGAGGACCGGCGGAGGCCCAGCCCAGGCCTCGCAGGAAGTCTTCTCCCGCGGGACGGTTGGGATGGAACAGCTCCACGTCCACGCCCATGGGGATGGCGCGAGAGGGGCGCTGCTCGTACCCCGCGCGCGTGAGCAGCGTGTCTCGCACCGTCTGGCCCCAGGCAATCCATCCCGCGGCGCGCCGCACGACGAACCGTTCGGCCTGCGCGAAGGGGAAGGGATATTGCTTGGAGAGATTCTGTGCGGTGCAGAAGACGAGTGGAACGCGGCGTGGCGTGAGCATGGCCACTTCCCATCCGGCCATCACGTAGGGCTCTTCCCACGAGTGCACCAGGGAGACGTTCCCCGACAGGCGCGCGCGAAGCTCCGGCCCGTAGACGAAGGCATGGAGTGACCGGCTCAGCAGGGCTCGCACCGCCTCCACGTGAGCGGGTTCGTCCGGGGCGCGCTGGAGGGTGAGCGGACCGAGGTCCCCTCGGAAGGAGCGCGGAGCCACCGCGGTGACTGCCCAGCGCCCCGCGCCCACGCGGGCCATCTCGTTGGCGAGTCGACGGTTGAGCCCGACGACATAGGAGTGCGACACACTGACGAGCCGGCGCGGCTGCTTCACGACACGAATCCTCGACGTGCACCGGGGTGCGTCCCCGGAGCGATGACCGAACCAGAGCCCTGGTGTCGGGTCAAGCTGGGCCCTGCGCGGTCTGTGTCACGGACTCGCCAGGAGTTGCCGGTACACGGCGAGCACCTCGCGGGCATAGCGCTCGCGAGAGAAGCGCGCCTCCGCCGCGTGCCGGGCGGCCTGCCCGAGTCGTGCCCTCCTCTCCGCATCGTGGAGCAGGGTGTGCATCGCGGTGGCGAGCGCCGCGGCATCGCCCGAGGGAATGGACAGCACCTCTTCACCGTCGCGCAGCACCTCGGCGGCCCCGCTCGACTGCGAGATGATTGAGGGCCGGCCACACGCGAGTGCCTCCGCGATGGTCAGGCCAAAGGGTTCGCGGCGCGTGCTCGCGTGGACGAAGACATCCAGGGCTCGGTAGATGCCGGCGGGCTCGGCTTGAAAGGGAATCAGGCCCACCCGTCCTTCCAGTCCATGGAAGGCGATGCGTTGCCGCAGCTCGTCCTCGGAGAACTGGGAGTCGGGCGTGCGATAGAGCGGCGCGCCCACGAGATAGAACCGCGTGAAGGGCGCCGACGGGGCTTGGGACTTGAGCCGCGCCGCGGCCTCCAGGAAGACCTCGTGTCCCTTCCATCGGGCATAGGTGGCGACGAGCCCGACGCGCAGCGTGTTCTCGGGCGCCGGGGGCAGGCCCGCCAATTGGTCCAGACGCGAGCCGTCTCCCGGGCCCGGTGCGAAGCGCTCGACATCCACGCCGTTGTAGACGACCTGCACGGGCACCTCCCCGAGCACCGCGCGCGCGTCCTCGCCCACGGCACGCGAGTTGGCGATGGCCGCGGATGCCAGTGGACGCAGGACCCGTAGCGCGCGGCGCACCAGGGGGCGCTCCCCGAGGAAGTCGTGCACGTGCCACACACGCCGCAAGGGCAAGCCCAGCGTGGCGGGGCTCAGCAGGTGGGTCTTGATGCCATTGGAGTGCAGCAGGTCCGGGGCGATCTGCTGCACTGCGCGCCGGAGTTCCCAGCCATATGTCGCGAGGAGCGCGGGAGTGGGTGCCAGGTCTCGTGCGAAGCGCCAGGTCTGGCGCAGCCCCTGTCCTCGCAAGCCACTGTCTCCCAGCGCGGACAGTCGCTCGGGCAAGGGCAGCCATCTGGCCTCCACGCCGAGGCGACGCGCCTCATCCAGCAGCGGTCCGTCGGTCCCCGCGAGCAGATGGAGCGAGAGGCGCGCGTCTTCGCGCCGCAAGCAGTCCATCAGGTCCAGGAGCGCGCGCTCGGCACCGCCCAGGATGCCCACCGGGTTGAGGAAGAGGATGCGCAAGGCGCTGGGACGGAATCAGACCCATCCAGGGTGGTCAAGCCGTTCCGCCTCGGCCCGGGAGTCTTTCGCGGTAGGCCTCCAGCACGGTGTTCGCGTGGGCGCTCCACGTGAAGCGGGCCGCTCGCGCCAGGCGCGTGTCGCGAGGCGCGGGGTGTCTGCGTCCGGTGAGCAGCGCGTCCAGCGTGTCCGTCCAGGCGCTCACGTCGCCCACGGGGCAGTAGTCGCAAGCCTCCGCGCCCACCTCGCGCAGGACCGGGAGGTCGCTGGCCACCACGGGCGCGCCGCATGCGAGCGCCTCGATGACGGGCAGCCCGAAGCCCTCTGCCTCGCTGGGCACGAGGACCATCCGGGCCCGTCGATACAGCCCCGCGAGGGTCGCGCGCTCCTGCCGTGGTGGCTGGAGGAGGGCGTCGCCGAGACCCAGCCGGGCGACCTGTTCGCGCTGGGTCGGGTTCAGGGCTCCCCCTTGCTGCACGAGCATCAAGTCGGGATGCCGGGCTCGCAGCGCGGCGAAGACGGAGAAGAGGACGTCCAAGCGCTTGCGCGGAATGGAGCTGCCCACGTGCAGCAGATAGGGCCTGCCTCGCAGCGGCGCCAGCACGGCCTCGCTGTCATCTCCTGGCAGCGCTTCGGGCTGGTACTCCGATGAAACGCCATACGGGGCCCACACGAGGCGCCCGGCGTCGACCACGTCGTGGCGCAGCAGCTCCTCGCGGATGGCCTGCGTGCTGTGGAAGACGATGGCGGCGCGCTGCAGTCCACGGAGGCTCGCTCGTGCCATCAGTCGGAACCAGGCGGGACGGGGCTCCCGCTCAGGCTCCAGCACCGAGCGGAACGCATCCAGGTCGTGGCAGAAGACCCCTGTTCGCGCCGCGGGCAGCGCATGCACGAGCTGTGAGTAGGAATGGTCCACGACGTGGAACGCGTCCTGCTTCGAGCGTTCGAGCAGCGCCTGTGCGGGATAGAGCCCGAAGCGCGTGAGCAGCCGGTCCGCATTGAGTGCGGCATTTCGCTCGCCCACGCGAGGGAGGCTTCGCGCGATGGCGGGGATGCCTGGCCGCATCAAGGTGACCGCGACGTCGTCGGGGCGTGCGGCGAGTTGCTCGTGCAGGGCCTCGCCCACCAGGTCCATGCTGGGCCAGCCCTCTTCTCGAGGGTCGAGCAGGAGCGCCAGTCGCAGGGGAGTCCGTCGCTCCGTCATGGCGTTGGCCTCTTCGTCGGGGAGGCGAACAGCGCTTCCAGCGTGCGCTCCAGCGCGAAGTGCTCCTGGTAGACCTCGACGGCGCGCGTGGCCAGGGCGTGGCGCTCGTCGGGGTGACTGAGCAGACGCTCCGTGGCCGTGGCCATCGCGACGGGGTCGCTTCCCTCCGTGAGTGCCACGGGGCGCCGCTCGCGCCAGAGCGGCTCGGTGAGGTGCCCGGTGTTGGTGACGAGCGGCACGCCCAACCCCAGGCCCGCCATGGCACTCCCGCGCCGGCTGCTGACGCCATCCGGATACGGTTGCAACAGCACATCACACGCCTTGAGGTGGACCGCCGCATCCGCAGGGGTCAGCGCGTCGAGCGCCCTGAGCTGACCGGCCAGCTCCGGATGACGTCCCGCGAGGGCCGCGCGATAGGCGAGCGCACCACGTCCGAGCAGCAACGCCCGTCTCCGAGCGTCTCCGCTCAGGAGGCGGACGAGGAGCGGCTCCAGCAATCGGGTGATGCTCGGCCCATAGGTCCCGAAGTGACCCAGCACGGGGCCTGTTCCCAGCTCCGCCCTGGCTTCCCGCACGCGGTCTTCCGGTGCCTGCGTGGGGAGGTTGCTGGGGACGGGGCGCCATTCCGCTCGGCGACGCGCATCGCCGGGCAGGGGTTCGACCCAGGAAGGAATGGAGACGAAGACGCGGTCGGCGGTGCTCGCCACCGAGCGCGCCATCACGTGGGTGACGCCCGCGAGGACGTGCCGTCGAAGTGGCGCCCCCGGCTCGAAGGGATAGACCACCTCGTGAAAGAGGACCCAGCGCTCGTCGTGTCGTCGCGACGCGAACCAGGCGCAGAAGGGCAGGTTCATGGCCTTCATGCCGAAGGCGTGCGGGACGTACTGGAGAAGCAGGCGACGGGGAGCGCGGCAGGCATTCAGCGCGCGCGTGAGCCCAAGCAGGCCCGCGGTGAAGAGGCGCGGCGCGCGATGCACGGTGACGCCCGCTTCGTTCGTGATGCCCTCGGGCCCCGGTGCCCACACATGGACGCCCGCTCCCGTGCGAGCCAGGGCCTCGGCCACGAGGCGGGTGTAGTCGCCGACCCCGCCGGGCTGGGGCGGATACTCACCGGTCAGCAGGTGCCAATCAGGAGGGGCGTCGTGCACGCGAAGGTCACCCGAGCGCAGGGCAGGCGGGCATGCCGGAGCGTCCGGCGAGCGCGGGTGTCTTACACCGCCTCCGGTGGCGAAGGGGAAACATGTCGGCGCAGTGCGCTTGAGGTCCCCGAGGTCGCCCGCTACGGTCCGACTCGCGACGCATGAAGAAGCCCGACCTTGTCATCTCCATCGTCAATCACAGCAACCCTCACCTGCTGCACGACTGCCTGCGCACGCTGCACGCGACCACGCACGACATCTCGTACGAGGTGTGGGTCGTGGACAACGCGACGGACGGGCGCGGCGTGGCGGAGATGCAGCGCGACTTCCCAGCCGTGCGCTGGATCTTCAACACGGAGCGCAAGGGGTTCTCGGCCAACCACAACCAGGTGCTGAAGCAGGCCGAGGGCCGGCACATCTGCATCTTCAACGACGACACCATCGTCCACGAAGGGGCCTTCGACGCCCTGGTTCGCTTCATGGACGAGAATCCGCGCGTGGGCATGGCGGGCGCCCGTCTGCTGAACGCGGACGGCACCATCCAGAACTGCACGTTCCGCCCCATGTCGCTGTCCGGGGCCTTGTTCGACCTGGTCTTCCTCCCGCGCCCGCTGCACTTCCTGAAGGGACGGAACATCGACCCGGCGCAGTTCGGTCAGGAGGAGGCGCGGGTCAACTGGGTGCTGGGCGCGTGCATCGTCGTCCGGGAAGAGTGCCTGCGCGACGTAGGGCTGCTCGACGAAGTGATGTCGCCGCTGGGGAACACCGAGGACACGGACTGGTGCGTCCGGGCCTGGAAGGCGGGCTGGGAGGTGGCCTTCTGTCCAGAAGCGGTCATTACGCACCTGACGAGCCGCTCGTTCCGTCCTTCCGTGACGGGGCCGGACAAGGTCCGCGTGGAGCTGTGGCGCACCCGGCTGGCGTACTTCCGCAAGCACCATGGCCGCATGCATGAGGCGCTCTTGCGGCTCATCCTCGTGGGGACGCTGCCCTACAACTCCGCGGTGCTGACGCAGACCCTGCTGCGCCAGCGCTCGACCCTCGCGGAGTACAAACGGCAGCTGTCCACCTTCGCGCGCATCGCCCAGATGGGGCTGCGCACGCGCGTGGGTTGATGCGGCCGCGGATGCCTTACTTCTCCGTCGTCATCCCCACGTACAACCGCGCGCGGTTGTTGGAGGAGACCCTCGCCTCGGTCTTCGCGCAGGACGACACGGACTACGAGGTGCTCGTCATCGATGACGGCTCCACCGATGACACGGTGGCCTCGCTGGCCCGGCATGGTGACCGGGTGCGCGTGCTGCGCCAGGCGAACGCGGGACAGGGCATGGCTCGCAACCTGGGGATTCGGGAGGCGCGCGGTGAGTATGTCGTCTTCCTCGACAGCGATGACCTCTGGTTCCCCTGGACGCTGTCGACCTATCGCGAGGCCATCCGGATGCACGGTGACCCCGCGGTCGTGATGGGACAGGCCAAGACCTTCGCGGATCCATCGGAGTTGAAGGGGACGGAGTCCGAGCCGCCGAGGACGCGGTTCTTCGCGGACTATCTGGCCAGCGCGGAGTCCCGCTTCATCCGGACCGCGTGCGCCGTGGCGGTGCGCACGGAGGCCCTGCGGCGCGTGGGTGGCTTCTGCGCGCGGCGCATCGTCGCCGAGGACTACGACCTGCTGTACCGCCTGGGCGTCGAGCCAGGATTTGCCTTCATCGAATCACCCGTGACGCTCGGCTATCGCAGGCACTCGGGCTCCTCTTCGACCGACCTGGAGCGCGGCCACGAGGGCACGGTGTTCCTGATGGAGCAGGAGCAGCAGGGGCAGTATCCCGGGGGCGCGGCGCGGCGGCGGGAGCGGCTGATGATGCTGCTCTTCGGCCTGCGTCACGTCACCCACTGGATGCTCGCGCATCGTCGATGGGGGCTGGCGTTGGACCTGTATCGCAGGAGCCTCGCCTATCACCTGGAGGTCCCTCGCTGGCGCTACATGCTGGGGTTCCCTCCGTATGTGCTCGCCACCTCGCTGATCCGCCGGGGACGAGACGGCTAACGCGTTGGGCCTCAATCCCCGGTGGAGGCTGGGACCGCGGGCCTCGCGACCGCGAGCGAGGCGCGTGGCCGCCGGAGCCATGCTCGCGCGGGCTCCTCGATGAATCGGAAGAGCACGACCGAGAGCAGCACCGCGCAGGGCATGGCCAGCAAGGCGACCGTGTTGTGCCCGAGCCCCAGGGAGCGCGTGTTGAGCGCGAGCAGGGAGTTCAGCACCGCGCCGTGGGTCATGTAGAGCGCGTAGCTGGCGCCCCCCAGGACCGCGAGCCCGCGCGTTGCCAGTCCCAGTCCTCGCCAGGCGACTCCACCCGCGAGCAGGAAGATGAGCAGCGCGAACAAGGGCACCAGGACCGCGCTCTGCAGGAAGGGCGAGGGCGGACCATCAACCCATGAGACCGCGATGGCCAGCGCGAGCCCGGTCACGAGGACGCCCAGGGTGCGCGTGCGCGGACTCCCAGCCGGCTGGGGCGCGCGAAGGAAGAGGACGCCCAGGCAGACGCCGATGACGAACTCCGGCAGCCGCGCCAGTGGAATGGCGATGGCCATCGCTCGGCTCCACGCGCTCAGTGCTGAACGCAGGAGCGCCGGCGCGTCATGGGCGCTCAACCACGACTCGGCCAAGGGCGCGGCATGCGGGCTGAGTCCCAGCAACCATGCGCCTGCGGCCACGGCGAGGAGGCTCCGCGCGCGCAGGCGACCCAGGCTGGGGCCGAGGCGGGGGAAGACCGCGTAGAAGAAGGCCTCGACCGAGAGGGTCCAGGCGACGATGTTCCAGATGGGGCGCGACACATCCATGCCCCAGGACTGCGTGAGCGTCAGCGTGGCGACCGTGTGCCGGCAGACCTCGACCGCGCTCGCCTTGGGCGCAGCGAGCTGGGTGGAGCGGATGAAGAAGGGAAGCTCCACCACCAACGCCACGAAGTAGATGGGGTAGAGCCGCGCGAAGCGGGCGCGGGCGAAGGTGGACAGCGCGCCGCGGAAGTTCCCCGTCGCGTCCAGGTAGGTGTAGGCGAGGATGAAGCCAGACAGGATGAAGAAGAGGCTGACCGTGGTGAAGCCGGCGCCGAGCAGTTGTCCCACCCACGCGGGCAGGTGGGGTTCGCAAGGGCCGCAGTAGTAGTGGAAGCCCAGCACGCCCATGGCGGCGAGGAAGCGCAGTCCCGTGAGCGCGGCGAGCCCTGGCCGCTCGCCTGGCTCGGCGTTCGTCACGAGGCGGCCCGCCTCGACCGCACGTACTGGACGACGGAGCGCACCTCGCCCATGAGGGACAGCCCCCTGCGCAGTCGCTCCCGGGCGACCACGCCAAGCGCCAGCGCGCCGCTCGCGACGAGCGCCTGGACGAGGGGGCCTTGTTCGCCGGTCGCGAAGCGCGACACCGCCACGGCGAACGCCAACAGCGCGCCCACCGTCAGGAAGGGCTCCATCACCTCGGCCTCCAGTCCGGTCAGATGCGGGCTGCGGCGGGCCACCATCCAGGCGGTGAGCCACAGCTCGGTCAGCGTCATGGTCGCGCCCATGATGCCGATGCCGACGATGCCCAGGTGCATCACCGCGAGCGTTCCCAGGCCCGCGCGCAGGATGCTCGACACGGTGGTGACATAGACGCGCTCACGCGCCTGTCCGCTCGCGTTCTGCTGCGAGCACAGCAGCCCGTGCACCGCCATGAGCGTGGCCTCCAGCGTGTACCACTGGACCAGCGGGGCGGCAGGTCTCCATCGCTCGCCAAACACGATGGGGATGAGCATGGGCAGCGCGATGACGCCGAAGGGAATGGCCAGACACAGCACCGCGCTGATGCGCCGGATGGAGGTGCGCAGGTATTCCGCCAGCCCCGCGCCGTCCTCCTGCATGCGGCTGTACGCGGGATACGCGACGCGGTTGAGGATGCCGCTGATCATCAACGGCACCGACGCGAGCGCCCACGCCCAGTTCACCAGGCCCACCGCGTCCTTCCCCAGCAGCTTCCCGACGATGAGCGGAATCCACCCGGAGAGGATGGCGGGGATGATGCCTCCCAACTGGAACCAGATGCCGAAGCCCAGCAGGCGCTGAAGGATGTCCTTGCGGAAGCGGCCACGGGGGCGCCAGGGCGAGGCGCTCCAGAGGATCACCAGCCCCACCGCGCCACGCACGAGCCCACCGAGAGCCAGGGCCCACGGGCCCCAGCCGAGGAGGGCCAAGGCGATGGTCGTCCCGGTCTGGGTCAGCCCCTCGACGAGCTCCATCCTCGCCACGGCGGGGAAGTGGAGGTGGCGCTCCAGCATCATCATGGGGATGACGCGCAGCGAGGAGAAGAACAGGCCCACCGCCATGGCGCACACCATGGGCGTGCCGGAAGGACCCAGGTCGTATGCGCTCGAGACGAGCGGCGCGAGCACCAGGAGCAGCGCCACGATGGAGCCGGTCAGGGCCTGATGGCTCCAGAACGCGGTGGTGGTCTCGTCCTCGGTGGGCTCATGCGACTGGCGCACCAGTGAGGCGCTCAGCCCCAGGTCACCCAGATAGGCGCCGAGCGACGTCGCGAACGCGACAATGCCAAACGCCCCGTAGTCCGACGGGAAGAGCAGCCGGGAAAGGACGAGTGCGTTGACGACGCGCAGCCCCTGAGACGCAAAGGTGCGCAGGGTCAAGGCGACGATGGAGCGGAAGGCGCGGGTCTTGACGTCTGACCGGGCCTGCTCCGGATTCGATGCGGGACGGCTGCTCATGATGGGGGAGCGCGGGAGCGTATGCGCCAGGAGGGGAGGGGACAAGCGACGGTCGAGGCAGGGCCCGTGCATGCAGGTGGGCCAGGGGAGCATCCAAGTTCGACCCTCCTTGCTGCTTGTCGCTCACCACCGCGTCGGCTAATCACCCGCGTTCGCTTGACGGGACGCGGCCCCACGCGCCCGAGAGGAGGACACGTGAGCCCATTGGACCCGCGAGCCCTTCTTCGCGGTGTGGCCCGCTCCGCGCTGCGGCGTCTGGGCATGGCTCGGCCTGCTGGCGCCGAGGTGCCCGTGCTGCGGCGACACGAAGGCCCGCGGACGACACCGCCCACTGTCTACTTCCTCACGCCGGACTACGACGAGCCGAGCGGGGGCATCCGCACGCTGTACCGCCATGTGGACCTGCTCGAGCAGGCGGGAATCTCGGCCGCGGTCCTCCATTCGCGGCCGGGCTTCGCGTGCACCTGGTTCGAGCACCACACGCGGATCCGCCACGTGCCCTCCACGCCCGTCGGCGCCCAGGACATCCTGGTGGTGCCGGAGGTGTACGGCGCCTCCATCCGCCGACTCCCGAGGGGCGTCCGGCAGGTCCTCTTCAACCAGGGCGCCTACCTCACCTTCGCGCGCGCTGGACTCACGGACACCGCGCCTTCGCCCTATCAAGACAACCCGGACCTGAGCGCGGTGCTGGTCGTGTCCGAGGACAGCGCCGCCTACCTGCGCTACGCGTTCCCATCCGTTCGCGTGGAGCGCGTCCACCCGGCGGTGGACCCCACGCTCTTTCATGCACGCGGGCGCGAGTCTCGCCGTCGCATCGCGCTCATGTCGCGCCGCAACCGGGAGGACGCGGTCCAGGTGCTGCAGATGCTGCGCGCGCGTGGGAGCCTGCGCGACTGGGCCGTCGACATCCTGCAAGGGCTTACCCCGGCGCGCGTGGCCGAGGCGCTGCGGGGCTCGGCGTTGTTCCTCACTTTCAGCCATCAGGAGGGCTTCGGGCTCCCGCCGGTGGAGGCGATGGCGTGCGGCTGCCTGGTCGTGGGCTTCCATGGGCAAGGTGGGCGCGAGTTCCTTCGCCCCGAGTGGTCTCTGCCCGTGGAGCAGGGGAACATCGTGGCCTTCAGTCAGCGCGTGGAGGAGGCGATTCGACTCCACCGTGAGGACCCGGCTCGCTTCGAGGCCATGTCGCGGAGTGCCTCGGAGTTCGTCCATCGGGAGTACGCTCCGGCGCGCGAGCGCGAGGATGTGGTGGGGTTCTACCGGGCGCTGCTTCGAGACGCTGAAAGGGGTAGCTGAGTGAAGAAGACCATTGTTCGCGCCGTGGGGCATGTGGCTCGTGGGGTGTATCCCTGGAGCACCCGGTCGGAGCTGGCGCGGACCTTCCACGCTCGGCTGATCCGCCACTTCAGCTACAGCAAGAAGCCGTTCACCGTGACGTATGACGGCATCCGCTTCGAGGTGATGCTGGGAGACAACCTCCAGCGACACCTCTTCTTCTGTGGCTCCTATGAGCCTGAGCTGCATGCCTTGCTCATGGCCGAGCTGCGCGGCGGCGGAGTGCTGGTGGATGTCGGGGCCAACATCGGCGTCCATTGCCTGCCCGTGGCGCGGATGCTTCAGGACGGCTCTCGCGGGAAGGTGTTTGCCTTCGAGGCAGCGCCGGACACGGCGGAGCGGCTGCGGCGGCTCGCGGAGCAGAACAGCGTGGCCGGGAGCCTGGAGGTGGTGCAGGTCGCGCTGGGAGACCGTCCGCGCACCGCGCAGCTCCGCAGCTCCGCCGAGCTCGGGTCCCACGATGTCGGCGTGCGTTCGTTGTACGGCACCGGAGCGCAGTCCATCTCGGTGCAGGTCACGACGTTCGATGCGTGGGCGGAGGCACGTCCCCTGGAGCGGTGGGATGTCCTGAAGATGGACGTCGAGGGCGCGGAGGCCGAGGTCTTGCGCGGCATGTTGGCCACGCTGAAGGCGCGGCGTCCCCGCTTGCTTGTCATCGAGGTGGTGGACTCGTTGCTGCGCCGCGCGGGCTCCAGCCGCGACGAGGTGATGTCGTTGCTGGCGTCCGTTGGCTACGCGGAGATCCCCGCTTCGCAGACCGTTCACGGCCTCTCGGTGGCGGCGCTCTCGCCCAACCTCTTGTTCCGGCCGGTGCCAGTGTAAGCGCGCCGCGGAGGACCAAGGGGCCGCGCTGAGGGGTGTTCGCGTGTCCCAGGCTCATGCGGTCCGTCGAGGGCTGGCTTGGACGCCGGCCCTCAGTCGCCAGCGGTGCTGACCAGATTGCGGAGGGCGCCAGGGCCTGGCTGCCGCGACTGGGAGGCATGGGAATGGCCACGCGAAAGACGACGACGTCTCGTGTGACGCGGAAGAAGCCGCGCGCGATGCCGCGAACCTCCAAGGCCCGCACTGGCAAGCTGCGCGTCTGGGGTGGCATCGATCTGGGAGGCACGAAGATCGAGGCCGTGGTCGTCGATGCACGGGGCGAGGTGCTCGGTCAGGCACGCCACCCAACACCAGGCAAGGGCGGGCCCGGTGAGGTCGTCCGGGAGATGTACGGCACCCTGGAGGAAGCGGCGGTCGCCGCGGGGCTGGCGACGCCTCGGCTGTCAGGCATTGGGGTGGGAGCTCCTGGCTCGGTGGATGCCAATCACGGCACGCTCGCGCACGCCACCAACGTGGTCGCGGATTGGGAGAAGCCCTACCCCGTGGCCGCGGACCTGGGCGACCTGGTGAAAGGGCGGGTGGTGCTGGGCAATGACGTCCAGGTGGCCGTGGCGGCTGAGTACCGGCTGGGGGCGGGCCGTCCCTATCGCTCGGTGTTGGGGGTGTGGTGGGGCACGGGCGTGGGCGGTGGATTGGTGTTGGATGGCACGCCTTGGCGTGGGCGCGGCGGCGCGGGGGAGATCGGCCACATGGTCGTGAAGCCCGATGGCGCGCTCTGCGGGTGTGGCCGACGGGGATGCCTGGAAGCGTATGCGGGACGCGCTTCCATGGAGCGCAAGGCGCGCAAGGAGGTGCATCGCGGGCGGCGCACCCAGCTCTTCGACATCATGCGAGACAAAGGACGCTCGCGGTTGTCGAGCGGTGTCTGGATGAGCGCCTTGCAGAAGAAGGATGGATTGGCCATCGCGTTGATTGACCGGGCCATCGAGATGCTGGGAGCAGCCATTGCCTCGGCCATCAACCTGTTGGATGTCGAAGCCGTGATTCTGGGGGGAGGCCTCGGGACGCGACTGGGGCCGGAGTACGCGGGACGCATCGCGGAGTCGATGTATCCCCACCTGTTCATCCCCGAGCGTGCCCCATTGATTCACGTCGCCGAGTTGGGAGACCTGTCGGGAGCCATTGGCGCCGCCCTCCTGGCCGAACCCACGATGTGACACCGAGACACGAAATGGCTGTTTCGCGAGTGGGGCTTGTTTGTCGGACTGGCCTCAGCTATTGACACACGTGACTTTGCATTCCAGTTCAATCAATGCTCTGTCGCGTGAGGGATGATGTCGGTATTGGAGATGGCGTGGCCCCGCATGGGGAAGGTGGGTTCGAGGAGTCTGGCGGCAAGTGCCTTGCTCCTCGTGGGACTGGTGGCGTGCAACCCGGCACTCGACAAGGGCCGTGCGGAGTCGCTGCCGAAAACCGACGATGGCACCCGGACCGTGGTGAGCGAGTGGCGACCCGCTCCCATGGACCAGGCCGCAAACAAACAAGTCGGTGAGGACTGCAGCGCGCACGGCGCCTCGGAGTGTCTCAGTCAGGTGTGTGTGCACGCCCGACCGGAGCGAGGCTCGGGCTACGTGTGCAGCCGTCGTTGCCAATCCAGCGCTGAATGCTTGCCCGAGTGGCGCTGTGTGAGCGTGGTCCCTGGCGCGAAGGAAGCAGTCTGTCTTCCGCCACGCGCGCCTCCCGAGGCTGTCGGTGAAGGCCCGTCCCCGTCCCCTGTTCCCTGAATCCTGGCCCTCGGGCCACAACTGAAAGAACCTCAACTTGACTCCTCCTCTGATGACGCGGGGCGGGCCCTGGTGGCGCCGCACCCCGGTGGTCGTGTGTCTGTCGTTCAGTCTGGTGGCGGTGATTGCCATCGCAACCGGGACGGATGACCCGCTGCCGGATGACGAGATTGAAGAGAAGATCGCCCAGGCCAGTCTCAATCCTCTCCCGCCATTGGGTGGCTCGGGCCAGTTCGGCGTGGCTCAGGCCAGCCCCGTGGCGCTGGGCTCCCTCAAGCCGAGCTACTCAAACAAGGACCTCAAGCTCTCCGCTCCCTTTGGCGGGGCCACGCTCGAGCGTCACTTCAGCGGCGCCAACAACGCGTGGCTCGAGGCCGACCCGGCCCAGGTCCTCCCCGCGCCGTTCGGCCACATGGCCGCGACGGGAGGGCGCTCGGGTGCTTCGCTCCAATGGTGGCACAACTTTCACAGCTTCATCCTGCTCCGGGTGCACACGGGCAGTCATTGCAGTGGCGATCCCCAGACGCCGTCCTGCGAGGACATGACCTATTGGGATGTCTACGGCGGCCCGGCGGGAACGAAGAAGACCTTCGCGGCCTGCGAGTCGGATGGCTGTTTCAGCCGGGATGAGTCCGAGCAGTCCATGAAGATCCAGCGGAGCGGTGACGGCTTCATCGTGTACACCACCTCGGGGCGCTATCACTATCGGACGCTTCGCCCCATCTACGTGTTGAAGGACCTGCCGGTGCGCTCACAGCAGATGATCTGGCAGGGCGCGTACTTCCTCAGCTACGTCGAGCCATCCCAATATGACGCCGCCTCGTGTCCATCCGAGGGCCAGGAGGATGCTGGAGTGGACGTCGTTGCCTCATGTCATCGGCGCGCGGTGCGTCTCTCCTATGCCATTCCCAGCAGCAAGAGCCCGGCGGAGTGCACGCCGTCCGAGGGCACAACGGGTGTCTTGGGCGCGGACCTGCCCGTCCTGGATTCAGTCACCACCGCCAGCGGGGACAAGCTGGTGTTCCACTATCAGGCGCTTCCGGCCCGTGTTCCCACACTCATCGATGGGAAGACGAAGGAGTGCGTGGTGGCGTCCGTCGATGTTGTCGGGCGAGGTGGCAGCCTGGAGGTTGGCGCGGTTCAGTACTCGTATCTGGAGAGCAAGGCGGGTCTGGTCTCCGGAACCCAGTGGCCGGACCGTTCGATGTCGGGTGGCGGAACGGTTCCTGGGACGGTGATGAACTACGCCTATCGTGATGCTCAGGGACAGCCCATCTGGGAAGTGACCCGGGATGGCGTGCTCGTCGTTCGGCAGAGTCTGACGGGCACGGATGGCGGAATCGCCGAAGGGTATGTCGGTCAGGAGGTGAGTCCGCACGACGCGTATTCCATTGGCGTCTCCGGGAATGGGTGTGCGCCCGGGATGATGTCGCTGACGCTGACGTCGCCGTGTGGCCCCAATCAGTACCAGTCCTTCACGAGCAGTCAGTCGCTCCTGGGAGATGGAACGGGGACTGCGGTGTCCTCGGTCGAGCATCGATTCTTGATGAAGCTGAGTGGATGGGCGCCACGAGGCGATCAGGGCCCTGTCTTGGGGAAGACGCAGGTGGTGGCGCAGTGCGACGGCGGGATGTGCGCCGGGCTCGCGACGGCTGGGGCGACGACAGCCTGGGACATGACGTTCCTGTCGCCCGTCGGCCGGACTGGCAAGGTCGAGGTGGCGCAGTACCAGCAGCAGCCCAACGGGAGCTTCTCGGTCTTCGAGCATGGGCTCGCGACGGGAACCGATGTGCTGTCGGCCGGGTTCCTTCCTCCCGCCGAACTCAACCGGGTCTATCTGGGGGCGACTGGTGAGGATGGAGGCTCACCGCTCCTGGTCAACCAGTACACCTACGCGTATGGCGGGGCCACCCGCGCGGCTTCGCAGCGCGGGTTTGAGCAGTTGGTTCAGTCAAAGCTCTCACCCTCCGCCTTCAGTGAGGACGTCCCGGGCGCCCAGGCTGGGGTGTTCATGCAATATGACTCCTTCACCAATCAGTTGCAGGGCGTCATTCGCTCCGGGCTGACGTGGGAGTTTTCGGACGGCACCCACACCTGGGCGCGCACGCCGCGGCTCGTTGGGACCTTCTATTGCACGAGCGATGATTGCTCTCGAAGCGCGGGCGCGGCGCAGGATCCCCGCGGGCGCATCCGAGCCGTCATGGGGCCCTGCCTCGTGGAGAGTCAGACCTCGACGACCTGCGACAAGGCGGCGCCCTCCGGGAAGCCTGCGTACACCTTCCCACTGACCCGGTACGAATACTGGGCGGACACCTCGACGGGGCAGCGGGCGGGTCGTGTCTCGAAGAAGCGGGTCTGCACGCAGGCGACGAGCGCGGGATGCACCGGGACGTTCCTCGATACGACCTACGATGCGTATGACTCGCGGGGACGGTTGCTCCAGAGCACCGACCCGAATGGAATCGTGACGACCTTCGAGTATGCGGGTGAGCGTCTGGCCCGGTTCACGACCGCTGTCGGGACCTCGTTGGAGGCCGTCACGGAGTATGGCTATGACAACGGCGCGCACGGCGACTACATCAAGCACCCGGATGGGCACTACGAGGTGCAGTGCTTCCGTCTGGGGGTTGCTCCGGGGGCGGACTGCGCCGACTCGGGTGGGGCGCACCCTCGCTCGGATCTGTTGCAGTGGAAGGCCTCGTCGGCGACTCCGGGGGGCGCGGTCTACTCCGAGCGCGTCGACTACACGTATCGCCAGGGGAAGCTGCGGAGCGAGACCTATCGCGATGAGACCGGGGCAGTGCGCCGCACGCGCTACTTCGAGGGCGACCCCCTGGGCCGCATCACGTTCGAGGCGTCCGGGACCAATTCTCCGGGACCCTCGCCCACGGCGGCAGCCATCTATTCCCAGACGGGCCTGTTCGATGCGCAGGGCAATCGCATCGGCATGGGCTTGGCCTATCAGCCGGGGGCGTCGGTCCCGCCCCCTCTCTGCGGAGGGATTGACCCCAACACGCTGAGCAGTGGCTCACCGCAGCCGCTGAGTCCGCAGTGCACGGCATTCTCGTATGACCGGCTCAATCGACTGGTCAGCCTCGTGGAGCCGCTGGGCCCCAACTCGACCGCTGGGAACGCGGTGCGGACACTCCTCTCCTATGACCCGGCCGGAAACCTTCGGAGTGTCCAGCAGGGCTGTCCGCCTGGCGCCGGCACGTGCAGCCAGCCTGTCGTGAACTACCAGCATGACGACTTCGGCAACGTCGTGCGCGTCCATGCTCCTTGGGCCCTGGGGCCGCAAGAGTCCGGCTCCTCGGGGCAGGGCCGCGGCATCTATCAGTTCGAGTACGACGCGGCGGGAAACCTCGTCCGTGAGCAGACGCCCGCCATGTCCGCCGCCACCGTCATGCAGTGGCTGGATTACGAGTACGACAGCTTGGGACGCCTGCGGGGCGCGAATGCCGTCACGTCGAGTTCGGTGGAGTCGCTCTATCGTTTTGCCTACGACAACGAGGTCGCCGCGCCATCGGCTTGTCCTGCCTCTTCCCCGAGTCGTCCCGCGCTGGCCTTGGGGCGGGCGCAGGTGTTGACGGACTCGTTCGGAGACTCTTGGTATCAGTATGACGCGCACGGGAACATGATTGGCCTTTACCGTGTGCGCAAGCAGACCGGCTGGGCGGCCCGGACGCATCCGTGCGTCGGTGCCCATACGAATGCCTCTCCCAATCGTGTCCTCTATTACGACCGAACGGGCTTGTTGATGAATGAGTGGATGCCTGGTGGGCGCTATGTGTCCTACGGCTACTACGGCAACACGACGGGGCGTTCGCACCGCGTGAAGTCGATCTCCGCGACGACGTGGGATGGGACCTCCTGGTCGGGCATGGTGACGCTCATCGACGATGCTCGCTGGGAGCCGTTCGGCGGCCTGCGCTCCTACGTGCTCAACGCGCCCAGTGCGCCCGCCTCGAACAAGCAGGTGCGGGTGGAGTACCACCGAGGCGGCTCGAACCAGCCGCTCACGAGCTGCAATGGGACGGGCTTCGCCAGCACGGGGGATACCTCCGGTCGACTCTCTGGGCTGACGGTCTCGAAGGTGGAGGCGGGCGGAGTGCTTGGGGACATCTTCAAGCGCGCCTATACGTGGAAGGGAGACCAGGCACTCCAAGAGGACACGTGCCTCCTGGAGATCGGAAGTGTCGCGCCGAACTCGGTGCGATACGCGGACTCCGGTTCAGGTGCGCAGGGCTACGACGCACGCTTGCAGTTGAGGTTCGCGCAGCAGCTCACGTCCCCGGGCATGAACGAAGGCGGCTCGTACCAGTCGCGCGCATACGAGTACGACGCCCGCGGAAACAGGACCTCTGAGTTCCTGGATGGATGGCAGTACGTCAGCGAGTACGACGCTGGGGCTCCTCGGGTGGATTGGCTCATGACTCGCTCGTGGACACCGAATGCGTGCTCGGGCGGTTCGTGCCCGCGCGAGTTCAAGGTGACTCAGCGCTATGGCTATGACGCCGATGGTCGCGTCAAGCAGGTGGCTGACTACAAGCAGAAGACGGATCCCGTCGGCTCACCGTTCTATGTGCTGTCGCTGGATCCTTCCACGACGGGGGCCAATGCAGCCGTCGGGGCTGTCTATCGAATGGTGTCCGATAGCGAAGGTCGCTCGTATGAGTACTTCTACGACGCGCAGGGCCGACGCCGCCTCAAGCGCTACTTGCTGGATACCCCGGCGGGGATGCCCGAGGACGAGTACTTCTACGACGGGACGCGGCTCCTGGAAGACTGGGGGCACACGGGGTTCGACTTGTCGACGGCGGACTCGGTTCGCGACGAGTACATCTGGCTCGACAATCGGCCGCTCGCCTTCTTCAAGAGTCGCAGCAGCCTCAGTGGTCAGCGTGCACAGGACCTGGTGGGAGATTGCCCGCGGAATGGAGAGCCGGCGAAGTGCGGGCTCTACTTCATCGTCACGGATGGTCTGGGGAAGCCGGTGCTGGTCTTGGATTCGTATCGGCGCGTCGCGGGCGTGGGCGACTATGACCCGTATGGGCAGGTCAACCGCACGACCCGCGTGGCCAGCTCGCCTGTGCTGGGAACGGGGCAGGATGCGCTGTTCTCCGCGCTGAAGGCTCCGGCTTCGACCGCGACGGTGACGCAGATGCGCGCACGGCTCGCATTCCTCGATAGCGCGAGCGGAAGCGGGGTGTATCTGGCGGATGGGAGTGGGACTTTGGTGAATGGTGTATCGGGCGCTTCCACGTTGTTGAGCAATATGTCAGGGACGGGGGTCGTGACTGATTGGGCGCAGACGGGGACGGACGGCACGCTCCAGTTGCGCTTCAAGTCTCCGGCGACGGCGGGCGCGACAGGCGAGGCTTCGCTGGAGGGATTGGAGTATCGCCGCTTCCAGTCGGGTGCGACTCCGACATGGACGCCGTTGCGCTTCCCGGGCCAGTACCACGACTCCGAGACGGACCTGTTCGAGAACTGGAATCGCTACTACGAGCCGCGCAGCGGACGGTATCTCGGTCCGGAGCCCATGCTCTTGAGTACTAAGTGGGTTGTCGAAATGGTGAGTAATGCAGGCGGTGTTGGTGTGTATCGCTATGCTTCGAACAATCCGATTGTGATGAGTGATGTGGATGGTCGAGATGTTTCATGTAGTAAAGATAATGTAAATGAGTGCATGGTGAAGCCCGAGGCAAATGGGCAAGTGGCTCGTATTGAGAATGCACATGGGGATTTGATCAAGACGGTGAGGGTCGACAACTCGAGTGTGCCGGTTGCGGTGAGTCCTGGTCAGGTATGGGTTGGTCCTCAGGATGGTGTTGCGACGAAAGATAAACCAGGCGCTGTCTTCAAGACTACGGACGGTGTGGATGTCGCAATGAACCCTGGCGGAGTGGTAGTGACTGAAGCGCACCCACTCTCAGATGTAGAGTTGTTGAACAGTCCCGATCCGGCTGCAGATGTCGGGGCCAATAACCTCGTTGCGATAGTCGGGCAGGTGGCTCGTGGTGGATGGAAGGATCAGGATTGGATTGATGGAAAAGGTGTGGGAAATGTCCCAAGGACTGACTGGGTGCCTTTGAGGGATTCAACCAAGCCCGATCCGAAAAAGTGACGCCTTTCCGGTCATGGCCGCGTCAGATGTGATTGACGCGGCCATGATTACTGCCGTCGCTTCAACTCACGCGGCGGCGCATCACGGTGAGCGAGTCGGAGGTCTCGACTCGCTCATAGTTCTTGTCCTGCATGATGACTTCGCTCGTGTACCGAGCGCTACCGGCGGTCTCGAGCGGGCGCTGGGGCGTGGAGTGGCTGTCATGCAGGGCGATGATGCCCCCAGGGGCGACCAGCGGACTCCAGCCGGTCCAGTCCGCTTGCAGCCCTTCGTAGCTGTGGTCCCCATCGATGAAGATGAAATCCGGAGCAGGGAAGCCCTGTGCACGGTGCTCTCGCGCGGCGTCCGCCCCCGTCGTGCGCACCCACTGCACGTGTCCGTTGCGGACGCTGGCGACCTCTCGGTGCGCGATGACCTGCTGCACGCTCACCTTCAAGCGCCCCACGGGATAGGGATCCACGGCCCAGAGCGTCGCAGTCGGATCCATCACCGCGCGCAGCACCCGCGTCGTCACGCCATGCCAGACACCGACTTCCACCAGCCTCCGCCGTCCCGCGGCGTGCTTGGCGAGGCAAGCTCGCTCGGCGGCGGTGGTCTGCGTTTCAGCCTGCGCCAGTCCCGCCAACCAGAGGGCGAAGTGAGTGGTGACCCGCATGGTCCTGCTCCTGTGTCGGTACGGCCAATTCGTTAGCGTCCAGGCTCCACGACCCCGTCACGCGCTTCTGCCCGCGAGGCCTGCCACGCCAGCAGCCTATCCCGCAGCCGCAGGGCAGGTCTCTCCACCGCGACGTACGTCACCCACGCGAGCCCATGCGTCACCGCGATGAAGGCGAGCAGGTCCAATCCCCATACACCCAGGGTCAGGTTCCGCCGCTCGAACACGCGCGCCACGACTCCGAACCAGAGGTAGGTGCCATACGAGAGGACCGCGGCCTGGTACACGAGGCCTCTCAGCGGCGTGGGCAGCGCAATCGCTTCCGTGGCCACGAGCAATCCACCAAATCCCACCGCGAGCCCGGCGAAGATCCACACGCCTCCCCAGTCCGGCAGGTGAGGCACGCACGCCACCAAGGTCACCCCGAGCAACACCGCGCCCATCACGCCACAGGCCCCGCGCCGAGCTGGGGTCCACCGTTGCCAGCGCGGCGCGGTCTTCGCGAGAAAGACACCCACCGCGAGTCCATCCAGGTGGAGGTGCGTGGGCCACTGCAAGCGCACCCACTGTTCCACGGGCAACAGGCCGGGCGCGGCGGTGTGTACCTCCCACGCTCGGGCCACCACGCTCAGGGCTCCAGGCATCATCCAGACCCAGGCGGGAGCGGAGCGGGCACGAAGGCCGAAGGCGAGCAACGGCAGGACCACGTAGAAGTGCTCCTCGACACAGAGCGACCAGCTCTGCACGAAGTCGCGCACGCCGACGTAGTTCTGGAGGAAGACGAGGTAGTGCCAACCTCCTCCCACGAAGGGGGTCCCCAGCAACCATGGCTTCAGTGCATGGAAGGCGAGGACCAAGAAGTAGAGCGGGAGCGTGCGCATCCACCGCTTGAGCCAGAACGTGCGGAGCTGAAGTCCCAGAGGCGCTGCGTCCTCCGTCGCGAACACCTGCCGACCAATCAGGTAGCCGGAGAGGACGAAGAACAGGTCCACGCCCACCCAGCCGACGTCGAAGCCCGCGCGGAGCATGTCCGGCAGGGCGCGCCGCACGGACTCCGGGGCGTGGAAGCAGAGCACCGAGACGATGGCCAAGGCCCGCAGCACATCCAGGCCGTCCTTGCGTGAGGGCCCTGGGGACAGGACTCCCGAGTCTGAGGTCTGCGGGTGAGGGGAGGGCATGAAGGGCGCCTCGCATTGTCTTTCACACGGGCTCGGGGACGGCAATGCCTCCGTGATTGCCCGTTCGCTCTCGGGACGACTGTCCGTGAACGCGCCCTTGCGAGACCTATCGCCAGGGCACGGAGTCCTGTCCTATGAAGTCGAGTGATGCGATTCCTCGTGGCAGCCCAGTTTGCTCCGGATCCGAACAGCGGTTCGGCTGGCTCCGTGCTGGCCGTCGGCGACGCCTTGGCCGCTCGTGGCCACGGGGTCGACTATGAGTGGTTCGCGGATGAAGGCGTGGTTCCCCATGCGGCGCTGCGGCGCCACTTCGAGACCCCTGTACGCCAGCTGAGGGCCCTGTCGTCCCGATTGAAGCAGCAGGCTTACGACGTGGTGCTGGTGAGCCAGCCTCAGGCCTATCTCGCGTATGAGTTGCTGCCTCGGCACCATCCGAACACGCTCTTCCTCAATCGCACCCATGGTTGGGAGCACCGCTTGCTGCTGGCGGAGAAGCGCCTGGGCTATGAGCCCGTGAAGGCGACCTCCCGCCGGGTGCTCTCGGGCGCCAGTGGTGCCATGGCGGTCATGGCCTGCTGGCGCACCGCGCGCGCGTGTCATGGCGTCATCGCGCCGTCCTCGCGCTGCGCGGACTTCGTTCGCGACACCTACTCCTTGCCTGCGAGCAAGGTGGGCTTCATCCGCTACGGCCTGGGGCAGGACTTCCTCGAGGATGCGCTGGTCGAGCCGACCGTGCGCATGCCGCGACTGCTCTTCGTGGGCAGCTATCTCTGGCGCAAGGGCGCTGGGCTGATGGAGGACGTGCTGCCTCGACTGGCGCAGCGCCATCCGGGCTTGGAGCTGACGTTCGTCGTGAACGGGTCGGCGGAGGAGCACATCCGTCGCGCCTACGGGCCCGCGTTCGGCGAGCGTCTGCGCGTCCACTCGTGGATGCCTCGCACGGCGTTGCGCCAGGTGTACGCGGAGCACGACGTGCTGCTGTTCCCCTCGTACTTCGAGGGCTTTGGAAAGACGTGGCTCGAGGGCATGGCCAGCGGACTCTGTGTGGTGGGCTTCGACGAGGGCGGCCTGGGCGACCTCGCCCTCAACGGTCGAGATGCCCTCTTCTGTGAAGCCGGTGACTCCGCGGGCTGGGAGCGTCTTCTCGACGAGTCGCTTCGGAATCCCGAGCTGGTGGCGCGCGTTCGTCGCTCCGGACAGGAGCGTGCGCGGCAACGCACGTGGGACCAGACCGCCGAGGACACCGAGTCGTTCTGTCAGCGACTTCGGTTCGAGCGCGGTCTGGGCTGAGGACGCGCATGCAAGACGGCAGAGGCCGTGGGCTGCGGGTGCTCCTGGCCATTCATCATCCGCTCGACCCGGACATGGGGGCTCCGGGAGTGACGCTGGCGCTGGGGAACGCGCTCGCGGCACGCGGATGCGTCGTGGACTACTTCAGCTACACGGAAGCCTTTCCCGGCACCCGTGAGTACACCGCGTGGCACGGCGTGCGCTTCCCCTGGGAACTCGCGCGGCATCTGGCGCGGGTGGCGGGGCGCTATGACGTGCTCGACGTCACGACGGGCGATTGCTGGCCTTGGGCGCGCGCGGGGCGGCCCGGGGCCTCGCGTGGACAGGTGCTGGTGACGCGCAGTCACGGCTTGGAGCACACCTATTCCGAGCGGCTCCGCGCGGACTCGTCCAAAGGGCTGCATCACCTGAGCTGGAAGTACCCGCTCTACCATGGCGGCTTTCGCCTCTGGGAAGTGCGGCAGTCGCTGCTCTTGGCCGACCACACGGTGCTGCTCAACACGCAGGACGCGACCTACGCGCGTGAGCGATTGGGGGTGCCCGCCACACGCCTCAGTGTCATTCCGCACGCGCTCCCCGCGGTCTTCCATGGACTGCCGCCCGCGCGGCCCGTGCCCGAAGACGGGCCGCTGCGTCTGGCCTTCGTGGGGAGCTGGCTGCCCGCCAAGGGCACGGCGGTGCTGGTCGCCGTGACGAAGGCGCTGTTCGCGCAAGGGCTCCCCTTCACCCTGACACTGCTGGGCACGGGCGTGGCCGAGCGCGAGGTGCTCGAGTCCTTCCCTCCAGCCGTACGCGAGCGACTGCGGGTCATCTCCCGCTATCCCAACGCGGAGCTGCCGCGGCTGCTCGCGAGCGAAGAGGTGCTCTTGTTCCCCAGCCACAGCGAGGGCTACGGCATGGCGCTCGTGGAGGCGATGGCGTGTGGACTCGTGCCCGTCACGACGCCGGTGGGCGTGGCGCAGGAAGTGGTGGCGCATGAGGAGTCCGGCCTGCGGGTGCCCATCGGAGATGTGTCGGCGATGGTGGCCGCGGTGAACACCCTCGCGAGTGATGGTGGACGCCGACTCGCCCTGCGGCGGGCCGCGCAGAACGCTGTCTCTGGACTTTTCTGGCCAGATATCGCCGAGCGGATGGTTGGGCTTTACAAATCCTTGCTGAACGCACGCGCGACGTCTTGAACTGAGCTTTCCCGCCGAGGAGGGGATCGACCGCGCTGCTCGGGGATGACACACGTTGACGCGCCGGGCAGTGACCCTCACCATGACCTCCGGCATCCACTCGCATGGTCACCTTCTTCGTCGCTTTCCTCATCTCGCTCATGGTGGCCCTGGTGCTCACGCTCGTGGTGCGCAACCGCGCCCATGCGTGGGGTTGGCTCGACCAGGCGAACTCGAGTCGCAAGGTGCATGTCCGGCCCATTCCGAGGCTCGGCGGCATTGGCATCGTCGGTGGGTTCTTCGCGCCGCTGTGCGCGCTGTTCCTCGTGGACTCGGGCGTGGGCTTCCAGTTCCGCGCGCAGACCGCGCTGATCGCCGGCCTCTTCATCGGCGGCGCCATCATCGCGGCGCTGGGGCTCTATGACGACCTGCGCGGCGCCGGCGCGCGGCTGAAGTTCTCCGTGCAGCTCGCGGTGGCGCTGGGCCTCTATGCGCTCGGCTTTCGCATCGAGGCGCTCGCCAATCCTTTCGGGCTCGAGCTGCCGCTCGGTGTGCTCAGCCTTCCGTTCACCGTGCTGTGGGTGGTGGGCGTGGTCAACGCGCTCAACCTCATCGATGGACTGGATGGGCTCGCGGGCGGCGTGGCGTTCTTCGGCGTGGGCACCAACTTCATCCTCGCGCTGGCTCGCGGGGACGTGTTGCTGTGCTTGCTGATGGCCGCGCTCGCGGGCGCCATCCTTGGGTTCCTGGTGTTCAACTTCAACCCGGCCTCCATCTTCATGGGGGACACCGGGAGCATGTTCCTCGGCTTCGTGCTCGCGGCCGTGTCCATCAAGACGTGCACGAAGAGCGGCACCGCCGTGGCCATGCTCGTGCCCATCATGTCGCTGGGCCTGCCCATCATGGACACCCTGCTGGCCATGATCCGCCGCTCGTTGCTCGGGCGGCCCTTGTTCAGCGCGGACAAGGAGCACATCCACCACCGCCTGATGAGCCGCCTGTTGCTCAGCCACCGCAGCAGCGTGCTCGTGCTGTATGGCCTCTGCGGCCTGTTCACGCTCACGGCGCTCGGGCTCAACTTCGCCAACACCGCGCAGAGCGCCCTGCTGCTCACCGGCATGGCCATCGTCATCGTCGTGTTGATGCGCAAGCTGGGCTACCTGGACCTCAAGAGCGCCGGGGTGGTTCAGCAGGTGCGCCAGCGCAACATCCGCCTGCGCCAGCTCGTCACCGACGTCACCTCGGAGGTGCGCGGCGCGGGCTCACTCCAGGGCATCTGGAACGCCGTGCGCCCGCTGGCCGAAGCGCTGGACGCGGCCCGCCAGGAGCTGCGCTTCCGGCAGGTCCGAGATGGCCTGACCGATGGCGTGGTCTTCGAGACGCAGCGGCCTGGGCAGGACACGGCCGCGCCGTTGGAGGTCTGCATCGAGGTGAAGCATCAGGAGTCGGTGCTCGGCGCGCTGGTGCTCGGCTGGCGCGATGGGCGCGAGGCCATCAACCGCGATGAGGAGCTGGCCCTGGAGGTCGTGGCGGACGCGGTGGCTGCGCGTGCCGCGGCGTTGTTGTTCCTTGCTGATGCTCCGGGCGCGCGCGTGGTTGCGCTCCGACGGTGAGCACGGAGGGCGGGCTCGCGCTGGTGTCGTTGCTGCGCGCGTGGCCCGCTGCCCCGGCCGCGTCGGTGGCGCCCGAGCACGCGGTCGCGTTCGTCCAGGCCTCGGTTCGGCATGGGCTCGTGGGGTTCGTCGAGCACGCGGTGTCGCGCGCGGGGTGGACACTTCCCAACGAGGCCCGTGCGCTGCTCCGCCGCGAGTCGTTGGGCAACGCTGCCCGCGTGATGCGCGTGAAGGCGCTGCTCGCGAAGGCCGTGAAGGCGCTGGCTTCGGAAGGCGTGACGCCGGTGTTGCTCAAGGGATACGGGTTGGCGCGGCGGCTGTATCCGGACCCACTCCAGCGCGCGACGAGCGATGTCGACTTGCTGGTGACTCGCGCCGAGGTGGACCGTTCCGTGCGCGCGCTCACGGGGCTGGGGTTGCGGATCCGCGGCCCCGCGCACGCCCATGAGGACTCGCATCACCTGGAGCTGACGGGCGCCGCCGGGTTGGTGGAGCTGCACTTCCGGGCGCTCGCGGGCTACGGCCGCGCGCTGGAGGGCGATGCGCTGGTGGCGCGCTCGGAGGTCGAGGAGTGGGATGGCTTGCGCGTGCGCCATCCGAACGCGGAGGACGAGGCGGTGTACCTGGCGCTGCACGCCAGCAATCACTTGCTCCAGCGGTTGGCGTGGCTGTTCGACCTGAAGCTCCTGGCGCTGCCGAGCGCGGCGCGGGCGCCCTTGGATTGGGCGGAGGTGGTTTCGCTCGCGCGGGAGACGGCGCTGCCACATCTGGCGTGGTACGCGTGGGAGGCGGCGCACCGGCTGATGGCGGCGCCCGTGCCCGCGGACGTGCTCTCGGCCCTGGCGCCTCCGTGGTGGCAGCGAGAGGTGGCGGCGCGCTGTTTCTCCGAAGCGCGGTTGCTGAGCACGGGGCTGGCGAAGAGCAAGCCCGCGTGGATGGCGGCCAAGCTCCTCTTGGCGCCGCACGTGGGGGACATGGCCCGGTACACGCTGCGCCGCCTGGAGGCCGCGGCCCGGGCGCGACTGGACGGATTCCGGGGAAACAGTGCGGGGTGACATGCGGGCATTGCGGCGGGTGCGTTCCGCCCGTTAAAGGGGCCGCACCATGGCGCCGAGCCTCATCGATACCGTCCGCACCCTTGCCGCGTTTGATCCACCCCGTGGAGGGCTGAAGGGCGCTCCCTGGGAGGAGTACGTGGACTGGGCCATTGCCCAGGGCCTGGCGCCGCTGGCGGCCTACAACCTCGAGTATCGGTTGGGAGGCGGCCATGCGCCCGAGTGGGCGCGCGACCGACTGATGACCATCTATCAGGGGTCGGTGAACGACAACGTGATGAAGCTGGTCCACTTCAAGCGCATCGTGGACGAGCTGGAAGGACGCAAGCTGCTCCTGCTGGGGGGCGCGTCGTTCGCCGAGGCGCTCTATCCGCACGTGGGCTTCCGGCCCGTGCTCGACATCCAGGTGCTGCTGCGCCGGATGGATGTGGATGGCTTCGCCGGTTTTTTGTCCAACCACGACTTCCGTCCCGAGGAGGACACCTCCGGCAGCGGCGCCACGCGCGTGGTGTCCGATGGGCGAACCCCCATCTATCTCTATTCGGACGTCCTGGGTCCGCAGCGCCGAGAGCAGCTCGCCGCCGTGTTCGAGCGCTCCCGGGCCATGAAAGTGTATGGGCCCTCGGTGTTCCGGCCCGACCTGGAAGACGCGGTGCTGCTGCTCGCGTTGGATCAGGCCAGCCGCGGCTATGACGTGCCCTGGCTGTCCTTCGTGGACATGCGCGAACTCGTCACGGGCGCGACGTGGATGGGTGGGGTGTACTCCCGGACCCTGGATGTCCCCGCCCTGCTGGAGCGGGCCAAGGCGTGGCGCATGGAGCGCGCGCTGTACACGTCGCTGGCCATCGTGGCGCGCATCTTCGTGGACGCGGCGCCGCAGGCCACCGCGGCGATGCCGCCTCTGCGGGGCGCGACCCGCGAGCTGTTGGACCGGCTCGTGGTGGGTCCGGTGAGCACCCCGGGGCGGACCACGGCGCTCCGAGGGGTGGAGCGGCTCCGGCGCCTGCTGGCGGGGCGCTGAGGCTGGCGGGACCCTGGTACCCGGGACGGACTTCCTTTCGGTGTGGGTCTCGGCGTATGAGTCCCGAGCCGTCACTCCCAACGCTGGGGACTGGGTCTTTCAATGCGCATTGCCATCATCGGTACGGGCTACGTCGGGCTCGTCGCGGGAACCTGCTTCGCGGACTCCGGGAACGATGTCACGTGTGTGGACATCGACGAGCGGAAGATTCGCATGCTCCTGGCGGGCGAAGTGCCCATCTACGAGCCGGGGCTCGAGGAGCTGATCCGCAAGAACGTGCGGGAGAAGCGGCTCGCGTTCACCACGAACCTGACCGAGGCGGTGGCTCCCGCGCAGGTGGTGTTCATCGCGGTGGGTACGCCCGAGGGTGAGAGCGGCGAGGCCGACCTCCAGTACGTGTTGGCCGCCGCCGAGCAGATTGGCCGCGCCATCAAGCAGTACACGGTGGTGGTGGACAAGAGCACCGTGCCGGTGGGCACCGCCGACAAGGTGCGCGCGGCCATCGCGAAGGTGGCGAGCGCCGAGTTCGACGTCGTCTCCAACCCCGAGTTCCTCAAGGAAGGCGCCGCGCTGGACGACTTCCTCAAGCCGGACCGCGTCGTCATCGGCGTGGAGTCCGAGCGCGCGCGCAAGGTGATGGGCGAGCTGTACGCCCCCTTCGTGCGCACCGAGCACCCCATCCTGTTCATGGACACGCGCTCGGCGGAGCTGACGAAGTATGCGGCCAACGCGATGCTGGCCACGCGCATCTCGTTCATGAACGACGTCGCCGCGCTCTGCGAGAAGGTGGGCGCGGACGTGGACTTCGTGCGCAAGGGCCTGGGCGCGGACAAGCGCATCGGCTACCCGTTCCTCTTCCCGGGCGTGGGCTACGGCGGCTCGTGCTTCCCCAAGGACGTGAAGGCGCTCGTCACGACGGCGCGTGAGTACGGCCTGGAGCTGGACCTGCTGCGCGCGGTGGAGCGCACCAACGAGCGCCAGAAGAAGCTGCTGGTGACCAAGGCCGTGAAGCACTTCGGCTCGCTCGAGGGCAAGAAGTTCGGCGTCTGGGGTCTGGCCTTCAAGCCGAAGACGGACGACATGCGCGAGGCGCCGGCCATCGAGGTCATCGAGGGGCTCATCGGCAAGGGCGCGCAGGTGGTGGCGCATGATCCGGTGGCCGCGCACGCCGCCAAGCGCGTCTTCGGCGATCGCATCCGCTACGCGTCGGTGCCCTACGAGGCGCTGGAGGGCGTGGACGCGCTCTTCGTCGTCACGGAGTGGAACGAGTTCCGTCACCCGGACTTCGAGCGCATGAAGGCGCTCATGAAGGCGCCGGTCATCTTCGACGGGCGCAACATCTACGACCCGGTTCGCATGCGGGAGCTGGGCTTCACCCACTTCAGCATCGGCCGTCGGTGAAGCCGGGCGGTTCGTTGGATGCACTCACGGGGCTGCGCTTCTACGCGGCCCTGCATGTGGTGCTGTTCCACTTCGCCGTGCCGTGCATGGACGATGCGCCGACGTGGCTGCGCCATCTCGTGGGCGCGGGCTACGCCTCGGTGGGGGTGTTCTTCGTCCTGTCGGGCTTCGTGCTCGCGTACAACTACGTGAGCGCGGACGGGGCGATGCGCGGTGGGGTTCGCGCGTTCTGGAGCGCGCGGCTGGCCCGCGTGTACCCCGTCTTCCTGCTCGCGTTCGTGCTCTCGGCGCCACCGACGATGGGGCGCTCGCTGGCGGTCAATGCGCCGGCGGTTGCGTCCCTCAAGCTCGGGAGCGCCGGGATGGCCACGCTGCTGCTGCTCCAGGCGTGGGTGCCCAAGCTGGCGCTCTACTGGAACCCGCCGGGCTGGTCCGTGGCCGTGGAGGCCTTCTTCTACGCGGTCTTCCCGAGCCTGGCGCGTCGGCTGCGGACACCTCGCGGAGGGGGCCTCGTCCTGGCGCTGGCGGGGGTCTGGGGGTTGGGGCTCGTCCCCTCGCTGCTCTACCTCTGGCTCCAGCCAGATGGTCCGGGCCCCTTTGACGTGTATGCCTCCGGCACGTGGCTGACGGCCCTCAAGTTCAGCCCGCTGGCGCGGCTGCCGGAGTTCCTGCTGGGGGTGATGCTGGGCGTGGCCTTCGTGCGCGAGCGTGAGGCCGCGAGTCCCCGCTCAGGAACCTGGATGGCGCTGGTGGGGGCGGGTCTGCTCGTGGCGGGCTTCGCTGCGGGGCCCGCGCTGCCGTACCCGCTGATGCACAACGCGCTGCTGGCGCCGGCGTCCGGGCTGCTCGTGTATGGGTTGGCGCGCGGTGGAGGGCTGCTGGGCCGGGTGTTGTCGCGGCCGCTCGCGGTGCGGCTCGGCGGTGCGAGCTATGCCCTGTATCTGCTGCAGTACCCGGTGAGCGAGGTGGTGCACGGACTGGAGTCCCGATTGGACCTGTCCTCACCGTGGCGATGGCTGGGATTGCTGATGGTGTTGCTGGTGCCCGCGTCGCTGGCGGTCCACCACTGGGTGGAGACGCCGTGGCGCTCGCGGGTGCGGCGCGCGCTCCAGCCGTGGGTGGAGGCGGAGGGCGCCGCGAAGCTGTCCGCCAGCCAGGGCTAGCGGGCCAGGCCGCAGTTGCGCTTGCCTTCGTCCGTCTCGATGACGTGGCAGTCGCACACGTCCAGCTTCGCCTCGCAGGCGAGGTCGTCGTCAGCGGTGGGCTCGACGCGGCCCTCCTCCTGCGCGGCGCGGCGCTCGCAGGCCTGCTTCTCCACGGAGTTGACGGCGCAATCGCAGAGCTTCTCGGACAGCTCGCGGCAGGCGCTCTTGCACGCGGTGAGCCCGGACAGGGTGGCGCAGAGCAGGGTGGCGGTGAGGACGAGGCGACGCATGGGCTCGCGGAAGATGCCAGATGGCCCCCGGGATGCAAGCGATGGAAGCGCGCCGGTGTCCCTCGTGTGCGCGGGCGGAGGGCTGGGCTGCCCGCTCGCCTGGAGGCTCGGACCTGGGAGCCCGTGTCCCGGGTGGGCCGCATGCGAGGGCCACCCCGTGCTCGAAGAAGCGTGATGGAGCTGCCTTCGGGGCGGGGCCGGGTGTCCGCCTTTGACCAGGCGTGTGCGACCCGAGGGCGAAGCGCCCGACGCTCAGGGGGCTCTGAGCTTGTTTCATCCGGCGTGTTTCAGGGGCCGTGACGCGCGTGCTCGGCGGGCGTCCGAGGAGCCAGCATGGGCCGGAATCGGGCGCGGCCGCGCGCTCGTGACATAATCGCGCGCGCCCCCATGTCCCCCGCTTCTCGTCGTACCTCTCGGTTCACCGTGTTCGCGGAAGCCGCGCTCGCGGTGCTCGTCGTCATGGGGCCCTTGTCCCTGGGTGGCGCGGCTCGCTGGGGACTCGTGCCGCTGGGCGTGGTGGCCGGGTTGGCACTGGGGCTGGCCTCGGTGGGCGCGCGGCGGCAGGGACAGTCCTTCTTGGTGCCCTGGCTCGCGGCGCCGCTGGTGGGCGCCATCGCGCTGTGTCTCGCGCAGTTGGTGCCGTTGCCCACGGCGGTGCTCGAGGTCTTCAGCCCCGAGGCGGCGTCCCTGCGCGAGTTCGCGCTCGTTCCGTTGGGGCTCACGGGGCTTCGGCCGGTGTCGATGGATCCTCCGGCCACGTGGCGGGAGCTGGCGAAGCACCTCGCCTACCTCATGGCGTTCCTCGCGGCCGTGCAGGTGTGTCGCTCGCGCGCTTCGCGGCAACGGTTGCTGTCGGTGGTGGCCTTCACGGGCGCGGGCGTGGCGGCGGTGGGATTCGGTCACGCGCTGTTTGGCGTCAACGCGCTGTTTGGCGTGCTGCCGTGGGTGCACGCGCAGCCGACGCTGGTGACGTTCTTCGCCAATCCCAACCACCTGGCGGGCTTCCTGGGGCTGGCGGCCACGGTGTCCTTGGGGCTGGCGTTGACGGTGGGCGAGCGGGTGCGGGCGCTCCTGTTTGCGCTGGCCGCGCTCGTGTCGGGCGCGGGTGTGCTGCTGTCGCTGTCTCGCGGCGGCATCGTGTTCTTCGTGTTCGGTCAGGTGCTGCTGGCGCTGCTGCTCATCCGGCAGCGGCGCGGCGGTGAGGGCCGACCGATGCCCATGTGGGGGCGCAGCGCGGCGGTGCTGTTCGGGCTCCTGGCCGTGCTGGCGTCGGGCGCCTATCTGGCCGCGGATCGCCTGTGGGCCGAGGCGCGCACGGCGGACAGCGTGGACAAGCTGCGCCACAGCAAGGTGGAGCTGTGGCCGATGATGGTGCGGGCCGCGGAGTCCTTCCCCGTGCTCGGCATGGGGCGCGGCGCGTTCGAGCCCACCTTCCCGCGCTACCAGACGGAGCCCAATCCCAACACGCTCACCCATCCGGAGAACGTCGTGCTCCAGTGGGGCGCGGAGTTCGGTGTCCCGGGGCTCATGCTGCTGGTGTTGGGCGCATGGGCCTTCCTGCGACTGCTGCGGCAGGAGGGGCATGGCGCGGCGGAGCTGGCCGCGCTCGGCGGTGTGGCCGCGTTGGGCTTGCACAACCTCTTCGACTTCAGCCTGGAGTTGCCCGCGTGCGCGGTCGCCGCGTGGGTGGTGCTGGGCACCGTGGCGCGTCCCTCCGAGGACAAGGCTCGCGCGGGTTCGGCGCTGCGCAGCGTGCGGCCTCGGCCCGCGATGGCCTGGGCGGTGGGGCTCGGCGCGCTGTCGCTCGGGGCGGCGTGGCTGGGGCGCCACGACCTGGAGTCGGCGGAGTCCGAGCTGGTGGGGCTCGTGGCTGCGAAGGCCCCACTGGAGCAGGTGCGCGAGCGGGGCCTGGCGCTCATCGACCTGCACCCGTCCGACTACCTGCTGTACCAGGCGGTGGGCGTGGCGTACGCCAATCAGGGCTCCGCGCAGGCGGGATCCGCGCTCGCGTTCGTGAACCGCGCGCTCTACCTGCGGCCCGTGGACGCGCCCTCGCATCGCGTGGCGGCACGGGCGCTGCTCGTCCTGGGGCGCCGCGCGCAAGGCTTCTTGGAGTACCGGTTGGCGCACGAGGCCGGTGACGTGAACGTCCTGCTGGCCGAGGCCCTCCCGCGTGCCCGCACCGTGGACGAGCTGTCGGCGATGACGCCGGACACGACCGAGGATGCGGTGCGGCTCGCCGATGCGTTGCTCAACACGCCCGGAAGACAAGACGCGGCGCGGGACTATCTGGCCTGGGCTCGCGAGCACTTCGAGGGCCGTGTGGGCATGGCGGCGCTCTGGGCGCGCGAGGCCCGTCTCCGGCTCGCGCGCGGAGAGTCCGAGGCCGCCTCCGCCGCATGCGCTGAAGTGGAGCAGCGCGAGCCCGAGGCATTGAGCACGCTGCTGCTGCGAGCGGACGTGCTGCGAGCCCAGGGCAAGGGCGACGAGGCGCTGCAGTCGCTGGAGCGTTTGCTGGCGCGCTTCCCTGGCAACGTGGAGCTGTCCTTCACGCTGGCCGCGCGAGAGCTGGACGCGGGCCTGACTCGCCGCGCTCGCGACACGCTGGACGGTGTCGGCCCCTTCCTCACGGACTTCCAGCAACGTGCGCGGCTGCTGGCCCTGGAGGCGGCGTGCTTCGAGCACGAGGGGCTGCTGTCTCGCGCCGTGGAGCGGCGTCAGTCCGTCGCGCGGCTTCAGCCCAGCCCGGATGCCTACTTCGCCGTGGCGCGATTGCAGGAGGCGCTCCAGCGCTACGACGCGGCGGCGCGCTCAGTGCACGACGGCCTGCGGCTGATGCCCCCGGGCACGCGCAAGGACGCGGAGGCATGGGCGGCGAGGTTGGAGGCCGTCGAGCGGGGACGCGTGGAGGCTCGGCGCAAGGAACTCGTCGAGGACCCGCGCGCGCAGGAGCTGGAGCACTACCTCCGCACCCCCGATGCCGTCGGAGATGGCGCGATGCCGTAGCGCGACGTGGATGTCACCTCACGGCCCGACGCGCGCTTCAATCTCCCAGACGGACAGCGGCGGCGGAGCATGGGGCGCATCGCGCAGGAACGACGCGACGACGGGCCACTCCAGCGTCGCGAAGTCCTGGAAGCGCATCTCCAGCGCCTCTTCGTGTGAGCCCGCACGGAAGAGCACGCGCTCGTTCATCCCGACGCTCTCGTCCACGGCGACGGGGAACCCATACAGCTCGCCGAAGGGTGGCTCCGCGCCCACTTCGCACTCGGGGAAGGCGTCGCGGAACTCGGCCTCGGTGGCGAGCCGGATGTGGCTCGCGCCAATGGCCCGTCCCAGTTGCTCCAGGTCCACCGCGCCCGCGGCGGGGACGACGGCGATCCACAGGCGTCGGTCCGCCTTCACGATGACGGACTTGGCCACGCGCCAACCCGACACGTGCAGGGTCGCGGCGAGTTCCTGCCCGCTGATGGCGCGAGCGTGCGCGTATCGCTCGAAGCGCACCTGGTGGCGTTGCAGATAGTGCTGGATGGATTCTGGAATCATGGCCGGCGGTCGCCTCCCTTTCGGAAGGTGGACATCCGGCCGCGGGATGCCGTCCCCGGAGAGATTCCGTGCGCGCCAGCCCCCGAGGCGGCCAGGGAGGCAGCGCCCTGGCTCAACCGTCGTCGGGCTGGCGGCACACGTCGCTACTGCTGGAAGTCGTAGACGCTGCCGAGCTTCAGGATGCGCGTCAGCTCATCGAGCGCGGTCATCGTCTCGCGCGCGAGCTGCGGGTCCTGCAGGTCGCGGGGGCGCAGCACCTCGCGGTAGTTGCGCCGCACCCAGGCCGCGAGCGAGTCATGCAGGGCCGGCGTGTAGAAGACGTCGGCGGTGATGGCGCCGCGCTCGGCGTCGGTGAGCGAGATGCGCTGACGGAGGCACGCGGGGCCGCCGCCATTGTTCATGGACTGGCGCACGTCCAGGTAGTGCACCGCCGTCACGGGCGAGTCCTCCGCCACCACGCGCTCGAGGAAGCGGCGCGCGGCGGGCGTCTCCCGGCTCTCCACCGGCGCGACGATGGCCATGCTGCCGTCCGGAAGCGTCAGCACCTGCGAGTTGAACGGGTAGGCGCGCACGGCGTCCTGCACGGGCAGCTCGGCGTTCGTGGCGACGATGGCGCGGAAGTCCGAGCCCAGCTTCTCGCGCAGCATCTGGAGCAGGCCGGGATGGTCCACGAAGGCCAGCTCATGCAGCATGAGGAACGCGCCGTTGCCCACCGCGAGCACGTCAGTGTGGAACGCGCCCGCGTCGATGCCGTCGGGGTGCTGCTGGGGGAAGAGCACCTGGCGCATGTCCAGCTGGTGCAGCCGCGCCAGGGCCTGACTGGCCTCCAGCGTCTGGCGCGCGGGGAAGCGCTTGGGCCCCGCCACGTCGTGCCACGCGCCGCGTCCCCACGCGAGCAGGTGCACGGCGGAGTGGCCCGGCGTGGACAGCCGCGTGTGGTTGGCCGCGCCCTCGTCCGCGAAGTGGCTGCCGGGCGGGAGCGGCGGGTGCACCGCGAAGTGGCGCGCGTCGGAGAAGATGGAGCGGAGCACCGCGTGCGTGGTGTCCGCCTCGATGGCCCGGTGGAACATCTGGGACAGGTTCGCGGGCGTCACGTGAAGGCGCCCATCCGCGGTGTCCGAGGACGGCGCGATGGTGGCCGCGTTGGCCGTCCACATGGCGGAGGCGCTGGAGGTCAGCCGCAGCAGGTGCTCGGACTCGCGCGCGGCGCGGGTGATGACCTCCTCATCCGAGCCGGTGAAGCCGAGCGAACGCAGGGTGCGCAGCGACGGGCGCGGCTGGGGCGGAAGCACCGCCTGTCCAACGCCGAGCCCCGCAACGAAGCGCATCTTCTCCAGGCCTTGGAGCGCGGCCTCGCGAGGGTGGCTCGGCTCGCCGCCGTGACTCTGGGACGCCAGGTTGCCGGGCGACAGTCCGGCGAAATTGTGGGTGGGACCGACGAGCCCGTCGAAGTTGTATTCGCGCATGGGATATGGAGACGCCTTGTGGAGCGACCACCCTTAGCAAAGCGCCTCAAGCGTTTCCTCCGCTACGTGCTCATCCGAGGGGTGTTGGTCCTTCTCCAATTCCTCCCCCTGGGGTTGGCCACGTCCCTGGGAGCCACCCTGGGCGCCCTGGGCTTCCACCTGGCCGGCGGGGAGCGGCGCAAGGCCTTGAAGTCGTTGGCGCAGGCCTTCCCGGAGAAGTCCGAGGCGGAGCGCCTGGCCCTGGCGAGGGCCTGTTTCCGCCACCTGGGCGCCGCCGCGCTGGAGGTCTCGTGCGCGCGGACGCTCGACCCGGCGTTGGAGGGGTGGGTGGAGTGGCCCCAGGCCGACCGAGCGGTGCTGGAGGCCGCGTTGGCTCGGGGCAAGGGGGTCGTCTTCGTCTCCGGACATGTGGGGAACTGGGAGCTGTTGGCCCGCCGCGTGGCGCGCTCGGGCTACCCCAGCCAGAGCATCGCGAAGGAGACGTCGGATCCCCGCCTCACGGCACTGGTCGGAGACTTCCGGGCGCGGGGTGGGGTGCGCAGCATCTGGCGCGGCCAGGAGGGCGCGGCCCGAGCGATGCTCCGGGCCCTGCGCTCGGGGGAAATCCTCGGCATCCTCATCGACCAGGACACGAAGGTGCAGTCCGTGTTCGTGCCCTTCTTTGGCGAACTGGCCGCCACGCCGCGCGCCGCCGCGGACCTCGCGCTGCGCACGGGCGCCGCTGTGGTGGTGGGCTTCTGCCAGCGCTCGGGCAAGGGCTACCGCCTGTTCATGGAAGAGGTTCCGGCCCCACCGGCGGAGGACCGAGAGGCGGGGGTGCTCGCGCTCACCGCCGCGCTCAACGCGCGCATCGAGGCCGCCATCCGCCGCGCCCCGGAGCAGTGGGTGTGGATGCACCAGCGCTGGAAGACACGTCCGACCGCGCCAGCGGTGGCGGTGCGGTGATAGGAAGACGGCGTGTCGCGCATCCTCCTCGTCAGCTCGCTGGGCCTCCTCGCGGTCGCGTGCACGCCCCGTCGCGCGCGGGAGGAGTCCGCGGAGCCGCCGCCCACCGTGACGTTGCACGGCGCGCGGCTGCGCTCCTTCGAGGGCGAGACGCTGGTGGTGTCCGGCCGGGCGGAGCAGGTGACCTATCAGCGGACGAGCGGTGACGTGCTGGGCACCACCGTCCTCGTGCACCTGCCGCGCGCACCGGGGGCGAGCGACTCACCGTTCGCCTCGGCCAGCGGGGTGGACATCCACGCCCCCCAGATGGAAGGCAGCCTGGCGTCCAAGCAGTGGACCGGGCTGGGCGGCGTGGTGGTTCGCACCGAGGAGGGCATGGTCGCGAACACGCCGCGGTTGACGTACGACGCCACTGCCCGGAATGCGCATGGAAACGAGGGATTGACGGTGAAGGGTCCGGACTACCGGCTGAGCGCGGAGCGCTTCGCGTTGTCGCTCCCTGACGAGTCGTACACCTTCGAGGGCTCGGTGCGGACCGTGCTGGGAGCGCAGCGTGATTGACTTCCTCGTGATGGCCTTCTTCCTCGCCCCGCCGTCGCCCGTGGTGGCCGCGACGGGGACGACCCCCTCGGCGAGCCAGGCCCCGGTGACCACGCCGGCCTCGGGCAAGGTCCCGGCCGCCGCGCCTCCGTCGTCTCCCGCGCCCGCGAGCGGCGCGCTGGGGGCCACGAACTATCGCGACCCGGTGCAGATCTCCGCACAGCTCGTCACGGGGGACCGCAAGCAGTCCATCCTCACGGGCGACGTGCAGGTGAAGCACCGGACGTTGGATCTGCGGTGCGACAAGATGATCGCCTACTACACCCAGCCGCAGGAGGTGACGCGGGTGGTGTGCACCGGCAACGTGCGCGCGGTGGACGGCGACCGCACGGCCCGAGGCGACCGCGCCGACTACGACGTGCCCACCGGCGTGCTCGTCGTGACGGGCTCCCCCGAGGCGCGCCAGGGCACCACCTACGTGACGGGCACCAAGGTGCGCCTGACGCTGGGCAGCGAGCGGCTGGAAGTGGAGAACGCCCGCATCCTCGTGGAGTCCCAGGCCGGCGCCCCGCTGGGAGGCCGCAAGCGCGGGAGCCCCCCTCCCACGGCGGGCACGCCACCCCAGGGAGGCGGCTCGAAGTGAGCGCGAAGCTGTCCGCGGAGGGGCTGCAGAAGACCTACCGGCGACGCAAGGTCGTCCAGGGCGTCTCCTTCAACGTCGCCCCGGGCGAGGTGGTGGGCCTCTTGGGCCCCAACGGCGCCGGGAAGACGACGAGCTTCAACATGGTGGTGGGCCTGGTGTCCCCCGACGCCGGCCGCGTCCACGTGGGAGACGAGGACCTCACGCACCTGCCCATGCACCGCCGTGCGCGGCGCGGGCTGGGCTATCTGCCGCAGGAAGCCTCGGTCTTCCGCAAGCTCACCGTCCGCCAGAACTTCCTGGCCGTCCTGGAGCTGCAGAAGGGCCTGGACGCGCGCGCTCGGTCCCGGCACGCGGACACCTTGCTCCAGGAGTTCGGACTGGGCCACGTCGCCGAGTCTCTCGGGGAGACCCTGTCCGGAGGCGAGCGCCGCCGCGCCGAGATTGCTCGCAGCCTCATCCCCGAGCCCCGCTTCATCCTCTTCGACGAGCCCTTCGCCGGCGTGGACCCCATCAACGTGGGCGACCTCCAGCGTCAGATTCAGCTCCTGCGCGAGCGCGGCCTGGGCATCCTCATCACCGACCACAACGTCCAGGACACCCTGGGCATCTGTGATCGGGCGTACATCATCGCACAGGGGCAAATCCTGGAAGAGGGCACGCCGGCGCAGATCGCCGCGTCCTCCCGCGCCCGCGCCGTCTATCTGGGCGAGCGGTTCCAACTCCAGGCGCTCTGAAGCACGCTCCGGACAACAACACAAGGCCGCTGCGAGGTGGGTTGGCCTCGCTTTTGCGTCGTGGGCTGAACAGCCCGGGCGCACTCTGAGTGCTTCCAACTATTTGAATTTATTGTGGAATTGAAGATATGCAAGCAGGGGGCCATGGAGGTCGCCACTAGACGAAGTCAGGGGGCCTTGTTACGTTGGCACGGTCCTTGATGGGCCGTTCCCATCGAGCGACACAGGAAGGCTCGGGGAGACGCCTCACATGGCGATGGAACTCAAACAAAGCCTGAAGCTTGCCCAACAGCTGGTGATGACGCCCCAGCTGCAGCAAGCCATCAAGCTCCTCCAGTTGTCGCGCATGGAGCTGCTCGAGCAGGTGCGTGAGGAGATTGAGCAGAACCCGTTGCTGGAGCAGCCCGAAGAGGGAGTGCTGGGCGAGGTAGGGGACAAGGAGCCGGGCGAGGCCTCGCTGGAGGCAGACAACGCCGAAGTGCCGCGGGATGTGGACCTGCCGTCGGCGACGCCGGAGACGGCGCAGGAGTTCAAGGCGGACGGGGAGGGTCCTCCGGAGATTGACTGGGAGGCGTACCTCAACAGCTATCAGTTCAACGAGCCCACCACCGCCTCCAACAAGGGGAACGTGGCCACGGACGACCTTCCGTCGTTCGAGGCCAACATGGTCAAGAAGGAGGACCTCGTTGACCATCTCCAGGAGCAACTGGGCACGCTCCGGCTCAACGAGGCCGAGCGCCGCGTGGCCATGTTGATTCTGGGCAACCTCGACGACGACGGCTACCTCAAGCTGCCGGACGTGGAAGGGGACGCGCTCATCCGGCTGGCGAACGAGGCGGACGTGCCCATGCACGTGGCCGAGCGCACGCTGCGGCGCATCCAGGTGCTGGAGCCGCGCGGCTGCGGCGCTCGGGACCTCCAGGAGTGTCTGCTCATCCAGCTGCAGGGCATGAAGGAGCCGAGCGCGTCGCTGCTCGGGCTCATCATCAAGCGGCACATGAAGTACCTGGAGAGCAAGAACCTGCCGGCCATCGCCAAGGACCTGAAGGTGACCTTGGAAGAGGTGGTGTCGGCGGTGAAGCTGCTGCCCAAGCTGGACCCCAAGCCAGGGCGCAACTTCAGCGGCGATGACGCGCAGTACATCACCCCGGATGTCTTCGTTTACAAAATGGGCGAGGACTACACGGTGGTGCTCAACGATGACGGCTTGTCCAAGCTGCGCATCTCCGGCACGTATCGGAACGCGCTCAAGTCAGGCGCGGTGGGCCCCGGGCAGACCAAGGACTTCATCCAGGACAAGCTGCGCAGCGCGATGTGGCTTATCCGCTCCATCCACCAGCGCCAGCGGACCATCTACAAGGTCACCGAGAGCATCGTGAAGTTCCAGCGCGACTTCCTGGACAAGGGCATCGCGCACTTGAAGCCGCTCATCCTGCGCGACGTGGCCGAGGACATCGGGATGCACGAGTCCACGGTGAGCCGCGTGACGACGAGCAAGTACGTGCACACGCCGCAGGGCATCTTCGAGCTGAAGTACTTCTTCAACTCGTCCATCTCCCGCGTGTCCGGCGAGGACACCGCGAGCGAAGCGGTGAAGCACCACATCAAGCAGCTCGTGTCGCAAGAGGACGCGCGCAACCCGTACTCGGACCAGAAGATTGTCGAGCTCCTGCGCTCTCAGGGCACGGAGATCGCACGGCGCACGGTGGCCAAGTACCGCGAGGTCCTGGGCATCCTGCCGAGCAGCAAGCGCAAGCGTTACTACTGAGGGATGACCGCCGAGCGTGTCTGAGGCACGCTCGGCGGCATGACCTCGATTCCCCCTGATTCGGAGCGCTCTCACCGGGAGCCCGTGCCGCTCATCGTCCCGCCCGTCACCCTGGAAGGGCGGGACGTGCGCCTTGCTCCCCTGGCCCTGGAGCACGCGCCCGCGCTCGCGGCCCTCTGTGAGGAGGAGGTCTTCGCGCAGTTCTCGCGCGTCTTGCGCACGCGCGCGGACGTGGAGGCGTTCATCACCAGCGCTCTGTCGGCCGCCAAGCAAGGCACCGAGCAGGCGTTCGTCATCCTGGAGAAGGCCACCGGCGAGCCGCTGGGCTCCACGCGCTACCTGGACATCCAGCGCGACAACCGGACGCTCGAGATTGGCTCCACGTGGCTGGGCCGCCGGTCCTGGCGCACGCGGGTGAACACCGAGTGCAAGTACCTGCTGCTGCGCCACGCCTTCGAGCAGCTCCAGGTGATGCGCGTGCAGCTCAAGACGGACCGCTACAACGCCCGCTCGCGCGCGGCCATCGAGCGCATGGGCGCGAAGTTCGAGGGCATCCTGCGCAACCACATGCTCGTGCGCGGCGGCGTGGTTCGTGACAGCGCGTATTATGGCGTCATCGACACGGACTGGCCCGAGGTGAAGGCTCGCCTGGAGGGTTTCCTTCAGCGGTGATGGTAGGGTCCGCCGCCATGTCTCAGACCTTTGTTTCCTCCCGCCTGTCGCGCGGACTGGCCTCGCTCGCTGCGGTGGGCCTGCTCGCCAGTTGTGGCCGCACCGCCTCCGAGCCCGTCTCGTTGGCGGGCCTCTCGGACCGGACCCTCACGTTCGCGCTGGCGGATGTGGATGACGCGGAGACGCCGGACGCGCTCGGCGCGCACCGCTTCACGGTGGCCTTCTCCCTGGCGGAGGGTGACGCGTGCACGAAGCTGGCGGAGGGCGTGACGGCCACCTTCAACGGGCAGCCCATGCACCTGGAGGGGGGCGGCGCGCCGGACGTGGATGGCCGCGGCGATGCGTGCGAGGCCACGCGGGCGTGGTTCGATTTTGATCCCGCCGCGTGGACCACCGAGCCCACCGAGGATGCGCGCATCCTGCTCCAGGATGACACCGCCACCCTCTCGCTCATCATCGAGGACGCGAAGGTGAAGCGCCTGTTCGCGTTCCAGGGGCCGGGCACGGTGGACCGGCTGCGTCGCGGTCAGACGTACAGCTTCGTCTGGCAGCCCGAGTCGGAGGTGCCAGGCCCCATCACCGCCACACTGCTGCGCGAGGGCGGCAGCGCGGCCGCCACGCTCGCGGTGACTCAGGAGGGTGGCAAGGTCAGCTTCACCTTGCCCGCGGGCACGCCGCTGGCCAATCACGTGCTGACGCTCAGCGCAACCGTCCCGGGGAAGGTGCTGGACTGTCAGGGTGTGACATCGTGCTCGGGCGCCGTCTTCCACTCACAGGACTTCTCGGTCTCCGTGGTGCCCTGAGCAGGCGGCCTCTCCTGCCCTCGGGAGCGATGCCAGCGACCCGAGGTGTCGGGAGGATGACTGGGGTCGGGCGAGCGGTGCGTCCGGGAAGTTCCAACCTGGGGGGGCGGGTTGCTTTCGCAAGGCGCTCCGTCTCTGATTTGTCACGGAGCTTACCTCTCACCCTAGGAGGCAGCCGCGCATGCAGCTCAACATCACCTTCCGTCAGTTCGGAGCGTCGGATTCTCTCAAAGAGTACGCCCGCGAGAAGGTCGAACGGGTGAACCGATTGCTGGACAGGGCGGGTGACGCCCACGTGGTTCTCTCCCTGGAGCGTCACCTCCATCACGCGGACATCACCATCCACTCGGGCGCGTGGGTCCTGCGGGGGCGTGACAAGAGCGATGACATGTACGCGTCCATCGACCTGGCGATGGACAAGATTGAACGGCAGCTGCGCCGCTACCGAGACAAGCTCAAGAGCCACCACGGCCGTGAGCGTGTGCACCACCGTCAGGAATTGGTGAACCAGCTCAAGGTGCGGCACTCGGTCTTCGAGATGCCCGAGACCCCGGAGAGCGCCGAGGCCGCGCCCGCGGCGACTCCCTCCGTGGCGAGCGCCCCCGCGGCGTCCCCGGCCGCCTCCGCGACGAAGGTGGTCCGCGCCACCCATCTCACCGTCAAGGCGCTGCGCGTGGACGAGGCCGTGATGCAGATGGACCTCATGGACAACGACTTCTACGTCTTCCAGAACGTGGAAGCGGGCAATGCCATGTGCATCATCTACCGTCGCAAGGATGGCCAGTACGGCATCATCGAGCCCCACGCGCCCGGCGCCTGAGCGTCTGCCTGTCTGGCTTCCGCCCTCGACCCAGCCACGAGGGCGGATGCTTCCGCCCTCGACCCGCCGAGAGGGCCGACGCGGCCGCCCCGGAACCTCACCTCCGGGGTGGCAGCGGGTCGCGCGGATCCCTCCCTTGCGTGCCGCGCAGTGAGCGAAGCGGCCCGGGAGGCCCAGGCGACTCTTGCGCGAATCCGGGGTGAGGAGTAATTGCCCGCCCAGGAGCGCCAGCCGCGGGAGCGCCAGTTGAGAATCGCCGAGTTCCTCAGCCCTCAAGCCGTCATCGCGGACATGCAATCTCGGACGAAGCCCGAGGTCTTGCGCGAGTTGAGCGCCACGCTGGTGCGCGCGCACCCGGAACTCAACGAGGACAAGCTGGTCGAGGTGCTGCGCGAGCGCGAGAAGCTGGGCAGCACCGGCATCGGCGAGGGCGTGGCGATTCCTCACGGCAAGCTCTCGGGGATGTCGCAGCTCCAGGCCGCCTTCGGTGTGTCCCGCGCCGGGGTGGACTTCGACTCCATCGACAGCCGGCCCACGCACCTCTTCTTCGCCCTGGTGGCCCCCGAGAACAGCGCGGGCGTGCACCTCAAGGCGCTGGCGCGCATCTCCCGGCTCTTCAAGAACCCGCGCTTCCGCGCCTCCATCCTCGAGGCGCCCTCGGCCGCGGACATCCACGCCCTCATCATCCAGGAAGACGCACGGCCCTGAGGCCGTCCGGGGGGACGAACGAATGGATGTCGTCCTTCGGCCCATCAACGACCGGTTCCTCCAGGAGTTGGTGCTGCCGTTCCTCACCCGTGCGATGGGCGACGCGGCTGGCGCGCTCGAGTCGCTCGGCGTTCACCTGGGAGATGCGCAGGCCCGAGTCCTCTGCGAGCGACTGGTGGCCACGTCGGTGCCCGGGGGCGTGAACTCGGTGGACACCGACGCCTGGATGGACCTGGTGGACAGGCTCGTCTTCATGCCCTGGCGAGAGGACCCGGCCGGCTGGGACGTGGGCGGGATGCACGAGGGCTACGCCGATGATTGGGACGAGGCCCTCCACGTCGCGCTGATGGTGGAGGACCCCGCCTATCCCTACTGGGAGGCACGTGAGGCGCGCGCGGTGCGGGATGCCTTCCGCCTGCGACCCCGCGGCGACGTGGGCCTGGCCTCGCTGCTCGCCGGACAGTGGGAGCCCTTCCCCGAGTTTCCGCCCGATCGCGTCTTCGCGACCCAGGGCCGCGGCGAGTATCAGCCTCGCGAGCGCTTCGCCTTCGCGGACTGGGCCTGGCGCCCGGCGCGCGCGGTGGCGCACTGGCAGGTGAACCTGCCGCGCAAGCTGGAGCGACTGCTGTCCCGCGAGCAGGAGCGCATGCGCCTGAGCTCGTTACCAGAGCGCGACGAGGTCCTCGCGTACTGGCTGGGCAAGGTGCCGCAGCCGCCGCCGCTCACCGTGGCCTTCTCGGGGCTGGGGCCTCGGGCCGCCTCGTGGATCCGCGAGCTGGGCGCGCTCACCGCGCATGTGCGCTCCGCCGCGCAGACGCGACAAGGGCTTGCCTCGCTCGTGACGCGCGGCACCACCGTCCGCCTGTGAGGGCGGGCGCAATCGGTGTCAGGATTCGGCCGTAGGTTCGCGGCGAACCCGTTGTCCTCAGTGCGCCCTTATGACTGCTCTTCGTCGCGTCCTGTCCGCCGTGATGCTGCTCGTGGTCCCTTGCGTCATGGCGGCCTGTGCCGGGCCCTTGAGGTCGAGTCCGCCGGTGCGCAGCGCGGCCCCCTTCCACGTGGGGACCCAGTCCGCCGTGTACCGCGACGAGGCCCGGCAGCGCTCGCTGCGCACCGTGTTCTGGTACCCCGCCTCGGAGCGGACGGAGATGACGCTCCAGCCCGCCGCCGACATCTTCAGCCCCTTCCTCTCGGCCCCGGGCGCGCCCATCGCGGACGCCCGCGAGCGCTATCCCGTGGTGCTGATGTCCCATGGCAGCGGGGGCAGCTCCCTCAACCAGTCGTGGCTGGCCACGCACCTGGCCGCCCATGGCTTCATCGTCATCGCCGTGAACCATGCGGGCAACATGGCGGGGGACAACAGCCCGGAGGGCTACGCGCGGGCCTGGGAGCGGCCCAAGGACTTCACCTTCGTGTTGGATGCGGTGCTGAAGGACCCGGCCTGGGGACCGCGCATCGATCCGGAGCGCATTGGCGCGGCGGGCCATTCCATGGGCGGCTACACGGCGCTGGCGCTCGCGGGCGCGACGCTCAACCTGGAGCCCATCGCTCAGTTCTGCACCGCGCCAGCGACCCGGGAGTCCGCGGGCTGCGAGATGCTGCGCGACGTGGACTACAGCAAGATTGATCGGGCCGTGTCCCGCGCCTCGTACCGGGACCCGCGCGTGAAGTCGGCCTTCGCGATGGCCCCCGGGATGGCGGGCACCTATGCCTCACGGGACGTGGCGGGCATCTCCGTCCCCGTCGCCTTGATGCTCGCGCGCGGGGATGAGCTGATGCCCCATGAGGCGTGCGGGATGCGCCTGGCCGGGCAGCTGCCTGCCTCGACGCGCGTGTGGGTGGTCAACGAGGCCGGCCACTACTCCTTCCTGCCGGAGTGCACGGCGGTGGGCCTTCGGGCGACGCCCGAGCTGTGCCGGGACGCCGTGGCGGGCGCGCGCGCGGACATCCACACGCGCGCGCAAGACGCGGCGCTCGAGTTCTTCACCCAGACGCTGGGCGTTCGCTAGGCCTTGGCGGGAGTGTCCGTCCGAGGCGGGCTCTCCAGGAGGAGGGTGACGGGGCCGTCGTTGACGAGCGCCACCTTCATGTCCGCCGCGAAGATGCCGGTGCCCACCGTGAGGCCGCGCTGGCGCAGCAGCTCGCACGCGCGCTCGTAGAGGGCCTTGGCGGCCGTGGGCTCCTCCGCGTCGATGAAGCTGGGGCGCCGTCCCTTCCGCGCGTCCCCGTAGAGGGTGAACTGGCTCACGACGATGAGCTGCCGCGAGGTGTCCTCCAGCGAGAGGTTCATCTTCCCGGCGGCGTCCTCGAAGATGCGCAGCGTGGCGAGCTTCTCCACCATCCACGCGACCTCCGCCTGGGTGTCCCCCTTGCCCACGCCCAAGAGCACGAGCAGCCCCGGGCCCATCTCGCTCACCCGCTGGCCCTCCACCGTCACGGACGCCTCCAGCACCCGCTGAACCACGGCCTTCATGCGCGCGTCACCTCCGTGGCACCTTCCTGCCAGGGCGGTGCGGATGCGGCAAGCGCGGCGCTCCCAGTGGGCGACCTCGTGGGGTGCGCGACACCCGTGCATGTCAGAGTCAGCGGGCACGCTGTCTCCGTGCAGTCTTGGACTCTCAGAACGCGACGACCCAGCGGGGAGCCTGTTGGCCAGGGAGCGCAATGCGGTCCAGGCCACATGAAGGTCACAAGCTTTCAACCTGGCGGAAGAGCGAGCGCCCAGACATGGACGGCGAATGAGACCCTCCCTTGCCGCCCCTTTCGGGACCTCCCCATAATGGCCGGCGACCTTCCCGGAGCGAGTGTGCGGTTTTTTCGAGCCAGATTCTTCATGGCGGCGGCGGCCATTGTCTTGGGATTGCCCCTCATCGCGCGAGCCGCCCCCGCTCCCGCCGACAAGCGCGCCGAGCGTGAGGCGCTGAAGAACGCGCTGCTCCAGGTGCTCCAACGCTCGCCGCTGAAGATGAGCCGCGTGGGCATGCACATGCAGAGCCTGGATGACGGCTCCGTCGTGTTCACCCACAACGCGGACGAGCTGCTCAACCCCGCGTCCAACGTGAAGCTCGTCACCTCCGCCGCGGCGCTGTCCACGCTGGGGCCCGAGTACCGCTTCGACACCGAGTTCCTGGTGGAGCCGGAGCTGCCCGCCGACGGCAAGGTGAAGACGCTCTTCGTGCGCGGCAAGGGCGACCCCACCATGACGACCGAGCGCCTCTGGGGCGTCACGGGCGAGCTGTGGCACGCCGGCATCCGCGAGGTGCAGGACATCGTCGTGGACGACTCCTGGTTCGACGCCGAGCGCACGCCGCCGGGCTATGACCAGGAGGACTCGGATCGCGCGTACATGGCGCCCACCGGGGCGGTGAGCCTCAACTGGAACGCGGCGGCCATCTACCTGCGCGCGGGCTCGGGGCCCGGTGCGCGGGGCGTGGTGGAGATGGAGCCGCCGAGCGACTACTTCGTCATCGAGAGCAACGTCGTCACGGGCAGCGGCCGGGCGCGCCGCGTCTCCGTCACGTCGGACCCCTCGGGGGACAAGCAGAAGATTGTCGTGCGCGGGCAGATCGCGGACGAGCGCGGCAGCGTGAGCGTCTGGAAGAAGATCGACAACCCGCCCATGTACTTTGGCTACACCTTCAAGCAACTGCTCGTCTCACGGGGCATGAAGGTGAAGGGCAAGGTGAAGCTGGGCGCAACGCCTCCGCGCGCGCGCATGGTGCACGTGGCCCAGTCGGACACGTTCGACATCGTCCTCAAGCGGCTCAACAAGCTCTCCAGCAACTTCATCGCGGAGACGCTCCTCAAGACGATGGGCGCGGAGGCGCGGGGCGCGCCGGGCTCGTTCGCCAAGGGCATCGACGTGGTGGAGGAGTTCCTGGACCGCGACGTGGGCATCCCGCGCGGCACCTACGTGATGAAGAACGGCAGCGGCCTCAACGACGCGAACCGGTTCTCCGCCACGCAGCTCGACCGCATCCTCCGGCACATGTACTCGCGCTTCCCGGTGTCGCCCGAGTACCTGTCCTCGCTCGGCATCGCGGGCAAGGACGGCACGCTCAAGTACCGCTTCGAGGGCACCGACGCCGTGGGCCGCCTGCGCGCGAAGACGGGCACGCTGGAGAACGTCTCGGCCCTCAGCGGCTTCGTCCAGTCGGCAGGCGGGGAGAAGTTCACGTTCTCCATCATGGTGAATGACTACCCCGGTCGCTCGGGTCCGGTGGTGGCGGGCCTGGATGCGCTGGGCGCGGCGGTGGCCGCCACGGGCTCCTCGCTGGGCCCGTCCACGGCGGTGGCGGCGCTGGGGGACGGGAGTCGCTCGGGCGCGGTGTCGGAGATGGCCACGCGCATCAAGACGTACCTGGAGCTGGCCCGTCAGCGAGACCCGCGCAACCTCGGCTTCCTGCGCACGGCGTGGCGCAGCGAGAAGGACCCGGCGGTCCGCGCGGTCCTGGCCGATGGCCTCTACCAGTCCAACCCGCATGACTACCTGGGCGCGCGCACGCTGCTCGACAGCTACTCGCCGGGTGACGACGTCTACGGCCGGCTGCGCCAGGTGGCGCGCGTGCTCTCCGTGGAGGTCCCGGGCGTCGGCAGCGTGGTGGAGCTGGCCGCGAGCGGGAACGCCGAGGCGATGTCCCGCGTGGTGGAGCTGTCCGCCGCCGCGGGCGCGGACGCGGAGGCGCAGCGCGACATGGCGGAGTCCCTGGGCGAGCTGGCGCGCACCTCGCCCGAGGCGCTCGTCTTGGCGCTCCGGACCGCGAGCCCCGCGGACCGGGACGCGTCCACGGGGGTGCTGGCGCGCGGCATCGTCCGCACGGGCGACGCGGAACATCCCTTCTGGAAGGCGTTGCGCCGGTTGGGGGGCTCGCCGGACGCGCCGCTCGCCGCCTTCTGCAAGGGACTGGATGCGACGCTGGCGCCCAAGGTGGCCGAGGCCCGGGCCCTGCCGCGAGAGCCCGTGCAGGTCGTGGCCCCGAGCGGCAACGCCGGCACGCGCGCGGGACCGGATCGCGACCTGCCCACCGCCGAGACCCGCCCGGGAGGGTAGTCCACCCCCCACCGAGGGCTTCCGCCCCGTCCGTCCCCCGGTGGGGCGGGCGGGCGAGTCTGCGCTCTGACACCGGCCGGAATCTGGCCCCGCGGGTGTCAGTGGGAGATGCTAAGGCGGAAGCAAACCTGCCAGGGAGTGCACCCTGGAGGTAGTCACTGCCCCGAGGTGGGGCTGTGCTCGGGAGGAACCATGGCTGGAGGCGTGAACAAGGTCATTCTCATCGGCAACCTGGGGGCAGACCCCGAGGTCCGTTTCACTCCCGGGGGGCAGGCGGTGGCGAACTTCCGCATCGCCACCAGCGAGAGCTGGAACGACAAGAATGGCCAGAAGCAGGAGCGCACCGAGTGGCACCGCATCGTCGTCTGGGGAAAGCTCGCGGAGCTGTGCGGCGAGTACCTGAAGAAGGGACGGCAGTGCTACGTCGAGGGCCGTCTGCAGACGCGTGAGTGGACGGACAAGGAGAACCGGAAGAACTACACCACGGAGGTGGTCGCCACGTCGGTGACGTTCCTCGGTGGCCGCGACGCCGGCGATGGCATGGGCGGCGGCGGTGGTGGACGTCGCTCCGGCCCTCCGCAGCGCGGCGGTGGCATGGACGACGGCTTCGGTCAGGCGCCCCCCATGGACGATGGCGGGATGGGCGGTGGCCCCCCGGGCGGTGGCGGCGGGGACGACGACATCCCGTTCTAGTGCCCCGGGCGACAGGCCCTGAAACGCGAACCGGCCGCTCCCTGGGAAGGGGGCGGCCGGTTTTGCGTTCCGGGAGCGAGGGCGCGAGGCCCTCGCCAGGAAGGCGAAGGCTCGCGTCAGTCGACCGTCGGGGGGAACTGCGCGCCCGCGGTGTAGAGCGCGTAGATGACGCCCCAGCTCATCGCCAGGAGCACCAGGAAGATGAGGATGGAGACGGGCTCGAAGCGGCGCATGGAGCGCTCGCTGGCGAGGATGCCCCAGCCCATGCAAAACGTCTGGATGCCGTTGGCCAGGTGGTACGAGGTGCCCAGCGTGCCCAGGAGGTAGACGATGAGCGTGGGCATGTGGTGGTGCATCTCGCTGGCGATGTCGGCGAACTGCTCGGCGCCACCCTCCATCAGCCGCGGGTGGAGGAAGGCCAGCCAGATGTGGGCGCCCAGGAACGCGAGCACGCCCAGGCCCGCGATGCGCTGCACCAGGTACTTGAGGTTGCCGTAGTTGTTGTACCGGTTGTTGTTGGGCTTGAAGCTGAAGATGCGAACCAGGCCCCAGCCGGTGTGCAGGAGCAGGGGCAGCATGACGATGAGGAACGTGAAGGCCTGCGCGAACGGGTTCGCGTAGCTCGTCACGGAGGCCTGCCACGCCTCGGCGCCGCTGAAGGCGGACAGGTTGTTCCACAGGTGGTTGATGACCCAGAAGCTCAGGGGCATCACCGCGAGGAACGAGCCCAGGCGGGACTTGAGGAGGGGCGTCCGGGCGGGGACGGAGTCGGCTGTGGCGGCTTGGGTGCTCATCGAATCTCCAGCGGACGGCTGATCGCGGGATGCGGACCGCGGGGCCGAGTCAAGGCGACGTGACGCTCTGGGGCCGGTTTATAGCCGGTCCCGTCCCCCCGCTGGATTTCTTCCGCACCCCCGGAGCGCCCCGTCTGGCAGCCGGGACACAGGGAGTCATAAGTCCCGGCGATGCTTCCCCTCGGTCCGGCTGCTACCCGCCGGCCGAGCGCCGCCGGGGACGCCGTCTTCCGTTGGCGGGCGGCGAGGGGTGAGGCACCCTTAAAGATTTCCCCATGCCCGATGAGCTTGTCAGTGGACTGTTGAAGAAGGCGGACCTGCGCGTGGTGCTGGCCACCACGGGAGACCTGTCGCGGCAGGCCCGTGCCACCCACCAGAGCGCCCAGGCCTCCGCCGCGCTCCTGTCCCAGGGCCTCACCGCCGTCGCGTTGATGGCGTCGCTCCAGAAGGACGCGCAGGCGCGCATCAACCTCCAGTTGGAGTGCGACGGTCCGGTGCGCGGCCTCTTCGCGGACGGAGACGGCCAGGGAGTGCTGCGCGGTTACGTGAAGAACACCTACGTCGAATACGTGGGCACCGAGGGCCAGTATCACTGGCGTCCCGTGCTCGGGAACAAGGGGTTCCTGTCCGTCCTCAAGGACCAGGGCGGCGGCGAGTACTACCGCTCCTCCGTCGAGCTGGAGCGCTTCGACCTGGTCGAGGACCTGGAGCGCTACTTCCACCAGTCCGATCAGGTGGCCTCGCGTCTGCTCATGGCCCAGGTGCCATCGCAGGTGGACGGCGCGGTGGATCCGCTCGGCACCGTGGTGGGCCTGCTCGTCCAGCCGCTGCCGAGCGGGGACCTGGCGGCCTTCCAGGAGCACGGCGAGCGCCTGCGCCAGGAGTTCCTCCCCGTGGTCCAGGCCCATGCGGGCGAGAGCGCGTCTGTTCTCTTGCACGCGCTGTTTCCAGAAATGAACCTGGAGGTGATGTCTCGCTATCCCTTGCGCTTCACCTGCTCGTGCAGTGCTGAACGTGTGAAGCGTGCGCTGCTCGCCATGGGCCGTGAGGAATTGCAGGACTTGTTGGACAAGGAGGGGCAGGCGGAAGCGACCTGCCAATTCTGCACGACGCGATATGTCATTTCAGGAGATGAAATTCGCAGCATGCTGGCGAGCGGCGCGGTTTGACATGTATGGCCTTGCCCGGTACAGGCGCGCGCCATGAGTTACTTCACGCACCTGCTCGAGGGCGGCTATGAGGCCGTCCATCTCCTGACGGATTCCAAGACGGGCCTGCGCGCCATCGTGGGCATGCACAACACGAAGCTGGGCCCGGGCCTGGGCGGCACGCGCGCCCTGGCCACGTACGCCAGCGAGGATGACGCGGTCATCGACGCGCTCCGCCTGGCGCGCGGCATGACCTACAAGGCCGCGCTGGCGGGCCTGCCGCACGGTGGCGGCAAGGCCGTCATCATGCTGCCCAAGGGCCCGTTCGACCGGGTGAAGCTGTTCGAGTCGTTTGGCCGCGCGGTGGAGTCGCTCGGCGGGCGCTACATCACCACGGAGGACAGCGGCACCAGCCCGGACGACATGGAGTACGTGCGCCGGCAGACGAAGTACGTGGTGGGCCTGAAGGAGCAGAGCGGGGACCCGTCGCCGGTGACGGCGTTCGGCGTGACGCGCGCCATGGAGGCCACGGCCAAGCACGTCTTCGGGCGCCCGGACCTCAAGGGCCTGCGCGTGACGGTGCTGGGCGTGGGCCACGTGGGCATGCCGCTGGTGAAGGAGCTGCACGAGCGCGGCGCGAAGGTGTGGGTCAGCGACGTCAACGCGGCGAGCGTCGAGCACGCCGTGAAGCAGTACGGCGCGACTGCCGTCACCCCGGACGAGCTGCTGCGGATGGAGGCGGATGTCTACGCGCCGTGCGCGCTGGGCGGCGCCATCAACGACACCACCCTGCCGCTGCTGAAGGTGAAGGCGGTGTGTGGCGCGGCGAACAACCAGCTCTTGACGCCTCGCCATGGAGAGCAGCTGGCGCAGCGCGGCATCACGTATGTGCCGGACTACGCGGCCAACGCGGGCGGCCTCATCAACGTGGCGCAGGAGTGGGCCGGGTACGACCGCGCCAAGGCCTACGCCCGCGCCGAGCGCATCTTCGACACGATTGACGAGGTGCTGACGCGCGCGAAGTCGTCCGGTCTGCGGCCCGAGCAGGTGGCGGATCGCATCGTGGAAGAGAAGCTGGCGGCCTGAGCTGTCGCGTGACGGCCTCCGCTCGGGTACGCCGAGTGGAGGCTTGCGACACGCGGGATGTGGCCAGGGCGCGAGGCTCGGGGTATGACGGGGCCGCACCTCATCCGGAGCTCACGCCGTGGCTACCAAGCGGGCAGCGCCTGGGTCGAAGGCCCAGGGCAAGCGCAAGCCCTCCCCGAAATCCGCATCGAAGTCTCGTCGCCCCGCTGCCTCGCGCAAGCAGGCGCAGAAGCTGGTCTCCATCCCAGGAGACCTCGTCCTGGCGCCGCAAGCCGAGGCACCGCGACTGCCCACCGGGCGCGACCACTCCCGCAAGAAGTCCACGGGGGTGCAGGAGCTGTCCTGGGCCGAGTTTGATCGCTCCGTGCAGAAGCTTGCCCGCGCCATCCGCCAGACCTACGAGCCGCAGGCCGTGGTGGGCGTGGTGCATGGCGGTGTCTTCGTGGGCGGCGCGCTGTCGTCCGCGTTGGGCTGTGAGTTCTTCCCCGTGCGCATCAGTCGGCGCAGCCGCGACAAGGGCAACGCGGGGCCGGACAAGGCGGCCAGCAAGGCGCGCGTGAGTGGCGAGATGCCGCGCGAGCTGAAGGGCCGCCGCGTGCTCATCGTCGACGACGTGGCGTCCAGCGGTGACACGCTGGAGCTGGGCACCGCGCTCGCGCTCAAGGTGGGCGCGAAGGCGGTGAAGACCGCGTGCCTCGTGGCGCGTCCCGAGGGCTTCGCTCCCGAGTTCTGCGCGGTCTCCACCGATGCGCTGATTGTCTTCCCCTGGGACTACGAACCCGTGACGGGTGACGGACGTTTCGAGGAGGATCCGGACAAGGCCGGCGCCTGAATCGCCGCGCGCGGGTCCTCCTGGGGCCCGCGCAGGGCGGGACGAAGCGAGCGCACCCCGTGCTCTCGACGTGGGCTCAGGGCCGCGCACCCGGACTGTGCAAGGCGCAGTGCCAGCGGTTGCTCCGTCGACCGGGCCCGCTGTCGCGTTGCGCCCGTCACCTTGGTTTCCTAGGCTCGATCCATGACCGCCCGCGTTCTCCGAGCGCAGTGGAGCACGGGCGCTGGAACGAGGACCCGGACCGCTCCGGGACCTGAGGCCGCCACGAGATGATCATCGGGACGGCGGGGCACATCGACCACGGCAAGACGTCGCTGGTGAAGGCCCTCACGGGCATCGACACCGACCGCCTCAAGGAAGAGAAGCGCCGCGGCATCACCCTGGAGCTGGGCTTCGCTCACCTCACGCTGGACGACGGCACGGTCGCCGGTGTGGTGGACGTCCCCGGCCACGAGCGCTTCGTCAAGGCGATGGCCGCGGGCGCGGGCGGCGTGGACCTCGCGGTGCTGGTGGTGGCGTCGGACGAGGGCGTGATGCCCCAGACGCGCGAGCACCTGGACATCTGCCGGCTCCTCGGCGTGCGCGCGGGCGTCATCGCGCTCACCAAGTCCGACCTGTTGCCGGAGCTGGGGCCGGAGTGGCGCGCGCTCGTGGAGGCGGACCTCGCGGCGCTCACCGCGGGCACGTTTCTGGAGGGGGCGCCGGTGGTGCCGGTGTCCTCGAAGACGGGCGAGGGCTTGGACGCGCTGCGGGCATCGCTCACGCGCTCTGTGGCGGGGCTGCCTCGGCGTCCCGCGGAGGGGCCCGCGTTTCTTCCGGTGGACCGAGCCTTCACCATCAAGGGCTTCGGCTCCGTGGTGACGGGCACGCTGCTGTCCGGGACGTTGTCGGTGGAAGACGCCGTGTCGCTATTGCCGGGGATGCCGGGGCCGCTGCGCGTGCGTGGCCTGCAGACCCATGGTCGCGCGGTGCAGGCGGTGGAAGCAGGGCAGCGCGCGGCGGTGAACCTCGCGGGCGTGGAGGCTGACGCGCTTCATCGCGGCATGGTGTTGGTGCGCGCGGGTGAGCTTCCCGAGACGCGCATGTTGGATGTGGAGTTGTCGCTGCTGCCCGCGGCGGAGTCGGCGCTGCCTCGGCGACGCAAGCTGCTGTTGCATCTGGGCACCGCGCAGGTGGAGGCCACCGTGGCGCTGCTGGACCTGGAGGCGCTGGAGCCCGGAGAGACGGCGCTGGCGCAGCTGCGTCTGGATGCGCCCGTGGGTGCGTTGGTGGGCCAGCGCTTCATCCTGCGGGGCGCGCGAGCGCTGCCGGGCCGAGGCGCGACGGTGGCGGGAGGGCGCGTGCTCGCCATCTCACCGCCGCGTCGTCGCAAGGGTGGCGCCGAACTGGTGAAGCCGCTGCTGGACGCGGACCCATCGGGGCTGGTGGCGTGGCTGTTGCGGCAGGCGGGCTATCGAGGGCTCACGCAGACGGAACTCTTCGGCCGCTCGGGGCTGGGGCCGCGTGTCCTGGCTCGCGCGCTGGAGTTGCTCGGGAGCCGCGCCGCGGTGCTGCTGGTGGACCGGGAGCGACGACTCTATGTCTCCGGCGAGGTGTTCGAGGGACTGCGGCAGCGGGCGCTGGCACTGCTGGCCGCATTCCATGAGCGCGAGCCATTGCGCGAGGGGTTGTCGCGAGAGGAGCTGAGGCAGAGGCTGTCCCTGGAGCTGGACGCGCGCATCTTCCAGCGTGTGGTGCAGGCGCTGGTGGATGCGGGCACGGTGGTGGGGGAGAAGGACGTGGTGCGCCTGCAAGGCCGTGGGCGCACGCTGACGTTGGGAGATGAGGCGGCACGGGTGCGGCTCGCCTCGGAGCTGACGGGCTCGGGGCTGGCGCCGCCGACCTTCAATGAGCTGGCGCTGAAGCTCCAGCTCCCCTCGCAGCGTCTGCGCGAGCTCTTGCACGTGATGGTGGCGGAAGGAGGCGTGGTGCAGGTGAGCGACGAGCTGTGCTTCAGCGCGGCGTCCATCGCGGAGCTCCGCGAGCGGCTGGTGGCGCACCTGAGAGAGAATCGGGAGATCTCCACCCAGGCCTTCAAGGAGCTGGTGGGCCAGAGCCGCAAGTTCGTCATCCCCCTGTCCGAATATTTCGATCGGGAGAAGGTGACGCTCCGGGTCGGCGAGAAGCGAGTCCTGCGTCGCGGATGAACTCCCAGCCCTACAGCGAGCAGGCCGTTCGTGGCCTCATCGAGCCCTTCGGCAACCCCATGGTGGTGCTGGACGCGGGGCGCGTGCGTGCCGCCAATGATGCCTACCTGCGCCTGTTGGGCCTGGCGCGCGAGCAGGTGGAAGGGCGCTCCTTCCTCGACTTCGTCCAGCCCGAGGAGCGCAGCCGGGTAGGGGAGCGCTATCGCCGGCTCATGGAGTCCGGCGAGCTGCTCGGAGGCCAGTCGCACTTCTATCTGGTGCCCGGCGTGGACGGGCACTCGCGCGAGGTGGTGCTCAGCGCCACGTCCATCCTGCTGGAGGAGGGGCGGCAGGGCCTGCTCGTCAACTGTCTGGTGTTGCCCGAGCCGCCCATGGAGCTGGCGGTCGCCGAGCGGTTGGTGGAGACCTCCGCCGCGCTGGTGTCCGCGGACTCGGAAGAGGCGGCGCGCCGCATCGCGGTGGAGGGGCTCATCGCCGCGGGCTATCGCGCGCGACTGCTGCGCTGGGACGGCGAGCGCCTGCTGTCTCCGGATGGCCACCCCGCGCCCGCGGACGTGGAGTTCGCGTTGGAGGCGGTGGCGGATGCGCGCCCTGTGTTCGGCGGCGCGGACCGCTCCGAGCCCACGCACGTCTATCTCCCCGTCGGCGGGCAGTTCGCGGACGTGCTGCGGGTCGAGGGGCCTTGGGTCGCGCCTCGTCATGGCTCGGTGCTGACGCTGTTCGCGAAGGTGGTGGGCGCCGCGCTCGCCGATGCGCGCTTGCAGGCGGAGGGCGCGCGCAGTCGGTGGGAAGTGGAGGCCGTGGCGGAGGTGGCGCGCTTCGTCGCGCAGCCGGTGCCTCCCACGCCCGAGGCCTTCCTCGCGCGCGTGGCGGAGTTGCTGCACGCCACCGCCGTCACGCTGCACGTCGTGCCCGAGCCGGGCAGTGCCCTCTCTCTGCTGGCGCACGTGGGGCTCGAGCCCGTGGTGGCGCAGGGCCGCTCGGTGGAGGCGCTGGCGGGAGTGCTGGCGCCCTGGGCCGTCGCGGTCGAAACGGGTGTGCTGTCCCAGGATGCGCACGCTCGCGCGCTGCGGGAGTTCTCGGGAGGGAACCTGGGGAGCGGCGCGGCGGCCCGACTCACCCGGGGCGGCGAGGTGGTGGGCGCGCTCCAGATACTGCGTCCGGCCGAGTGGCCCTTCGATGCGCGTGATGCGCGCCTGTTGTCCACGCTGGCGGAGTTGCTCGTGACGCTGCTCGAACAGCGCCGACTGCGCGCCGAGTCCGCGCGCCAGCTCACCGAGACGCGCCTGCTGTTGGACCTTGCCCGCACGACCTCGGGCGTGCTGGAGACCGCGAGCATCCTGGACGTGGCGGCGGACTTCCTCGTCCACCTGCTCGATGTCTCCAACTGCTTCATCCTGCTCTACGACGAGAAGGCCCGACTGCTGCGCGGCGCCGCCGCGTCGAGCGCGCATCGCGAGTTCTTCCGCTCGGTGGCCATTCCGCTGCATGGCGATGGCCTGGCCTCGCGGGTGGCTCGGGAGCGGCGGCCCATCGCCATCGAGGACGTGGCCACGAGCCGGGGCGGCTACGACACGGAGTTGGTCGAGCGGCTGCATGAGAAAGCGCTGCTGGCCCTGCCGCTGACGTCTCGCGAGGAACTCATTGGCGTGGTGATGCTGGATGACGTGCGCCGCTCGCGTGCCTTCGGGCCTGAGCTCATCGACCTGGCCGAGGCCACGTGCGGACAGCTCGCGCTCTCCATCGCGAACGCGCGCCTGTACGAGTCGCTCTGGGCCAGCTACGCGGAGTTGGCGGCCACGCGCGCGGAGATGGTGAAGCGGGAGCGGCTCGCGGCCTTGGGTGAACTGTCCGCCATCGTGGCCCACGAGGTCCGCAATCCGCTGGGCGTCATCTTCAATGCGGTGGCGTCGCTGCGGCGACTTCTCCAGCCCGAGGGAGACGCGGTCATGCTCCTCGACATCCTGGGGGAGGAGAGCGACCGCCTCAATCGCATCGTGGGCGACCTGCTGGACTACACGCGCCCGCGCGAGCCCGTGCTCCAGCCCGAGGACCTGGGCCGCGTGCTCCAGGACTCGCTGGAGGCAGCGCGTGCGCAGGGCGCGGCGGACCGCCCGGTTCGCATCCAGGCGGAGGTGGAGCCGGAGCTGCCCGCGGTGCCCATGGACCGGCGACTCATCCGGCAGGCGCTGGTGAACGTGGCCGTCAACGCCATGCAGTCCATGCCCCAGGGCGGGCTGCTCCAGGTGCGCGCGCGCCGCGAGGCCCTCGATGGCCGCGAGCAGCTCCGCATCGACGTGGCGGACCAGGGCCCGGGCATTCCCGCCGAGCTGCTCCACCGCGTCTTCGAGCCCTTCTTCACCACCAAGGCCCAAGGCACCGGCCTGGGGCTCGCGGTGGTGAAGCGCATCCTCGAGGAGCATCACGGGGAGATTGCCGTGGAGAGCACCCCCGGCCGTGGTACCACCTTCACTTTCCGGCTGCCGCTGTCGCAGCCCCCGTCCTTCCCATGACCAACGCGAGCACCCAGCTTCCCCGCGGACGCATCCTCGTGGTGGACGACCAGCGCAACATGCGCGCCACCACCGCGCTGCTCCTCCGCGCCGAGGGCTACACCGTCTCCGAAGCGGCCACGGGCGACGAGGCGCTGCGCCTGTTGGCCAGCGGCCCCGTGGACCTCTTGCTGACGGACTTGAAGATGGAGCCCATGGACGGGCTCACGCTCCTGAAGCGCGGGCTGGAGGTCGCCCCCCGGCTCCAGGTCATCATGATGACGGCGTTCGGCTCCATCGAGAGCGCGGTGGAGGCCATGCGCCTGGGGGCCTACGACTACGTCACCAAGCCCTTCAAGGAAGGCGAGCTGCGCTACCGCGTGGAGCGCGCGCTGGAGCGCGCCAAGCTCCAGGCGGCGGTGGACACCTTCGCCAGCGAGTTCAACCAGCGCCACGGCCTGTCCGCGCTCGTGGGCCGCAGCCCCGCCATGCGCGAGCTGACCACGCGCCTGCTGCGTGTCGCGCAGAGCGACGCCACCGTCCTCATCCAGGGAGAGAGCGGCACCGGCAAGGAGCTGGTGGCGCGCGCGCTCCATGCGCACAGCCGGCGCAGCTCGCGTCCCTTCGTGCCGGTGAACTGCGCCGCCATCAGCGAGACGCTGCTGGAGAGCGAGCTGTTCGGCCACGCCAAGGGCGCCTTCACGGGCGCGGTGAAGGCGCGCACGGGCCTCTTCGAGGAGGCCGACGGCGGCACGCTCTTCATCGACGAGGTGACGGAGACGAGCCCCACCTTCCAGTCCAAGCTCTTGCGCACGCTCCAGGACGGCGAGGTGCGCCGAGTCGGTGAGTCCACGGCCCTGCGCGTGGACGTGCGCATCGCCGCCGCCACCAACCGCGACATCGAGCTGGAGGTGCGCGAGAAGCGCTTCCGCCAGGACCTCTACTACCGCCTCAACGTGGTGATGCTGCGCGTGCCGCCCCTGCGCGAGCGCCTGGAGGACGTGCCCGCCCTGGCCGAGCACTTCCTGGAGCGCGCCAACGCCCGGAGCCCCCGCCCGAAGCGGCTGTCCGCGTCGGCGGTGGAGCACCTCATGACGTACGGGTTCCCCGGCAACGTGCGCGAGCTGGAGAACCTCGTGGAGCAGGCCGCCGCGCTCGCCGAGGGGGATGAGCTGCTGCCCGAGGACTTCCCGCTCCGCCCGCAGGGGCGCGTGACGCCGCCGCTCGGACTTCCCGCCCAGGAGGACCGCGCCTCGGGCACTCCCACGGGCCTCTCCCTCGCCGAGGCGGTGGAAGAAGCCGAGCGCCGCGCGATCGCCCAATCCCTGGAGCGCCACGGGGTGGACCTGGCGCGGGTGGCGGACGAGCTGGGCGTCTCCTCCACCACCCTCTGGCGGAAGATGAAGCGGCTCAACCTCCGGCCGCCCTCGGACGTCGCCCGGGACTAGCCCCGAGCCCGCCCCGCCACCTGTCCGAACCCAGTGCAGCAGGGAAATCCACCGGGTTCATCCATGAAAAATGCAACCGCCCGAATCCATTAGGGCTTTTCAAATCTGAAACCCGATTTCAGCTGTGAAATCGGCAGGGGAGGGCGGTCGGAGGTCCCACCTCCTTCAAGTGCTTGAGAAAACTGGAGTTTGCCTCCTCGGCACGCATGGCATGGCGCCTGCTAAAGGAATCGGCGGGACACATCGAAGCGAGGCTGAAAGTGGTTCCCCCCCACCCTTTCAGCACTTCCGGTGCGTCACCTTGAGAAGACCCGCGGCCCGACACCCTTTTGGGGTGCCGGGCCGCCTTCTTTTTCCCTTCCTGCCACAAGCGCCGTGTCCTGGCATGTCGGCCCGTCGCTCTCACGCGCCTACGTGTCGGGTGGAGTGCTGACGTCGCCCCTGAAATGACAACGCCCGCCCAGGCACGAGGCCGGGCGGGCGGGGGGGATGCCGAAGTGTCCGAGGGCTACTGGCCGAACAGGGTGCCCGCGTGGGCGAGCCACTCGCTGACGCGGCCGGGGATGATGCCCAGCAGCACCACGGCGACGGTGGAGATGACGAGCGCCACCTCCGTGCCCCAGTTGCGCTCCAGCGCCTGGGCGCCCTCGGGGACCGGCCGCATGAACATGTAAACGACCACGCGCAGGTAGTAGTAGACGCCCGCCGCGCTGGAGAGCACCGCGACGATGGTGAGGCCCACGAGGCCCACGTCGATGGCGGACTGGAAGATGAGCAGCTTGCTCATGAATCCGATGGTGGGCGGAATGCCGCCCAGCGACAGCATGAACGCAGTCATGGCGAACGCCCAACCCGGACGGCGCTGCGCCAGGCCGCTGAAGCGCTCCAGGTCCCACGCGGTGCCCTTGTCCTCGTCCTCGCGGCGCTCCAGCGCGGACACGAGGGCGAAGGCGCCCACCGCGCTGAAGGTGTAGGCCAGGAGGTAGTACAGGATGCCGCGCAGCGCGTCCGAGCGCGCCACGTCCAGCGGCGTGCCGCCCGTCAGCGCCGAGGCGCCCAGGATGCGGAAGTGCTCGCCCGGCGCGGTGACGAACAGCGCCGCCACGCCCAGGAGCAGGTAGCCCGCGTGCGCGATGGACGAGTACGCCAGCATGCGCTTCACGTTGCGCTGGGGGATGGCGAGCAGGTTGCCCACCACCATGGTCAGCAGCGCCAGCGTGGAGAACAGCGCCAGCGGCATGTGCGGATCCATCCCCTTGCCCACGGTGAGGAACACGCGAACCATGGCCGCGAAGGCCGCCGCCTTGACGCCCGCGCTCATCAGCGCCGTCACAGGCGTCGGCGCGCCCTCGTAGACGTCTGGCGTCCACATGTGGAAGGGGACCGCCGCCACCTTGAAGGCGAAGCCCGCGGCCACCAGGATGGCGCCGGTGTAGACGAGCGCCGGAGAGGTGGCGAGCGCCTGCGACAGCGGCCCGGCCATGTCCGCCAGCTTCGTGGTGCCCGTGGCGCCGTACAGCAGCGCCGTGCCGTACAGCAGCACCGCGGACGAGAACGCGCCGAGGATGAAGTACTTGAAGCCCGCCTCGCTGGGCCGCGTCCCGCGCCGCAGGTACGCCGTCAGCGCGTACGTCGCGACGGAGAGGACCTCGAGGTTGACGAAGAGGGTGATGAACTCGGCGGACATCGCCAGCAGGCTCATGCCCGCCGAGGCGAAGAGCATCAGCGCGTAGAACTCACCGCGCTCCGCCCCGCGCTTGCGCAGGAAGCCCACCGACGCGAGCGCGGCCAGCGCCAGGCCCACGCAGACCACCAGCGTGAGGAAGCTGGAGAAGGGGTCCAGCACGCCGTAGCCGAGGAACACCTCGTGCGGCGGCTCGAACATGAGCCCCAGGGCCGTCAGGCCGGCCGCCACCGCCGTGGCCACGGTGAGCACCGCCTGGTACCCGCGGGACGCCGAGGAGGAGAGGAACACCTCCGACAGCAACAGGATGGAGGCGCCCACCACCATGATGAGGGCGGGTAGCAGCGGGAGGAAGTCTGCCAGGGTGATGTTGGGCAGGGTCATGGGAGTCTCTTGGGCCTACGGCCGGGGCGTGGGAGCCGCGGCGCGGGCGGCGTGCGGCACATGCGCGGAGGGCGCGGCCGCGGTGGCGGAAGGGGGCAGGGCCATCGCCTCGACGCGCAGCTGGTCGTCCTTCACCTGCGCCCCGGGAGCGCCCACGCTGGCGCGCGCCACGAACCGGTCGGTGGACGGAGCAATGCGGTCCAGGAAGGGCTGCGGCATCAGGCCCATCACCGGCACCAGGATGATGAAGGGCAGCACGGTGAGCACCTCGCGCAGGTTCATGTCGCGCAGGTGCTGGTTCTCGCGGTGGGTGAGGGCGCCGAAGAACACCTTCTGCACCATCCACAGCATGTAGGCCGCGCCCAGGATGACGCCCAGCGTGGCGAACGCGCCGAAGCCCATGCTCAGGCTGCTCTTGAAGGTGCCCAGCAGCACCAGGAACTCACCGATGAAGCCGTTGGTCCCCGGCACCGCGATGGACGAGAACGTGATGACGATGAACGCCACCGTGAACACCGGCATCACCTTGGCGATGCCGCCGAAGTCCGACATCAGGCGCGAGTGGCGGCGCTCATAGAGGAAGCCGAACAGGAGGAACAGCGCGCCCGTGGACACGCCGTGGTTCAGCATCTGGTACGCGCTGCCCGTGGCGCCCTCGGCCGTCACCGCGAGCATGCCCAGCATGCAGTAGCCCAGGTGGCTCACGGACGAGTAGGCGATGAGCTTCTTGATGTCCCGCTGCGCCAGGCACATCAGCGCGCCGTACACGATGCCGATGACGGCCAGCGTGGCCAGGAACGGCCGGGCCTGCTGCGCGGCCACCGGGAAGAACGGGATGGCGAAGCGCCAGAAGCCGTACGTGCCCATCTTCAGCATGACGCCGGCCAGGATCATGGAGCCCGCGACGGGCGCCTGGACGTGCGCGTCCGGCAGCCACGTGTGCACCGGCCACATCGGGACCTTGATGGCGAACGCCAGCGCGAAGGCGCCGAACATCCACGGCCCCCAGGTGTGCAGCAGCTTCGCCAGTCCGGTGAGTGACGCGCACGCGCCTTCAGGTCCGTTCACGCACGCGGCCAGCGAGCGGTTGGCGGACAGGAGGTTGTTGTACATCGTCGCGTAGTCGAACGAGCGCGCTCCCGGCGGGGCGCTGATGAAGTACAGCGACACGATGGCCACCAGCATCAGCAGCGAGCCGACCAGCGTGTAGAGGAAGAACTTCACCGCCGCCATCTGGCGGTCCTCGGCGCCCCACACGCCCACCAGCAGGTACATGGGGACGAGCATGGCCTCGAAGAAGATGTAGAAGAGCAGGACGTCCATCGACGCCAGCGCGCCCAGCATCGTCGTCTGGAGCACCAGCAGCGCCAGGTGGAACTCCTTGATGCGGTGCGAGATGTACGTGGTCGACGCCAGGACGACCAACGGTCCCAGGAAGACGGTGAGCATCAGCAGGCTGGCCGCCAGACCATCCACGCCCAGGTGGTAGCTCGTCCCGAAGTGCTCGAACCACGGCACCCGGAACTCCATCTGGAACTCGGGGCCGCCTGGCTCGTAGCGCAGGTACGCCCACGCGCCGAACACGAGGTCCAGCAGCATGCCCACGAGGGTGACGGCGCGAATCTGCCCCGGCTCGCTCGCGGGCAGCATCAGCACCAGCGCCGCGAACACGAGCGGCAGGTAGATGACGACGTTCAGCAGGTGGGTGTCGAAGAAGCTCATTGCAGCACCTGGATGAGCGCGTAGGCCACACCGCCCAGAAGGGCGACGGCCATGACCGCGGCATAGGCCTGGGCATCGCCCGACTGGAGGTAGCGCAGCGCGCTGCCCACGCGGGCCGTCACCCACGCCGTGCCACGCACGAACACGGTGTCGATGACGAGGGAATCCACCACCCGGAAGAGGATGAAGCTCAGGAACTTGATGGGGCGGATGAGGATGAACTCGTACAGCTCATCCACGTAGAACTTGTTGTGCGCCACCCGGCGGACCGCCCGAGCGAAGGCGCCCACGGGCTGACCCGCGCGCTTCGGGAAGAAGCTCAGGTAGAAGTACGCCGCGAGCCCGCCGCCGCTGATGGCCACCAGCCACGCGGTGAGGTACGCGAAGAAGCTCGGCGTCGAGTTGTCCAGCTCCACCGTCTCCGCGAGCTTGGCGACGCTCTCGGCCGGACGGAGGACCGGGCTGAGGAAGTTCTCGAACACCGGCTGCATTCCGCCACCGGCGCGGGGCATCAGCGGGAAGGCGTAGACGGCCGCTGCCACGCTCAGCACCGCGAGCACCACGAGCGGCAGCGTCATGTGCCACGCGCTCTCGTGAGCGTGCGCCACGCGGGCCTCGCTGGAGCGCTTGCCCTCGAAGGTCAGCAGGTACACGCGCGACATGTAGAACGCGGTGCACGCGGTGATGACCAGGCCCAGCGCGTAGACCACCTCCGACACCCAGTGCAGGCCGTGCAGGTGGTTGTGCTCCACGCCGTGGAAGATGGCGTCCTTCGAGAAGAAGCCGGACAGGGGGATGATGCCGGTGATGGCGAACGTGGCCACCAGGAAGGTGCCCCACGTCCACTTCATCTCGTGGCGCAGGCCGCCCAGCTTCTTGATGTCCGTCTCATCGCCGTTGCCGTGCATCACGCTGCCGGCGCCGAGGAAGAGGCAGGCCTTGAAGAAGGCGTGGGTGACCAGGTGCAGCGCGGCCGCCCAGAAGATGCCCATGCCCACGCCCATGAACATGATGCCCAGCTGGGACACCGTGGAGTAGGCGAGGACCTTCTTGATGTCGTCCTGCGCGAAGGCGATCAGCGCCGCGAGCAGCGAGGTCAGCGCGCCCACGATGGCGATGGTCGCCATGGCGGTGGGGCTGAGCACGAGCAGCGAGCTCATGCGGCAGAACAGGTACACGCCCGCGGTGACCATCGTCGCGGCGTGGATGAGGGCGGAGACCGGCGTCGGGCCGGCCATGGCGTCCGGCAGCCAGACGTACAGCGGCAGCTGCGCGCTCTTGCCGGCGGCGCCGAGCAGGAACAGCAGCATGGCCACCGTCATCACACCGCCAAAGGTGCGACCCTCCAGCGGACCGGACTCGATGGGCGTCTCCAGCGAGACCTTGCCACCGGTGCCCTCGGGCAGGCCCTGGGCCATCTTCTCCAGGCCCTTGAAGTTGACCGGCCCGCGCTCGGACATCGCCTGCTCGTAGCGCTCGCGGCTGGTGCCCGCGGCGTTGAAGTCGCGCGGATCCGCCTGCCGGTTGAACGCGCCCACCAGGAGGACGATGAGGAACGTGCCGATGAGGAACGCGAAGTCGCCGATGCGGTTGGTGACGAACGCCTTGCGGCCCGCCCACGCCTTGGCCGAGTCCGTGTACCAGAAGCCGATCAGCAGGTAGCTGGCCATGCCCACGCCCTCCCAGCCCACGAAGAGCAGGACGAGGTTGTCGGCCATCACCAGCGTGAGCATCGCGGCGACGAAGAGGTTCAGGTACGCGAAGTAGCGCGCGTAGCCCTCGTCGTGCTCCATGTAGCTCGTGGAGTACAGGTGGATGAGGAAGCCCACGCCGGTGATGACCAGCAGCAGGGTCCCGGACAGGTGGTCCACCAAGAGACCGAAGTTGACCCGGAAGTCGCCCGCGGCGAACCAGGTGCCGTAGTCGTGCGCCAGGGCGTAGCGAACCACGTCCCGCTCGAGGCCGAACGGGTTGGGGAAGTTCACCACCCGGCCGCCGGCCGAGTCGCTGGTGGCCCAGAACGTGAGCACGCTCAGCACGAACGCGCCCGCCACCGCCGAGCAGGCGATGAGGTTCACGTTGGCGCGGCCCAACATCCGGCCGAACACGCCGCACACGAAGGCGCCCAAGAGCGGCAGCGCGATGATCAACCACAGGGACGGCGCGAGCACATCCGGGGGGATGGGGGCCGTTCTGAAGAAATCGATGATTCCGTCCATGGATGGGCTCAGGGAAAGACGGGGCTCAGTGCTTCATCGTCCGGATGTCGTCGACGTTGACGGTCCCGCGGCTGCGGAACACCGCGATGACGATGGCCAGACCGATGGCTGCCTCCGCCGCCGCCACCGCGATGACGAAGAAGGCGGACACATGGCCGATGCCGTCGCCGTGCATGCGGGCGAAGGCCAGGAAGGTGAGGTTCGCCGCGTTGAGCATCAGCTCCACGCACATGAAGACGACCAGCGCGTTGGTGCGCACCAGCACGCCAAACATGCCCATGCAGAACAGCGCGGCGGCAAGCAGGAGGTAGTAGGTGATGGGGACCATGGCCTGGGCTCGGCTTTCGGGCGGGCGGGGCGTGGCAGACACGCCCGCGCCCATCTAGCAGAAGTTGTTCGGGGGCGGGATCAGATCCGCGACTTGGCCACCACCACCGCGCCCACCATCGCCACCAGGAGCAGCAAGCTCACCGCCTCGAAGGGCAGCAGCCACTGGGTGAAGATGCTCTGGCCGATGGACGCCATGGTGCCGAACGTGGCCTGGGCCTGGGGGCCAAGGTTGGCCGCCTGTGCCGGCACCCGGCTCAGGGTGATGCCGAGCACGCCCAGGAGGCCCACCGCGGAGGCGCCTCCCAGGATGCGGCTCAGCGTGGGCTTGCCGCGGTGCGCCGACTCGCCCAGGTTCAGCAGCATGATGACGAACAGGAAGAGCACCATGATGGCGCCGGCGTAGACCAGCACCTGCACCACGGCCACCGTGTGCGCCCAGAGCAGCACGTAGATGCCGGCCAGGAAGAAGAACGTGGAGACCAGGGCCATGGCGGAGTTGATGGGGCTCCGCGCGAGGATGACCAGGCCGGCTGACAGCAGCGTCAGGAGCGCGAACGCCCCGAAGAGGACAAGCTCGACGTTCACGACCAGTCTCCGTAGGAACCCCACGGCTTGTCACCGAAGGGGCAGCACTTCTCGCGGATGTGCGCCTCGAACTCGTCCCGGAACCGCATGAGGAACGAGTGCGTGGGCAGCGCCGCGGCGTCGCCCAGTGCACAGATGGTGTTGCCCAGGCCGATGGGCGGGTAGGGCGCGATGGACGCCGCGACATTGGACAGCATGTCGATGTCGCCCGGCTCGCCGCGGCCCTCTTCAATCTTGCGCAAGAGCCGCGTCTGCCAGGGCGTGCCCTCGCGGCACGGCGTGCACTGGCCGCACGACTCTTCGGCGTAGAAGCGGGCCACGCGCCACAGGCTGCGCACCATGCAGGTCGCGTCATCCATGACGATGACGCCGCCGGAGCCGGCCATGGTCTGCTTCACCTTCAGGGCCTCGAACTCCACCGCCACGTCCAGCTCGTCCGCGCCCAGCACCGGCGCCGAGGAGCCGCCCGGGATGACAGCCTTCACCTTGCGGCCCTTGGGCATGCCCTGGCCGTACTTGTCGTCGTGGATGAGCTCCAGCAGCGTGGTCTGCATGGGCAGCTCGTACACGCCCGGACGGTTGACGGAGCCGGACAGGCACACCAGGTGCGTTCCGCCCGACTTCTCCGTGCCCAGCTTCGCGTACCAGTCCGCGCCCTTGGCGAGGATCGACGGCACGCTGGCCAGCGTCTCCACGTTGTTCACCACCGTGGGGCAGCCGAACAGACCGACCACCGCGGGGAACGGCGGCTTGAGGCGGGGCCAGCCCTTCTTGCCCTCGAGGCTCTCCAGGAGCGCCGTCTCCTCGCCGCAGATGTACGCGCCCGCGCCACGCACCAGGTAGCAGTTGAGCTCGAAGTCCTTGCCCAGCATCTTCTTGCCGAAGATGCCGGCCTTGTAGGCCTCGTCGATGGCGGCCTGGGTGCGCTCCGCCTGGAACTTGAACTCGCCGCGCAGGTAGACGTAGGCGGTGTGCACGCCCAGCGCGTAGGACGCGATGGCGATGCCCTCGAGCATCATGTGCGGGTCGTTCTCGAGGATGTACCGGTCCTTGAAGGTCCCGGGCTCGGACTCGTCGCCGTTGACCGCGAGGTACTTGGGCTTGGGGCTGTCCTTGGGGACGAAGCTCCACTTGAGGCCCGTGGGGAAGCCCGCGCCGCCGCGTCCGCGGAGGTTGGACTTCTTCACCTCGTCGATGATGGCCGCCGGGGCCATCTCCAGGGCCTTCTTCAGCCCGTCGTAGCCACCGCGCTGACGGTAGCTGTCCAGGGTCCAGGACTGGGGCTTGCCCCAGGCCGCTGAGATGACCGGTTCGATCGCCTTTGCCGTAGAGGCCATGATGAACGTCCTAGGAAGAGGTGAGGATCAGTGACTCAGGGGAGCTTCGCCAGGATGGCGTCCAGCTTCGCCTTGGTCAGGCTCTCGTGGTGATCCTCATTGATCTGCAGGCACGGAGCCGTGCCACACGAGGCAAGGCACTCGGTCTCGCGCAAGGTGAACTTCTCGTTCGCCTCGCCCGCCTTGAGCCCGAGCTTGTCCTCGAGGTACGCGAGCATCTTCTCCGCGCCCCAGAGGGAGCAGGAGAGGTTGGTGCACACGTCGATGACGTACTTGCCCGGCTTCTTCAGGTGGTACATCACGTAGAAGCTGGCGACCTCGTAGGCGCGCTCCGGCGTGACCTCCAGCTGCTTCGCCACCAGACGCAAGCCGTCCTGCGGGAGCCAACCCTTGAGCTCCTGGAGCAGGCGCAGCGCGGGCAGCATGCCGGCGCTTTTGCGCTCGGGGGGATAGTGCGAAAGGATCTCCGCGATCCCCGCGTCGAACTTCTTCTGCTCTTCAGGAGTGAACAGGGGCTCCGCCATGGCGGGGCGTACGTATGGCCCCGATGGCCGCGTTGTCAACATAAACCCTCGGCTGTAGACTGGGTCGCCATCAGCAAATTGCCGAGCGATTTCAACCCCTTGTTATGCGCTGTCGAGGTGCGCGCCGGTGCGTGCGGGCCTGGGTTCCGGCCGGGCGGCGGGCGGGTGGACGTATCTGGTGGCGAGCGAGCAGGCGGACCCAGGGCGGAGGAGGAGGTTCGCTGGCACTTTCTTTCCCGGGGCCCGTGGATCCGGTAGAAGTCAGCGGAACCGTGGCCGAGGTGCGGCCGGTGTCCCCGAGTGCCGAGGGGACGTCGGCTTCCGCGTGGCGTACGCGAAGGATTGGCGGCGACTGGGTGACATCTTGAGTGCGGCAGGACCTGACAGCACCGCGTCCCACACCGAGCCTGATGGCTACCGTGTGCTCATCGTCGAGGACAACCCGCACATCATCGAGATGTACAGCTACGTGCTCAAGAAGCTCGCGAGCAACGATCTGCACGGGAAGGTCCCGCTGGAGGTCCACTTCGCGCCGGACGGGCACCACGCGCTGTTGATGCTCCGCGAGGGGCGCTTCAGCCTGGTCATGACGGACCTGTACATGCCGGTGATGGACGGCTTCGCCCTGGTGGAGCGCATCCGCGAGGAAGAGGCGCTCCGCGGCATCCCGATCATCGCCATCTCCGCCGGGGGCAAGGAGGCGCAGGAGCGCGCCATGCAGCTCGGGGTGGACATCTACCTGCGCAAGCCGGTGCGCTTCGTGGAAGTCCTGGAGACGGTGAAGCAGCTGCTGCGCATCAAGTAGTGAGGGCGTTTTTCGCGCGCGGAGTATTTTTCCGCACCGCGCGTTGAGCCGTGGCGGGGGTGCGGCGTAGAGTTCGCGCACCCGACATGACGAAGCCCGCCATCAACCGTGACACCGTCAGTGGCGAGGCGCTGTTCATCCTGCAGAACCTGCGGGAGAACGGCCGCCTGGGACGCTCGAACAAGCTGGCTGACGTCAAGGCCGTGCTCGAGCCGTCCGTCTCGCTGGAGTTCGACAACTACTTCTTCTTCCTGCGCAAGTTCCACTACATCGCCATGGACCGCGAGGCCCAGCTCAAGCTCACCGATCAGGGCGAGCGGGTGGTGGGTGGCGACTTCCAGGAGCGCTTCGCCCTGGAAGTGGATGAGTACTTCGAGGAACAGCTCCACGGCGGCGACGAGCAGCCGCCCATCGCGCAGGGCGAGGAGCTGATGCTGCCTCCTCCTCCTCCGGAGCTCCTGCTCGACGAGACCGAGGTCGAGGCACCCGGCGGGGCACCCACTTCCTCGGTGCCCCCGCCCATCCCGCCGCCGCGCACCGCGCGGGTCGCCATGCCGGCCCTCGAGCTGGTTGCGCCGCCCGCCGCCTCGGCGCCGTCCGTCATCGTCGCGCCGTCGGCCGCGGTCCCGTCTGCCCGAGTCGAGGCTCCGCCTCCCGAGCCGCGCCGTGACGTGCCTCCCGCGCCGGTCGCGGCTCCGCCCACCCAGGTCGCTCCTCCCTCGCCTGTTGTCGCCCCCTCCCCGATGGTTCCTCCTCCCGCCGCGCCCGCCCCCGTTGCCTCGGCCTCCCTCTCCGCCGCGCCCAAGGGCGCCGAGCTGGACCGCTACCAGAAGTTCGATCCCATCGGCACGGGCCCGCTGGGCACCGTCTTCAAGGGCCGCTTCAACGCCCTGGGCCTGGACATCTGCATCAAGGAGCTGAAGGACATCTTCGGGTACTTCTCCTTCTTGCAGCGCGGCGAGGTGCTCAAGCGGCTGAAGAAGGAGCTGTGCGCGCAGGCGCAGGTGCGGCACCCGGGCGTCGTGCAGATCATGGATCAGAACGTCGAGGTGGCTCGCCCCTACTTCGTCGTGGAGTTGATGCGCGGCAGCCTCAAGGAGAAGCTCGACGCGGGCGGGGGCAAGGGCATCGAGGTGCCGCTGGCGTTGCGCGCGTTCCTCCAGCTCGCCTACGGGCTGCGCGCCGCGCACGCCTCGGGCCTCACGCACCACAACCTCAAGCCAGAGAACGTCCTGTTCGACGCGGCCGGCAACGCGAAGCTGGCGGACTTCGGCCTGGGCCGCGTGGTGGAGGTGGACGCCACCAAGGGCATGCCGCAGGTCTTCGTGGGCACGGGCGGCATGGTCTACATGGCGCCGGAGCTGATCAACCGGGTCGGCAAGGAGCCGGGCGCCTCGGCGGACGTCTACGGGCTGGGCATCCTGCTGTACGAGATGCTCACCGGACAGATTCCGGGCCGGCGCTCGCCGCTGCCGTCGGAGGTGAACCCCGAAGCCCCGAGCGGGTTGGATCAGCTCTTCGACAAGGCCACGCAGGACAAGCGCGAGCAGCGCTATCCGGACGTGGACGCGATGCTGGAGGACTTCTACAAGGCCTTCCCGGATCGCGACTTCCTGAGCCGCGGAGACCTCATCCTCTCGTCGGATCTCCCGAAGGAGTAGCGGCCGGGCGGGCCCGAACGCGAGGCTCGCCCGATGCGCAGGGGACTGTCAGACTGGCGCGCAGCCATGACCTCGCGCGCGTCCGACTGCGTCCTCGTCACCGTCACCGGGAAGGACCATCCCAGCATCACCGCCCGGCTCACGGGCATCCTCGCCGAGACGGGCGCGGAGCTGCTCGACCTGGAGCAGGTGGTGGTGCAGGGACGGCTGACCCTCTGCCTGCTCATCCGCCTCCCCGAGGCGAGGGACGCGCTGAAGGAGCTGTTGCTCGCGGCGCGAGAGCTGGGCGCCGAGCTGGACTTCCAGGTGGCGGAGCCGCCGCGCGCCGCGGATGTCGATGACGGCCCCCCGCGCTACGTCGTCACCGCGGTGGGGCGTGCGTTGGGCGCGCCCGAGGTGCACGCATTGACCACGGAGCTGGCGGGGCAGGGCGCGCGCCTGGACCGCGTGGTGCGCCTGAGTGACGCGCAGCTCGGCTCGGTGGAGTTCCACATCGCGCTGCCTCGCGAGCGTGAGCCCGAGGCGCTCAAGCGCGCGCTCCTGGCGCTGTCCATGCGCAGCACCTCGTTCGACGTGGCCTTGCAGCGCGAGAGCCTCTACCGGCGCGCCAAGCGGATGGTGGTGATGGACATGGACTCCACGCTCATCCGCATCGAGGTCATCGACGAGCTGGCGCGCGCGTACGGTGTCCACGCGCAGGTGTCCGCCATCACCGAGCGCGCCATGCACGGCGAACTCGACTACGACGAGTCGCTGCGTCAGCGCGTGGCGATGCTCGCGGGGCTCGACTCGGCGGTGCTGAGGGAGCTCGCCGCGAACCTGCCGCTCACCGAAGGGGCCGAGACGCTCATCCGCGTCCTCAAGCGCCTGGGGTATCGCACGGCGGTCATCAGCGGTGGCTTTTCCGTGGCGGCCGAGGCCCTCCGTGCACGGCTGGGAATCGACTTCGCCTACTCGAACGTGCTGGAGGAGCGCGATGGCAAGCTCACCGGCCGCACGCTCGGGCCCATCGTCAACGCTCAGCGCAAGGCGGAGCTGCTGGAGACGTTGGCGCGCCAGGAGGGCATCTTGCTGGAGCAGGTCATCGCCGTGGGCGACGGCGCCAATGACTTGCGGATGCTGGAGCGGGCGGGACTGGGCATCGCGTTTCGCGCCAAGCCCCGGCTGCGCGAGGCCGCGGACACGTCCATCTCCGCGGGCGGACTCGACTCCATCCTGTATCTACTCGGGCTCACCGCGCGCGAGCTGCGCGAAGTGGGCTGACGCTCGCGGCTACAGCCGCATGCGCGTGGCCAGCTCGCGCTGCTGCAGCTGTCCCTTCTCGATGAGCAGCTCCAGCAGCGCGCGGAGAATCTTGGAACTCTTCTCCTGATTCTGCTGCACCGTCTGGAGCCGTTGCAGGTTCTCCTCCGTCCACTCGTTGGCCGGCGTCCCCCCCGCGAGAATCTCATCCAGGATGTCCGCCGCGCTGGAGTTGGCGGGTGCGGGCTTCTCCGCGGGCGCCGCGGCCCGGGGGGCGCTCGCCGCCGCGGGGGGGGTGATGTCGGAGATGCGTTTGACGACGGTGTTGCCACTCATGTCCACGACCTTGAACTCGTCCTCATCGCTGGTCGTGGTGTCGGCGTCCTTGCGCCGCGTGGGATTGAAGCGCGTGCTGACCGAGGGCTCCTGGTTGCGATAGTGGCGCAGGATGGCGGTCTCGATTTCGCGGTCGCCCGCCACCATGGGGACGATGCGTGCACGGGCGCGCGCAGCCACCTGATCCAACGTGGCCAGGTCCGTGGGGTCCGACATCGCGAGCACCAGCGTCTTGCCGTTGTCCTTGAGGGACACCGGGAAGACGCCCTTCTGCTCCGCCAGGGCGACGTCCACGCGCGCGAGCGCACCCGCGTCCTTGGTGAGGTTTCCCAGGCTCACCCGCGGCATGCCGAGTCCCTGGCAGATGGCCTCGGTGATGACGTCCTCGGTGGCGAGGCCCAGGTCCGCGACGGTGCGAGCCAGGCGCCCGCCCCACTGGTCCAGCGAAGCCAGCGCGCTGCGGAACTGAAGCTCATCGATGACGCGAGCCTTGACGAGGATGTCACCGATGCGATTGCGGGAAGGAGGCGCCATGGGAGGAGGATTCTAGCGTCTGAAGGCGTGGACGAAGAGTCCGGAGCGTCGAACTTGCTCCGGAGCCAAGGAGACACGGCGATGCAACCCTTCGCGGAAGGTGACCTCCAGATGTGCCCGTACTGCGGCGAGGACGTGGAAGTCGAAGTGGACGTCCTGGGCGCGAGCGCGGAGTCCTATGTCGAGGACTGTCCGGTGTGCTGCCGACCCTGGGTCGTCCAGGTGACACGCGGCGAGGACGGCGCCGCGGTGACGCTGCGCCGCGAGGACGACTGAGGTCGCGCCCGTAGGGCGAGCGAGCGGGCGCGACGGCTCCCAGGCGGGGCCAGGGCCTGTCCTTGACACGTTTCGAAGCATGGTTCTGTTGATGGGGTGAGGCGATGCCGCCCCGAACCCGGGCACGGCGAGCCGATCTCGAAACAGTCGACACATGTCACGGCGTGCGCCCGTTGGGGCGACACGCACAGGAGAAGACCATGCAGACCTATCGCCATCCGTTCAACGCCGCTGTCACCTTGCCGCTCATGCGCGACTTCGACCTGCTCTTCCGCGAGCTGGCCTCGCCGCGCGCCAACGACGCGCGCGAACTCACTCCCGCCGCGGACATCCTCGAGGCCGAGGCGGGCGTCACCATCCGCGTGGACCTGCCGGGCCACGACGCGAAGTCCATCCAGGTGAAGGTGGAGAACGACGTCCTCACCGTGCGCTCCGAGCGCAAGGCCGAGCCCGGGGAGTCGGGCGTCACCGTGCGCCGCCAGGAGCGCGCATCGGGGGTGTACAGCCGTTCCTTCGGGCTGCCGGATACCGTCGACAGCACTCGCGTGGAGGCCCGCTACGAGAACGGCGTCCTCACGCTGACCCTGCCTCGGAGTGAGGCAACCAAGCCTCGCGTCGTCGAGGTCAAGGTCCAGGGTTGATGCCCATACCCGCCGGGAGGCCGCTGTCCCGAGGGCGCGGCGACTCCTGTAAACACCGTCCAATCGAGGGCTTCCGCAGAAGGGGAGGCGGAAGCCCTCGTCGGTTACTTGCGGACGTTGAGCGCAAGCGGCACCCGGAACAGCTCGAGCACCTGGGCCACGTCCACCGGCTTGGCCAGACACGCCACCGCGCCGGCCTGCTTCGAGGCCTCCACGACGTCAGGCGAGTGCGCGCTCGTCATGGTGATGAGCCGCACGCCCTCCATCTGCTTGCGGGCGCGGATGCGACGGCAGACTTCCAGGCCATCGATGTCCGGCATGTTCAGGTCGATGATCATCCCATGCGGCTTCTGCTCGGACACGAGCAGGAGCGCTTCCACGCCGCTCGTCGTCGTCTGCAGCTCGACCTGGTTGGCGTAGGGCTTGAACGCGCGCTTGATGGCGTCCAGCACCTGCCGCTCATCGTCCACCACCAGGAGCCGAACGGTGCCGCTGCCCAGCTCCTCCGGCACCGGCATCTGGTGGGTGATGAGGAACGTGCGCAGGTCCGCCGAGCGCACGCGCCGGTGACCGCCCGGCGTGCGGAAGGCCATCAGGATGCCCCGATCGATCCACTTGCTCACCGTCGACGGGTCCACCTGAAGCAAACGACTGATGTCGTGCGTCGTGTAGAGCTGGTCCGTCATCGCCGTACTCCCCTCGGATTGCATCGTTCCACTAGCCATGGAAATAAACACCTACCTTGAATTCGGGGTTAATTCAACCCGCCTTCATCCTGCGTTTATCAGATCTTCTCATCAGACCCACGGCGTTGTTCCAGCGGCCACTTGCGCGAAGGCAGAGTTCGACGAGTTCACGAGCGGCCCCCCTTCCGCCCCCACTCTGGGAAACGAAGTGAGCTTCCTGCCGCACTTCCGCTACTGCATCCGCAGGGCATGCGGCCAACCCCACGTGTGACATTGGGTCCAGGTCGTTGAGGTCATCGCCCATATAGGCGCAGTCCTCCGCGGGGACCTTGAGTTCCTCGAGCAACTCCAACAGCGCGAGGCCCTTCTCCTTGCGGCCCTGATACACGGCGGCGAAGCCCAATTCTCGGCCCCGCGCTTCGACGATGCGTGACGTTCTCGCGGTGAGGATGGCGGCGGGCAACCCCACCAGCCGGGCCATGACGAGCGCATGGCCATCCTTCACGTCGAAGCGCTTGAGCGCCTCTCCGTCATGTCCGTAATACAAACCACCGTCGGTGAGCACACCGTCGACGTCGAACACCAACAGGCGCACGCGCGACGCAAGCGACGTCAACTCGTCCATGCCTGGCTTGGATGGCGCGTGCGTCAACATGGTGTGTTCGACTCCTCCCGCGTCGTCATCCATCAGCCAGCTTCGTGCCCCAGCACACGGCGGATGTTGAGCACATTTCGTACCACGTCCTCGAACATCTGGGGATTCAGGGAGCATGGACCGTCACAGAGGGCACGATCCGGGTCTTCGTGGACTTCTGTGAACAAAGCGTCAATCCCCGCGGCCGCGGCGGCGCGCGCGAGGAGGGCGACGTACTTCCGCTCGCCCGCCGTCTCACCGTTGCCGGCGCTGGGGAGCTGGACCGAGTGGGTCGCGTCAAAGCAGACGGCGAGCCCGGCCTCGCGCATCTGGCTGAAGCCGCGCATGTCCACCACGAGGTTGTTGTAGCCGAAGCTGGAGCCGCGCTCGGTGACGAGGACGTTGGGGTTGCCCGCCTCGAACGCCTTGCGCGCCGAGTGGACGATGTCCTTGGGGGCCACGAACTGGCCCTTCTTGAGGTTCACGCCCTTGCCTGTCTTGGCCACGGCTTCCACCAAATCCGTCTGCCGGCAGAGGAACGCCGGTATCTGGATGATATCCACGACTTCCGAGGCAGGCCCGACGTGGCTGGTCTCATGGACGTCGGTGAGGACCGGGACGCCGACCTCCTTGCGGATGCGGGCGAGGATGCGCAAGCCCTCTCGGAGGCCGGGGCCGCGGAAGGACTTGCCGCTCGTCCGGTTGGCCTTGTCGTAGGAGCACTTGAACGCGTACGGCACGTTCAGGCGGGTGGTGATCTCCTTGAGCATCCAGGCATGGCGCAGCGCCATGTCCTCGGACTCGATGCTGTCCGGGCCCGCGATGACGAACAGGCGCTGGCCCGGTCCCACGGGGTGACCACAGAGCTGGATGGGGAGGCTCACGCGCGCACCGGAGCCGAGCGACCCTGGGCGGCGTCTCGGTGCTTGAGCGCGGCGCCAATGAAGCCGGAGAAGAGGGGGTGGGGAGCGAAGGGCTTGCTCTTGAACTCGGGATGGAACTGGCAGCCGACGAAGTACGGGTGGTCCCCGAGCTCAATCATCTCCACGAGGTTCAGCTCGGGGTTGTGACCGGAGATGACGAGGCCCGCGTCCTGGAGCTTCGGGCGGTAGGTGTTGTTCACCTCGTAGCGATGACGGTGGCGCTCCTGGATGAGGTCCGCGGCGTAGAGCTGGTGCGCCAGGCTGCCGGACTTCAGCGCGCAGTCGTAGCTGCCCAGGCGCATGGTGCCGCCCTTGTCCTGCACCTTCACCTGGCTCTCCATCAGCGTCACGACGGGGTGCGGGGTGTGCTCGTTGAACTCCAGGCTGTTGGCGTCCTTCAGGCCGAGCACGTTGCGCGTGAACTCGACCACGGCCATCTGGAGGCCGAGGCAGATGCCGAAGAACGGAATCTTCTTCTCGCGCGCGTAGCGCACGGCGGCGATCTTCCCCTCGGTGCCGCGCACGCCGAAGCCGCCGGGCACGAGCACCGCGTCCACGCCTGCGAGCAGCTTCTCAGGACCCTCGACCTCCACGTCCTGGCTGTCCACGAAGCGCAGCTTCACCTTCACGTCGTTGGCGATGCCGCCGTGCAAGAGCGCCTCGTTGAGGCTCTTGTAGCTCTCCGTGAGGTTCACGTACTTGCCCACGATGCCGATGCAGACCTCGCCGCGCGCGGGCTCGTAGATCTTCCGGGTGATGGTCTCCCAGTGCTGCAGGTGCGGGGCGCGGCTCCAGATGTTGAGGATCTCCGCGAGCCGGTCATCCAGGCCCTGGCGGTGCAGCTCCAGCGGCAGCTCGTAGATGCTGCGCACGTCCGGCGAGGTGAACACGTTGCCGTTGTCCACGTTGCAGAACATGGCGATCTTGTCCTTCAGCTCGCGCGAAATCTCCCGGTCCGTGCGGCACAGGAGGAAGTCCGGCTGAATGCCAATCTCGCGCAGCTTCATCACCGAGTGCTGCGTGGGCTTGGTCTTCACCTCGCCGGCCGCGCCGATGTACGGCAGCAGCGTCAGGTGCATGTAGACCGTGTTCTGGCTGCCCACGTCGTAGCGCATCTGGCGGATGGCCTCGAGGAAGGGCAGCGACTCGATGTCGCCCACCGTTCCGCCGACCTCGACGATGACCACGTCCGCGTCCTGCGAGGCCTGGCGGATGCTGGCCTTGATCTCATCGGTGATGTGCGGAATCACCTGCACCGTCTTGCCCAAGTACTCGCCGCGGCGCTCCTTGGTGATGACGGCGTTGTAGATGCGGCCGGAGGTGAAGTTGTTGAGCCGGCTCATCCGCGCGTTGGTGAAACGCTCGTAGTGGCCCAAGTCCATGTCGGTCTCGCCACCGTCCTCCGTGACGAAGACTTCACCGTGCTGGAACGGGCTCATCGTTCCGGGATCCACGTTGATGTATGGATCCAGCTTGATGAGGGTAATGGTCAGCCCACGGTTCTCGAGCAGGGCGCCAATGGATGCCGAGGCGAGCCCCTTCCCGAGCGAGCTGACCACGCCGCCCGTCACGAAAATGAACTTGGTTTTCTTGGAGCGCATGTCCCTTCCTGCCAAGTGAGGCAGGAGGCGTCAATGATTCTGTGAGAAACGGAGGGCGGGCTGGCGCGGGGGTGGAAGAGCGCTCAGTTGCCGTCCCATCCGCCGTGCCGGGAGACCGCGAATTCACGGGGATCCGGCTGTCCAACCCGGAACTGACGGAGGTCGCACTGGCGGCAGCTCCAGCCCTCCCAGCCCTTCTTGACGACGGCGTGCAGGCAGGAGTCGTAGTTGGGGCAGAAGAGGTTGCGCTGGGTCTCCACCATCTCCTCGTCGCGGAGGGCGGAGGGCAGCGGGATGGGGCAGGGGGTGATGGACACGACACGCTCCGGAAGACAGCCACAGAAGTGAGTAGGCTTCCCCCCTGCGGCATCGGAACAGGGGGAATGCGCGGACATTCCCGGCGGGTGAGCGCGAAAAAAAGTCCGCCCCCGCAGTGAAGCGGGAGCGGACCGTTACAGCGAGCGCCCTCCATCCGCAGGGAGGCTCGGACTAGCGAGCCACCGCAGCGGAGGTGGACGCCTTGCGGTTACTGTCGGTCAAGGCATCACCTCCTTTCTGAGGGGACTTCTTCTAATCCCGCCGAAAATGCCGCGCCACTCGGAGCGCTGCGAGACGTTCAGGCGGCGACGACCTGCTTCTCCACCAGGCGACGGTAGAGGCCCTCTTCGGACATCAGCGCGGCGTGGTTGCCGCTCTGCACCACGCGGCCGTGCTCCAGCACCAGCACGCGGTCGGCGCTCGCCACGGTGGAGAGGCGGTGGGCGATGATGAGCGTGGTGCGCCCGCGCATGAGCTTCTCCAGCGCGTCCTTCACCAGGTGCTCGCTCTCGGCGTCCAGGGCGCTGGTGGCCTCGTCGAGCACGAGCAGGCGAGGGTCCTTGAGGACGGCGCGGGCGATGGCCACGCGCTGCTTCTGTCCACCGGAGAGCTGGACGCCTCGCTCGCCCACCAGGGTGCGATAGCCCTCTGGGAAGCGGACGATGAAGTCGTGCGCATTGGCGGCGCGCGCGGCCTCTTCCACTTGCGCGTCGGTGGCCTCCGGGCGGCCGTAGCGGATGTTCTCCGCGATGGAGGTGGCGAAGAGCAGCGGCTCCTGCGCCACCATGCCGAGCTGCCGACGCAGCCACTCCGGGTCGAGCGTGGTGAGGTCCTTGCCGTCGAGCCGCAGATGACCCTGCAGCGGGTCATAGAACCGTGACATCAGCGAGGCGAGGGTGGACTTGCCCGCGCCAGACGGGCCCACCACCGCCACGACCTCGCCGGGGTTGAGGGTGAGGTCGATGCCCTGGAGGACCTCGACGTCCGGGCGCGAGGGATAGGCGAAGCGCACGCCCTGGAACTCCACGCGGCCGTCCAGCGTGGCGGGGCGCTCGCCGCCCGAAGCGGGGATGGTGGGCACGCGGTCCACCAGCTCGAAGACGCGCTCGGCGGCGCCCGTGGCGCGCATGAAGTCCGCCCACAGGTCCACCAGCGCGCTGAGCGAGAACGCCATCAGCATGGTGTAGACGAGGAACGACGTGAGCGCGCCCATGGTGAGCTGGCCGTCCGTCACCAACCTGCCGCCGTACCAGAGCACCACCACCACGGCGCCGTAGCCCGCGCTCGAGGCGAGGCCGATGAAGATGGAGGCCTGCGCGGCGCGCTCGCGGGCGAGTTCGTACGTGCGCTGGATGGCGCTGCCGTAGCGCTCCACCTCGGCCTTCTCCGCGGCGAAGGAGCGCACCGTGCGCAGGCCGGAGAGGCTCTCCTCGGCGACCTCGCTGGCGCCGGACACCGCGTCCTGCACCTTGCGCGACAGGCCCCGCAACCGGCGGCCATACAGCACGCCGCCCACCGCCACGGGTGGCACGATGCCGAGCATCAACAGTGCGAGCTTGGGCGAGGTGTAGAAGAGCAGCGCGAGCCCGCCCACCGCCTGGGCCGCGTTGCGCAGCGCCATGGAGATGTTCGCGCTCACCGTGTTCTGCAGCACGGTGGTGTCCGAGGCGAGCCGGCTGGTGAGCTCGCCGGTGCGGTGCGCGTCGAAGAAGGCCACTTCCTGATTCATCAAGCTGCGGAAGAGGTCCTGGCGCAGCCGCACCACGATGCGCTCACCCGCGGTGTTGAAGAGGTAGGCCCGCAGCGCGATGGCCACGCCCTGCACCACGAAGACGGCCATCATGATGAGCGCCGCGCGATCGATGAGGGCGTGGTCGCGCGCGCCGAGCGCTTCGTCCACGAGCACGCGGATGGCCTGCGGATACACGAGGCTCGCGCCACTTCCCATCATCAGGAAGACGGTGGCCAAGGCCAGCGTGGGCACCTCCGGCCGGGCCAGCTGCATCAGCCGGCGGACGGTCAGTCGAGAGGGACGCTTGGATGGGTTCGGGGGAGCGGGAGAGGACACCGCCGGAGACTAGCGTGCTCGCGTGAGGCGTGCAGCCGGTGTGCGGCGGACCCACGTTCGGTGCTAAGCCTGCGAGGGTTTCCGACGCAGGGGGGGACATGGAGACACGCGCATTCGGCCGGACGGGGGCTCGCGTTCCCGTCATCGGGCAGGGCACCTGGCAGATGGAGGACGACGACCGCGCGGGCGCCATTCGCGCGCTGCGCGCCGGCCTCGACTTGGGGTTGACGCATCTGGACACCGCGGAGCTGTATGGCCGCGGGCTCGTGGAGGAGACCATCGTCGCCGAGGCCATCGCGGGCCGGCGCGACGAGGTGTTCCTCGTGTCCAAGGTGATGCCGTCGAACGCCACGTTCTCTGGGACGCTGGCCGCGTGCGAGCGCAGCCTGCGTCGCCTGCGCACCGACCATCTCGATTGCTACCTGCTGCACTGGCCGGGCTCGCACCCGCTGGAGGACACCGTGCGGGGCTTCGAGCGGCTCGTGCGGGACGGGAAGATTCGCGCGTGGGGCGTGAGCAACTTCGCGGTCGATGAGCTGGACGAAGTGCTGGCGATCGCCGGGCCGGATCGCATCGCGTGCAATCAGGTGCTGTATCACCTGGAGGAGCGCGCCATCGAGCATGGCGTCATTCCCTGGTGCGAGCGCCACGGTGTTTCAGTGGTGGGCTACAGCCCCTTTGGCAACGGGCGCTTCCCGTCGCCGCGCAGCCCCGGGGGCCGCGTGCTGATGGACATCGCGCAGGACCATGACGCCTCGCCGTACCAGGTGGCGCTGCGCTTCCTCGTCCGCCGTCCTTCCGTCTTCACCATTCCCAAGGCCAGTCGTGAGGCCCATGCGCGCGACAACGCGGAGGCGGGGAACCTCCATCTCACGCCGAACGAGCTGCGGCGCATCGACGAGGCCTTTCCTCTGGGCGCCGAGCCCGCGAGCCTTCCGGTCATCTGACGGAGGTTCGCCTGGCTCGGCGGTGTGGCGCCTCGCCGAGGTGGTTACAGGCCCGCGCCGAGGCCCTTGCGGAACGCGGTCAGCGTGGGCTCACCGCTGCCGGGCGCGACTGTCACCGTGCCCGTCTCTCCGTCCCGCGTCGCTCGCGCGTTGGGGCCCTTCACGAACTTCACGGCCGTGATGCGGCGCAGGACCTCGCGGCCACTCTCGGTGGCGAGCGCGCGCAACGCGTGGCTCGTCACGTTGATCGAGCCTTCCAACGCGCGACGCCCGGGCTCGTCATCGAGCCCCACCCAATCGACGTCGAAGCGCAGGCCCTTGCCTCCCAGTGACAGCTCGCCCGGCCAGAACTGCTCGGTGATGCTGGTCGCCAGTCGCTCCGCGAGCTGGGCGAGGTCCTGGCGCGTGGGGATGGGGCGCACGAGCTGCGGCAGCTCCAGCAGCTTCTCCGCGTTGGTCACCGACACCGCGACGATGGTGTTCACGTCGGCGTAGGCCACGGAGGCCGAGCGCAAGAGGCCCTCCTTGCCCAGCGCCAGCAGCACCGCCTCCTTGGGCACGTAGTCCACCACTTCACCCGTCAGCGTGTGTCCATGGGCCAGGTGCAACGTGACGGTGAACGCGGGCAGTTCCTCTCCCGTGCGGACGCGCGTCGCCACCGTGCCGAGCAGCTCGAGCAGCCGCTCCACGCGCCTTGCCACCAACCGCTGAACACCCTCCATGTTCTCGTCCTCTTGGGGTTGCCGCTTGGGGGGCTTCGGTTTCGCGAGTGGCGGTGGGGACGGGGGAGGGGGTGTCTGTGTTTCTGGTGCGACGGGTGTCGCCGTTGCTGGCTCGGCTGGAGCGGAGGGTTCCTTTCCGCCGAAGAGGTCCTTGAAGATGCCCATGACTATTCCCCCCGTGCTCGGATGACTGCCTCGACGCGTGCCACGTCCTCGGGGACATCCACCGCCACCGTGCGCCACGCCACGCGCGCACAACGGATGGGGATGCCGTGCTCCAGTGCGCGCAACTGCTCCAGCTTCTCCGTCTCTTCCAGTGGCGTGGGCGGCAGCGTGGCGAGCCGCAGCAGCACGTCACGACGGTAGCCATACAGGCCGATGTGCCCCCAGCGATTCACGAGCGTGCCCGGCTCGCGCGCGAACGGGATGGCGGCGCGGCTGAAGTACAGCGCGTCATCGCTGCGTGACAGCACCGCCTTCACCACGTTGGGGCTGTCCACCTCGTCTGCTTCGAGTGGCCGCACCAGCGTGCCCATCTTCACGGTGTCGTCGGTGAAGAGTCCCGCGAGCAGCTTGAGCGCGGCTGGATCCACGAGCGGCTCGTCGCCCTGCACGTTCACCCAGACGTCCACGTCCGGTCGCTGGCGCGCGACCTCGGCCACTCGGTCTGTTCCCGTGGCGCAGTCCGGGCTCGTCATCACCGCGCGACCCCCGAAGCCCTCCACCACGTCGCGGATGCGCGCGTCGTCCGTGGCCACGTAGACCTCGTCGAAGGCGTTCGCTTCCCGACAGCGATTCCAGACGTGCTCGATCATCGGGACCCCGGCGATGCGGGCGAGCGGCTTGCCTGGGAAGCGCGTGCTGGCATAGCGGGCAGGGATGACGGCGACGGTGCGGGGCGCGGGCATGACCCCTTCATCTAGCAGATTCCGATTCCAGAGCCGGAATCGGCGGATGCCCGAGGGAGGCCGGACCGCGAGGCCCGCCGATTTCAGCCCCTGGAATCGGCACCGGGTCGGTTGCTCGCGTGTCCTGTCCGTCTATCGGGTTCAGGACGCATGGCGAGACCTTCAGCCGGAGGGTGGGGCCGCCCCACTAGGCAGGTGGCACAGCGTGCCTAGCTTGCCGACCCATGAGGAAGGTCATCCATATCGTTGGCGCGCGCCCCAACTTCATGAAGGTGGCGCCCATCTACAAGGCCATCCGCGCGCGTGGCGTGCTCGAGCAGCGGCTGGTTCACACGGGTCAGCACTACGACGTCAAGATGAGCGACGTCTTCTTCTCGGACCTCGGCCTTCCCGCGCCCGAGGTTCACCTGGGCATCGGCTCGGGCAGCCACGCGGAGCAGACCGCGCGGATGATGGTCGAGATGGAGAAGGTCTTCCTTCACGAGAAGCCGGACCTCGTCTCGGTCGTGGGGGACGTCAACAGCACGCTCGCTGCCGCGCTGGTTACTTCCAAGCTGGCCATTCCGCTCGCGCATGTGGAAGCGGGGCTGCGCAGCCGCGAGCGCTACCAGCCCGAGGAGGTCAACCGCGTCGTCACGGACCGGTTGTCGGAGTTCCTGCTCACGCCCTCGCGCGACGCGGACGCCAATCTCCTGGAAGAGGGCGTGCCTTCGTCGCGCATCCACTTCGTGGGCAACGTGATGATCGACTCGCTGCTCTCCTCGAAGGAGAAGGCCGAGCAGCTCTCTACTCTGCGCGACCTGGGCTTGAGCCCGCGCCAGTACGCGGTGGCCACGCTGCACCGGCCCGTGAACGTGGATGATCCGAAGCTGCTCGTGGGGTTGATTGGCTCGCTGCGCGATGTGGCTCGGCGTCTGCCCCTGGTGTTCCCTGTCCATCCACGCACTCGGAAGATGCTCACCGAGCAGGGCTTGCTGGCGGAGCTGGAGCGCGCTCCCGGCATGAAGCTGGTGGAGCCCATGGGCTACCTGGAGTTCCTTGCCCTGACGTCGCAGGCTCGCGTCATCCTCACTGACTCCGGTGGACTCCAGGAGGAGGCCACCGCGCTGAGCGTGCCGTGCCTCACGCTTCGTGAGCAGACCGAGCGCCCCATCACCGTGGAGGTGGGCACCAACGAGGTGGTGGGCACGGACCCCGCTCGCATCCGCGATGCCGTGGACCGCATCCTCGCGGGCCAGGGCAAGCAGGGGCGCGTGCCGGAACTGTGGGATGGGCGTACGGGCGAACGCATCGCGGACCTGTATGCGCGCTCGGTTGGCGCGCAGGGGCCCGCTCGCGCGAGCGCGTGACGGCGCCTCTGCGTCGGGGCCCCTGGCCGCGTGTCGGGCGTGCTAGAGCCCTGGGGCCATGACCGCGAAGGAGCCCACCGCCGAGTCCTCCGAGGAGACCGCGCCCGAGAAGGGTGCGGTAGCGCTGTCTGTGGATGTCGCGGGCTCCTCCGCCGAGGAGCCGCCCGAGGGCTTCGCCGACATCCTCTACGTCGTCGAGCCCAACTATGCGGGCTGGCGATTGGAGCGGTATCTCCGCGAGAAGCTCCGGCGTGCGTCGCGCGAGCGCGTGCTCGGCATCATCCAGCGGGGTGTGTTCTGTGACGAGGGCCGCCTCAAGCCCTCCACGCCTGTCTATCCCGGGCTCGCGTTCCGCTTGCGGCGCCCTGCCAGCGAGGAGCCCGAGACGCCCACGGAGGTGGCGGTCGTCTTTCAAGATGATTGGCTGCTCGTGCTCGACAAGCCGGCGGGGCTGCCCATCCACCCCACCGCGCGCTACCACAAGGGCACTCTCGTCTCGTTGCTGCGCGAGCGCTTCGAGGAGCGCGCCGCCGAGCCCGCGCATCGACTGGACCGGGAGACGAGTGGGCTCGTGGTGTGTGGCCGCACGACGGAGTCGTGTCGCGTGCTCGGGCGGCTGTTCCTGTCTCGCGATGTCCACAAGGAATACCTCGCGGTCTGCGAGGGCCATCCTCGTGAGGACTCCTTCGTGGTCGATGCTCCCATCGCGGAAGGCACTGACCTCATCCGCATCGCGGTGCGCATCGACCCCGTGGAGGGCAAGGAGAGCCGCACCCGCTTCGAGGTGTTGCAGCGGTTCACTCGCGATGGTGCTCCGTTCGCGCTCTTGCGCTGCTACCCGGAGACCGGTCGCCAGCACCAGATTCGCATCCACCTTCGCGAGGCAGGGCACCCGCTCGTCGGGGACAAGATGTACGGGCCGGACCCGGGCTACTTCGATCGGTTCAGCAAGCGCTGCTTGGAGCCGGAGGCGTGGGCGCGGCTTCGGCTGCCTCGGCACGCGTTGCATGCGGCGCGCATTTCCTTCGCGCACCCGGGGACGCGGACGCCCATGACGTTCGAGGCTCCGCTCCCCGCGGACCTCGAGGACTTCATCGCGGGCCGGCCTTTGCCCGAGGCCCCGAAGTCCGGGGCGTGAACTGCGCGGGCGGCATCCCTGCTCGTGGATGCCGCCCGCCCCCAACAACTTGTCAGCCCGCCTTGCGGAGGTTCTCCGTGCCGGGCACTGCTCGCAGCAGCTTCGCCGGCATGCGATCCGCGAGCTGTTCCGTGAAGCGCGCGAACAGGCGGAACATCACGGGCAACAGCACCAGCGTGAGCACGCACGCGGAGATGGTCCCCGAGACGATGACCACCGCCAGCGGCTTCTGCGTCTCCGAGCCGATGCCCTGGCTCAAGCACGCGGGCACCAGACCCAGCGCCGCCAGCGCCGCGGTCATCAGCACCGGGCGCAGGCGCTCGCGGCTGCCGTGGAGGATGGCGTCATCCAGGGCCTCGCCTGCTTCGCGCCGCTCCGCGATGGCGCTCATCACGAGCACTCCGTTGAGCGCCGCTTGTCCGATGAGCGCGATGAAGCCCACCGCCGCCGCCACGCTCACGGGCATGCCCGCGATGTAGAGGCCGAACACCCCGCCCATCAGCGCGAAGGGCACGTTCATCAGCGTGACGACCGCGCGACCGAACGAGTTGAACGCCTTGAAGAGCAGGATGAGCGTGAGGATGAGCGCCACCGGTACCACCGACAGCAGCCGGTTCATCGCGCGCTCCTTGTTCTCGAACTCGCCGCCCCACTCGATGCTGGTCCCCGCTGGCGTGGGCGCATCGCGGGCCACCAGCGCTCGGGCCTCGGTGACGAACGAGCCCAGGTCTCGCCCTCGCACGTTCATTCGGATGCCGATGTAGCGCCGGCCGTTCTCGCGGTTGATGGAGGCTCGGCCGAAGCCCGTCTCCACTCGGGCGAGCCCGTTGAGCGGCACCGTGACGCCACCCTCCACCGGCACTCGCAGGTGGGCGATCTTCTCGATGTCGTCACGCGAGGACAGGGGCAGGCGCATCACCACGTCGAAGCGGCGCTCGCCCTCCCAGAACTCGCTCACCGGACGACCTCCCACCGCCGTCTGGAAGACGTGCTGGAAGTCACCCAGCGACATGCCGTAGCGCGCGAGGGCCACGCGGTCCGGGGTGACCTTGATGTCCGGCACCTCGCCGCTCTTCACGATGCCCAGGTCCGCCACGCCGTCCACGCGGGCGATGGTGTTCTTCACCTTCTCCGCCTGGTCCTGCAGCACCTTCAGGTCGTCGCCGTACAGCTTCACGGCCACCTGGCCGAACTGTCCGCTGATGCTCTCGTTGACGTTGTCGCTGATGGGCTGGCTGAAGTTCACCTCCAGGCCCGGCACCTCCGCGACGTTGTTCTGCATCTCCGTGATGACGTCCGCCAGGGTGGGCGTGCGCTTGGGCCACTGGTCGGGTGGCTTGAGCTTCACGAAGAACTCCAGGTTGTTCGTCAGCGTGGCGTCCGTGCCGTCCTCGGGACGACCGAGCTGGCTGAGCACCGCGTCCACCTGGGGCGCGCGGCGGATGAGCTGCGTCAGGCGCGGCACCAGCTTGCGCCCCTCGGAGAGCGACACGTTGGAGGGCAGGGTGAAGGTGAGGTACAGGCCGCCCTCGTTGAGTTGCGGGAGGAACTCGCTGCCCATGCGCGGCAACATCCAGCCCGCCACGAGCAGGCCCGCGGTGGCCACCGCCAACACCCACGCGGGGTGCTTGAGGCTCCAGCGCAGCGCGGGACCATAGGCCCGGTCCGCCGCGCGCAACACCGGCGACTCCTTGTGGTGCACGGGCTTGCGGTACACGAACGAGGCGAGCACCGGGATGAGCGTGACGGAGAACACCAGGGCGCCCACCAGCGCGGCCACCACCGTGTTCGCCATGGGGGCGAAGATGCGGCCCTCCACCCGCTGGAGCATGAAGATGGGCAGGTAGGCCGCGATGATGATGAGCAGCGAGAACACCGTGGGACGCACCACGGCCTTGGTGGCCAGCAAGATGCGCTCCATGGGGGTCTCCGCCTCGCGCTTCGGATCCGACAGGCGCGAGAGGATGCTCTCGATGATGACCACGCCACCGTCCACGATGACGCCGAAGTCCACCGCGCCCATGGACAGCAGGTTGGCGGACATGCCGCGCAGCTTCAGGTAGATGAACGACGCGAGCAGCGACAGCGGGATGAGCACGCCCACCACCAGCGCCGCGCGCAAATCCAACAGGAAGACGAAGAGCACCAGCGTCACCAGGATGGCGCCCTCCAGCAGGTTGTGGCCCACTGTGTGGAGCGTGGTGTTCACGAGGTCCGTGCGGTCGTAGAACGGATCGATGCGCACGTCGTCGGGGGTGAGGCGGGTGTTGAGCGCCTCGATGGCCGAGCGCACGCGGGCGAGCACCACGGAGGGATTCTCTCCGCGGCGCATGAGCACGATGCCCTCCACCACGTCGTTGGCGTCCTCGCGGCTCACCACGCCCTGGCGCGGGGCCCATCCCTCCACCACCTCGGCCACGTCCTTGATGAAGATGGGCGTGCCGTCATGCGTGGCGACGCGCACGTCGCGGATGTCCTCCAGGTTGTGGAAGAGGCCCTCGCTGCGCACGACGAACTGCTCCGCGCCTCGCTCCAGCGTGCCGCCGCTGGCGTTGGCCGAGCCCTCCTTCAGTGCGTTCTCCAGGTCCTCCAGCGTCAGGCCGAACGTGGCGAGCCGCGCCGGGTTGGGCTGCACGTGGATCTCCTTCAGGAGACCGCCGTAGCTCACCACGTCCGCCACGCCATCCACGCGCAAGAGGCCCGGCTGCACCACCCAGTCCTGCAGGGTGCGCAGCTTCATGGGGTCGCCCTTGGCGCCCTTGAGCGTGTACCGATAAATCTCTCCGATGGGCGTGGCCAGGGGGCCCAGCTCCGGAGTGATTCCCTCGGGCAGCTCCGCGTCGCGCAGTCGCTCCAACACCTGCTGGCGCGCGAAGAGCGCGTCCACGCCGTCGTTGAACGTGAGCGTGACGAAGGACAGGCCGAAGAGGGAGAGGTTGCGCAGGCGCCCCAGGCCCGGGGTGCCGTTGAGCGCGCGCTCCAAGGGCAGGCCAATCTGACGCTCGACCTCCTCGGAGGGCTGGCCCGGGTAGAGCGTGATGACGTTGACCTGCGTGTCGGTGGGATCCGGGAACGCCTCCACCGTGAGGTCGCGGAAGGAGATCCATCCCCAGATGGCGGCGAGCAGGGCGAGGAACACCACCGCCGCGCGATTCTTGAGACTGAATTCGACGAGTTTCTCGAACATGGTTGAGAGTCCCGGGGCCTAGTCGGCCAGTTCGATCTGGTTCTCCAGGAGCAGCGCGCCTCGGGCGACGAAGCGCTCGCCGACCGTGAGGCCGCCGCGCAGCTCCACCTCACCGCCGCGCCGACGACCGGGCGTCACCGCCACGCGCTCCAGCCGGTGGGCGTCTCGCGCCACGAAGACGACCGAGCGCGAGCCATCCGTCACCACCGCGCTGTCCGGCACGCGCACGCGCTTCACGTCGTCCGGCGCCGAGGGCGTCACCTCCACGTAGGCGTTGGGGCGGAACAGGCGGTCGGTGTTGGGCACGCGCACGCGGACCTCCACCGTGCGGCGCGTGGGGTCCACCACCTCGGAGACGCGGTCCACCTTGCCCGGCCGCGTGGTGCCGTCTCGCGTGCCGACGAGCACGGCCGCGCCTGGACGCAGGTCGGACGTGTCCGCCTCCTGGAGGTCCGCCACCACCAGCACCTCGTCCAGGTCGGAGAGGCGCAAGAGCGGCTTGTCGCGCTCCGGCGTCACCTCCAGGCTGGCCACCACATCCAGGTCCACCACGGTGCCCGCGCGCGGGGCCGTCACCCAGAAGAGGTTGTCGCCCTCGGTGGACACGCGCAGGCTGGCGGCCTTGGCGCGCGCGGCTTCCAGGGCGAGCTCCGCCTGCTTCTGCTCGGTCTGCGCGGCGAGCAGGTCCTTCTCCGGCGCGGCCTGCAGGGACACGAGTTCCTTCAGGCGCTCGGCGGTGCGGCGCTTCTCGGCGGCCTCGGCCTCCGCGCTGTGCATCTCCTTCTGGAGGTCCGCGTAGGCGCCGGAGCGCACGCTGAAGAGGCGCTCGCCGGCCTTCACGCGGTCACCCAGGCGCACGCGCACTTCCTCCACGCGGCCTGCCAGCGGCGCGCCCATGGAGGCGGTGCGGGTCTCATCGAACTGCACGCGCGCGGGGGCGGGGAGGGGCGCCAGCGGGGGCGCCTCCGAGGCGACGGCCAGCTCCACGTACTGCCATTGAGGTGCGCCCTCGGGGATTTGGACGGTCTCGCCGTTCACCGCGGGGCGCGGGTTGGCGGTCTCGCTCTCGGCCGAGGAGGGCGCGGGCGCGAGCGCGTACAGCACGCCCGCGGTGCCGATGAGGCCGGCGCCCGCGATGGCGAGCCACACAGGGCGGCGCTGGTCGGACGAGGGAGCGGGGGGAGGAACAGGAGACGAATCCGGGAGGCTCATGGTGTGACTCCGAAGAAGGAAAGAGGAAGAAGGTCAGGAGCGAGGCTCGGCGAGGGACTCGGGCGCGCGCGGGCCCGCGGAGTGCGCGCGGTCCAGGCCGGTGCTCAGGTGGAAGGCGCCTTGGTCGAGGTCGGCGGCGTGCAGCAGCAGCTCGCCGTAGGTGCGTCGGGCGAGCAGCAGGTCCTGCAGCGCCGCGCCGCCCGCGCGCACCGCCGCGTCCAACCGCTGCACCACGCCCGCCGCCATGGGCAGCGTCTGGTTGCGCAGCCGCTCCCGGCGCTCGCGCAGCGCGGCGAGCTGGTTCGCCAAAGAGGAGGCGTCTCGCGCGGACTGGGCCGCCAGCTTCTCGCGCGACACGCGCGCCGCTTCCATGGCAGCGCTGGCCACGTGCGCGTCCGCCTGGCCGTGGTCGAAGAAGGGCAGCGGGATGGAGAGGCCGACGAACAGCGAGTTCTGCTGGTTGCCGGAGACGAGGAACTGGTCGCGCACGTAGCCCGCGCGCACCGTGGGGTCCGGCACCCAGTGACGACGGGCCAGCGTCAGCGCCGCGCGCGCCGAGTCCTCCTGCGCCGACAGCGAGCGCAGGTCAGGCCGCGACTCGATGTCCGCGGGCGAGGGCGCGCGGGCGAGTCGTGCCTCCAAGAAGGCCGCCGCCGCGTTGCGTCCTCCGAAGGGCTGGCAGGGCATGCCCGCGGTCTGCGCGCACGCGAGCAGCGCGTCGGCCAGATGGGAGCGCTCCTCGCCCAGCGAGGTCTGGAGGCTCTCTTCCTCCAACACCGAGCGGTCCACGTCCAGGCCCGCCGCGTCGCCGTGGCGCTGCCGCACGCGCTGCAGCTCGGTCAGCTTCGCCGCGTCGTCGGCGAGTTCCTGAAGCTGCGCGAGGCGCACCTCGGTGGCGGCCACGTCCGCGGCCTTGTCCATCACGTCATACGTGCGCGCGCGCAGCGTGGCCTGGGCATCCAGCGCGGAGGCCGCGAGCGCCGCGCGCGCCGAGTCCTGGCGAGGGCCGCGCTTGCCCAGCTCCACCAGCTCCGAGAGACCGAAGGCGTAGTTGGGCACCTCCGTCCAGCGGTGCAGCCCCGGTGGGTTGGTGGCCCCGATGGGAATCGTGTTCATGGACACGTCCAGCGTCGGGTTGGGCAGGACGTGGGCTCGGATGAGGTCGGCGCGGGTCGCGGCGATGCGCGCGCGGACGGCGGCGAACTCGGCCGATTGCTCCCAGAGGAGCGCGGCGAGGTGGTCCTCGTCCGGCAGGGCCGCGAGCGACAGCGCCGCTCCGGCGGAAGGCGTGGAGGTGGAAGGCGGCGACTCCGCGCGCGCCCCAGCAGCGGGGCCGACGAGGGCGAGGAGGGCGGCGAGGAACGGCAAGGGACGGCGCACGAGGCAGGCTCCCGGTGAGGTACCGGCCTGTCCCATGGCAAGGCGCGTGCCCGGGGATTCCTCAGTGATTTCGAGGAGCTGCGTCCGCCGCGCGGTTCAAATTCCTTGCAGCGGCGCCGCGCACTTCAAAATGCTTTCACTCCAGCCGCTTGAGGAACGTGGGGTACGAGAGGCCCAGCGCCTTGGCTGCCTCCATGCGCCGGCCCCCCAGCTTCTCCAGCACCCAGCGCACGTAGGCGCGCTCCAGGTCCTCCATGGGGAGGGGCTGCTCCACGCGGAACGCGTCGGTGGGGCTGGCCTCCGTCGGGGGAGGGGCGAGCGCCGCGGGGCCTCCGCCGAGCACCTCCAGCTCCAGCTCGGGGCCGGGCTCCAACACGAGGGCGCGCTCCAGGATGTTGCGCAGCTCGCGCACGTTGCCCGGGAAGGCGTACTGCGCGAGGCGGGCGCGCGCGCGGGTGCCCAGCGTCATGTCGCGGCGTCCCAGCTCGCGGCTCAGCTCGGTGAGCAGGCCCTCGGCCAGGGACGGGATGTCTTCGCGGCGCTCGCGCAGCGGAGGCACGTCGATGCGGAAGACGCCGAGCCGGAACCAGAGGTCCTCGCGGAACGTGCCCGTGCGAAGCTGAGAGGGCAGGTCGCGGTTGGTGGCGGCGACGATGCGCGCGGAGCTGGTCTGCTCGGTGGTGCCACCCAGGCGACGGAAGCGGCCCGAGTCCAGGAAGGTGAGCAGCTTGGCCTGGAGCGCGAGCGGCAGCTCGCCGACCTCGTCGAGGAACAGCGTGCCCCCGTGGGCCACCTCCACGAGTCCTCGGCGGGCGGCGCGCGCGTCGGTGAAGGCGCCCTTCTCGTGGCCGAACAGCTCGCTCTCCACGGTCTGCTCGGGCAGCGCCGCGCAGTTGATGTGGATGAAGGGGGCGCCGCCGTCGCGCGACGACAGGGCGTGCAGGTGGCGCGCGAGCTGCTCCTTGCCCACGCCCGTCTCGCCCAGGAGCAGCACGGGGCTGCGGGGCGAAGCGGCGATGCGCTCCAGCATGGAGAACACGCGCTGCATGGCGGCCGAGGCGGGCGGCACGAGACGTCGGCGGCCGGACAGCTCGGCCTCCGCGGCCTCCAGCCGGTCCTTCAAGCGCCCCGTGTCCACCGCGCGGCGCGCGCGCAGCACCAGGTCCGACAGCTCCACGGGCTTGGTGACGTAGTCCGCCGCGCCTGCGCGCACCGCGTCCACCGCGCTGGCGATGTCCCCGTGCGCCGTCACCATCACCACCGCGGCGCCCGGTGCCTGCGCCTTCAGCTCACCCAGGAACGACAGCCCATCTCCATCCGGAAGGCGTCGGTCGAGCACCACCAGCGCGGGCGTGGCCTGCGCGAGCGAAGCGCGTGCTTCGTGGAGCGAGCGGGCCAGCGTCAGCGCGAAGCCTTCGCGCTGGAGCGCCACCGAGGCGATGGTGGAGAAGGCGCGGTCATCGTCCACGAAGAGGGCGGGGATGCTCATGTCCGGGGCGCCTCGGAGGAGGAGAGGGGCAGGGGCAGGTGTACCTGGAACCGGCTGCCTCCGGGAATGCGCTCGAAGGTCAGCATCCCGCCCTGCTGCTCCAGGGCCTGCCGCGTCATGGCGAGCCCCAGGCCGATGCCCTTGGCCTTGGAGGTGACGAAGGGCTCGAAGAGGCGGCCCTCCACGGTGGTGGGCGGTCCGCCCGCGTTGTCCTCCACGCTGACCACGGCCTCGTTCTCCCGAAGCGTGGCGACCACGCGCACCTCGGGCGCGGCGAGCTGCCCCAGGTCCTTGGCGGCCACCGTGGCCTCCATGGCGTTGCGCAAGAGGTTGTCCAGCGCGGTGGCCAGCAGCAGCGGATCACACGAGAGGGGCGCGCGCTCGGGCAGCACCACATCCAGGCGGACTTCGTCGGCTTCGGGCAAGGCGCGCAGGCCAGAGACGACGTCGCGCACGAGCTGCGACAGGTCCACCTCCGTGCGCCGTGTCACCGGCGGCTTGCCGAAGTGCAGCAGCGAGGTGGCCAGATGGGACAGCCGGTCCACCTGGCCGTTGATGGTGCGCGCGACCAGCGGGCCCTCGCCCTCGTGAGACACCAGCCCCGCGGCCATCTTCAGGCCGTTGAGCGAGTTCTTCACCTCGTGCGCGATGAGGCTCGCGGCGCTGCCGAGCGCGGCCATCTTCTCGTGGCTCGCGGCGCGCTCCTCCATGTCGAGGAAGAGTCCGTACACGCGGCGCCAGTGGAAGCTGAAGAGCACCAGCGTGCCGAGCTGGAGCAGCGCCACCACCATGAGCTGCACGAGGAAGCGGTTGCGGATGCCCGCGAGCATCGCGGTCTCGTCCGCGGCGAGCACCAGGTTGAGTCCCGTGCCCGGCACCTTCGTCGCGGCGGCGAAGACCTCCAGGTCCGGCCCCAACGCGAGCGGGCGGATGCCCTCGTGGATGACGGCGCGCAGCTCGGCATCCGCTTGGGGGAGCGTGGCCCAGCGCGGCGGCGTGCCGGGGAGGAACAGGTCGCCCGCGGCGTTGAGGACGAGCAGCTCCAGGTGCTCGCCCAGCGGCCGGCCGCCCGGCAGCGCGGTGCTCGTGTCGAGCAGGCCCGCGAGCACGCCCGCGGCGCGACCGCCATGGGTGATGGGAACGGCGACGACGAAGGACGACGAGCCCGGCGCGATGGCCTCGACGATGGGCACCTGACGCGCGAGCACGTCTCGGAACCAGGGGCGCGCCGCGAAGGAGGACTCCTCGGTGATGTGCGGGGGGTCGCTCCAGCGGACGCGGCCGTCGCCGTCCAGCAGCATGAGGCCCGCGTGGAACAGGCCGCCCGAGGGGGAGGTGAGGTCGAGCAGGTCCTCGGTGCCCAGGTCGCCGGGGTGCTGAAGGTCCGGCCCCACGCTCGCGGAGACGCGCTGCAGCTCCGTCTGGAGCAGGTTGAGGTGAAGGCCGAGCGCCTCGGCGTAGACGCGGGCCTCGCGCGCGACGCGCAGCTGGAACTGCGCGCGCGCCTCGGCCACGTCGCTGCGGTAGCTGAGCAGGGGACCCGCGACCGCCACGAGCCCCAGCAGCACGAGTCCCGCGAGCACGGAGCGGACGAACTGTCGCTCCGCCTGGATGAACTCGGGCCGCGCGGACGAGGCGGTCATGGGGTCAGGCGCTGAGCTTGTCGTCCGCCGTGAAGCCGCCCGTGAGGTACTGACCCGAGAAGCAGGCCGTGCAGAAGGTGGAGCCCGTGGGGTCGTCCACCGCGGTGCCCAGGCCTTCCAGCGAGAGGTAGCCCAGCGAGTCCGCCGTCACGTAGCGGGCGATCTCCTCGGTGGTGTGGCTGGAGGCGATGAGCTCCTGCCGGCTGGGCGTGTCGATGCCGTAGTAGCAGGGCCACTGCGTGGGCGGCGACGAGATGCGCAGATGCACCTCCACGGCGCCGGCGGCCTTGAGCATCTTGACGATCTTCCGGCTGGTGGTGCCGCGCACGATGGAGTCATCCACCACCACCACGCGCTTGCCCTTGAGCACGCTGCGCACGGCGGACAGCTTCAGCTTCACGCCGAAGTGACGGATGGACTGCTGCGGCTCGATGAAGGTGCGGCCCACGTAGTGGCTGCGGATGAGGCCCACGTCGTAGGGGATGCCGCTCATCTGGGAGAAGCCGATGGCGGCCGGCACGCCCGAGTCCGGCACCGCGATGACCAGGTCCGCGCTGGGGGCGGGCTGCTCGCGGGCCAACTGCATGCCCAGGCGCTTGCGCGTCTCGTAGACGCTCTTGCCGAAGAGCACGGAGTCCGGCTTGGCGAAGTAGACCTGCTCGAAGATGCAGCGGGCCTGGCGTGGCGCTCGCGCGAACGGCTGGCTGGTGCGCATGACGCCGTTCTCGATGACGAGCAGCTCGCCGGGCTCCAGCTCGCGCACCAGCTCGGCCTCGATGAGGTCCAGCGCGGTCGTCTCGCTGGCCACCACGAAGGCGCCTTCCTTCATCTTGCCCAGCACCAGCGGCCGGAAGCCGTAGGGGTCGCGCGCGGCGATGAGCTTGCTCTCGGTGAGCAGCAGGATGCTGTAGGCGCCCTCCACCTTCTTGAGGGCCTCCACGAGCTTCGCCTCGAAGGTCGGCTGCTTGGAGCGGGCGAGGAGGTGCATGACCACCTCCGTGTCCGCGTCCGACTGGAAGATGGCGCCGTCGGCCTCGAGCGCGTCCTTCAGCTCGCGCGCGTTCACCAGGTTGCCGTTGTGCGCGATGGAGAACTGCCCGCCCGCGTACGTGACGAAGAGGGGCTGGGCGTTCTCCAGCCGGCTGCCGCCCGCGGTGGAGTAGCGCGTGTGCCCGATGGCTGCCTGGCCAGGCAGGCCGGCGAGCACGGGTGCGGTGAAGATGTCCGCGACCAGGCCCATCTGTCGATGGGCGCGAAGGGTATGGCCGTCCGACGCCACGATGCCGGCGGACTCCTGGCCTCGATGCTGGAGGGCGTGCAGGCCCAGGTACGTCAGGTTGGAAGCCTCAGCGTGACCCACGATTCCGAAGATGCCGCACATGCGCGGTGCCTTACCCCTTTCAGACCGGAAGCGGAACGAAAACGCACGCCACGACGAAGGGTATTCCACGGTCCACCTGATGGGACCGCGTACGCCACATGTGAGGGCGCTGGCCGGAAAGGTAGGAGCGGCGGAGGCGTGGGAAGCGGTTACTCTGGCCGGGCATGTCTTCTGGACGACGTCTCCCGTGGCGCACCCTGGTTCCCTTCGCCTTGCTGACCGCTGGCGCCGCGTACGCGCTGGCGTCGTGGAACTGGTGCGGGCCCTGGGTCGAGCACGCGCCCACTGTCCTGTCACGGATCCGTGGCGAAGGGCCGCTGCGCGCGGGCGCGGCGAAGGTGGAGCTGCAGCCGCCCTTCCCGGTGGTGGTGGCGGGTTATCCCCCGCCGCGCGCCGAGGCGAACGTGGCCGAGCCGCCGTTGCACGCGCGCGCGGTGGTGTTGGAGACGGGCGGGGTGCGCGTGGGGCTCGTGTCGCTGGAGCTGCTGTTCATCACGCCGGAGGTCACGGAGCGGGTGCGCGCGCGGGCGCGAGAGTCGGGCGTGGGCGAGGTGTTGGTGATGGCCACGCACACGCACTCGTCCTTTGGGGGATATGACACGCGGCTCGTGGCGCAGGTCTCGGGCACGGGGCGCTACCGAAGCGACGCGGTGGAGTCCGCCGTGGCGGGCGCGAGCGAGGCGGTGGCGCGCGCGGCGGCCTCGCTGACGGACGTCACGCTGGAGGTGGGCAAGGCCGAGGACGCGGGGCTCGTCTACACGCGCACCGGAGGTCAGGCGCCTGATGGTGCGCTCACGCGCGTGGTGCTGCGTGGAGCCAGCGCGCCCGTGGCGGAGTTGCTCGTGTTCGCCGCGCACCCCGCGCTGATTCCCCGGCAGCGCGAGCGGGTGGATCCGGACTATCCAGGCCGGCTCAGCGCGCTGCGCGAGACGGCCTCGGGCGGCGTGACGCTCTTGCTCCAGGGCGCGGTGGGCAATGCGTCCGTGGCGTACTCGGAGGGGCAGGGCGTGGAGCGCGCGGAGGGCTTTGCGCGGGCGTTGTCCTCGCTGGCGGATCGCGCGGAGTTGGTGCCCGCGCAGGGGCCGGTGACGCTGTCTCTGGCGCGGATGTCCGCGGCCATGCCGCGCCCGGACTCCACGCGGCTGGTGCCGGGCTTCACGCGCTCGGCGGGGGACAACGTGCTGTGTGCCTCGGCGCCTCGCGAGGCGGAGGTGGATGCGCTGCGGTTGGGGCCGCTGTCGCTCGTCACGGTGCCGGGCGAGCCCACCACGGGCGCGGGCGTGGAGCTGCGCGAGCGGACGGGCGCGACGCACGTGCTGGCGCTCGCCAATGGCTACGTGGGCTACGTGGACACGCCCGAGCTGGTGCGTGCCCATGAAGGCGAGTCCATGCGCCAGTACTTCGGCGCGGGCTTGCTGGAGCGACTCAACGTGGCGGCCCAGGTCGCCGCCGACGCCGCGGGCTTCACGCGCTGAACCGGGCTCAGCCCACGTCTTGCCGCGGAGGCGCGGGGACGGCGGGGGTGGGGAGCGCGACGTTCGCGGGGGTGGACTCGTGCCGGCCGTAGTCGCGGCGGTAGATGCGCAGCAGCGCGAGGAAGGTGGCCATGACGAGCGGGCCCAGCAAGAGGCCCACGCCTCCGAAGATGGAGAGGCCACCGAGGATGGAGAAGAAGATGAGGGCCGGGTGCAGGTCCATCCCTCGGCGCGCGAGCAGCGGCTTCACCAGGTTGTCCACCGTGCCCACCACCGCCACGCCCCACACCGCCACGAGCAGCGCCGTCACGGGGCGCCCATCGAAGAAGACGATGGCGGAGGCCACCAGGCACATGCCGCCCGCGCCCACGGCCGGAATGAACGCGGTGAAGAAGGTGAGCAGCCCGAAGAAGACCGCGCTCGGGACACCTCCCACCACGAAGGAGAGGAAGGCGAGCAGCGCCTGCACGCCCGAGGTGGCCACGGTGGAGACGATGATGGCGCGCGACACATCCCGGAACTCGGTGAGCAGATCCGCCGTCTGACCGGGGGCCAGCGGTGAGAGGTCCTCCAGCCACGTCACCAGTCGGCCGCCATCCACCAGCAGGAAGAAGAGCGCCACCAGCATCATCACGCCCTGCACGAGCACCGAGCCCGTGGCGGACACGGCGCGGCCCACCACCTCCGCGGCCTGTCCTCCGCGCTCGCTCAGCTCCTGCTTGAGCGCCTCGCTGAGCTGCGCCTCTTCCAGGTGCAGGCTGTCCACCACGCGGCGAGCCCATGGCTGGAGCGCGGGAGGCACACGCTCCACCACGCCCGTCAGACCTTCCTGTCGCACGAGCGAGGCCACCGACTGCGCGCCCTGCACGCCTTCGCGCACCACGTAGGCCACCAGGCTCGCCAGCGGCCCCACCACGACCAGCGCCACGGCGAGGCACAGCAGCGTGGCCGCCAGGTTGCGCCGCCCGCGGAGCAGCCGCGTCAGCCCCTCCTGCGCGCGCCAGAGGAGCGCCGCGAAGATGGTGGCCAGGAAGAGGGGCCGGATGAAGGGCCACAACGTCACGCCCACCAGCAACAGCGCCGCGAGGATGAGTCCCACGAAGATGCGTCGGGCCTGGGTGTTGTCGGGTCGAGTCATCGTGCCCTGGCAGATAGCAGGTCCAGGGCCTGAACCGTTGTGCTGCTCGACCCTCACTCGCAGGCTCAAAGGGAGGGCCGAGAAATCTGATACATCGCGTCAATCATTACCGTCGGCGTAGTGTTTTCGCCTGACGTCACAAGTTGCAGTGCGTCAATCCCAGTCGGCGGGCGCTTATGCTTGTGATTCGCAAGCTTTCGCTCCCACAATTCCGCTCATTCCCCGCCGCTCCGCGTCGCGCCTCGCCCTGTCGAGGACTCCGTGGGTGGTGTTTCCGGAGGAACGCCATGCACCGTCTGTCGTTGACTCGCGCTTCTTGTGCCGCCCTGCTGACCGTGGTGGGCCTGTTGGCCCTGCCTGGATGTTCCGAGGAAGATGACCCCAAGCCGCCCGGGCCGGGCACGAAGGTGGACGCCGGGACGGACGCGGGCACGGAGACCGACGCGGGCACGGACGCGGGCGTCATCGTGGACGCGGGCACGCCGTGGGACGGCGGCGTCACCGGGACCTTCTCCTGCGCTGGCAAGCAGGGCCAGACGTACAACTTCACGCCGGGCCAGGAGCAGCAGATCCAGGACCGCGTGAACTCGCTGACGGAGTGCGCCACCATCCAGCTGGCGGCCGGCACGTACACCTTCGACAACGCCATCACCATCCGCAAGGACGGCATCACGTTCGCGGGCGCGGGCAAGGGCACCAAGGGCGAGGCCACGGGCGGCACGGCCAGCACGGTGCTCGTCTTCACCAACGCCGCGGCGAACACCAACGGCCTGGACGTGGTGGGCAAGCTGTTCACCGTGCGCGACGTGGCCATCTGGAACGCGAAGAAGGACGCGCTGCGCATCGAGAACTCCACCGACGTGCTCATCCAGCGCGTGCGCACCGAGTGGGCGCAGCAGAACAAGGAGAGCAACGGCAAGTACGGCATCTACCCGGTGAAGTCGAAGTACGTGACCATCGATGACTGCGAGGCCTACAACGCCGCGGATGCCGGCATCTACGTGGGCCAGACCGAGTACGCCATCGTGCGCAACAACAAGGCGCTGCAGAACGTGGCGGGCATCGAAATCGAGAACACGCGCTTCGCCTTCGTGCACGGCAACCTGGCCCAGGACAACACCACGGGCCTGGTGGTGTTCGACCTGCCCGGCAACCCCATCGTGGGCACGGACATCCGCTTCCAGAACAACAAGATCCTCGACAACAACCGCCCCAACTTCGCGTCGGTGACGGCCAGCAGCAGCACCGTGTCTCAGGTGCCGGCGGGCACGGGCACGTTCATCCTGGCGTCGCGCCGCGTGGAGTTCTCCGGCAACACCTGGTCGAACAACAACACCGTGGACGTCGCGGTGCTGAGCGGCCTGGCCATCGAGCCGGACCCCGCGCAGTGGAGCGCCGGTGGCGGCAACTGGGGCACGTCCGACATCTACATCCACGACAACACGTTCCAGGGCGGCAGCGGTGACTCGGTGGACAACGGCGCGCCGGACCAGGAGAAGCGTCCGTTTGGCGCGGTCGTGTTCGCGGCGTACCAGTACGCGGCGGCGGCGCAGGGCATCCTGCAGGTGGAGCACGTCCTCTGGGACGGCATCGATCCGGCCCCGCGTGACCCGACGCACCCCAACGCCATCAACCTCTGCGTGGGCAAGAACGCCGTGCCGCCGTCCACGAAGAGCTTCATGGTGGACTTCAACCTCCAGGCGGTCTCCGGGAACCTGACGGGCTCGTCGCCGAACCTGACCACGGCCTGGGGCTACACGAAGCACTACGCGCAGGGCACGGGCCCGTACAGCTGCACGGGCTTCAACCCGCCGGTCGTCACGGGCAGCCTCTAGTCGTCACGTCAACCTCGGAGCTTGAACACCATGCGCGCGCTGTCCCCCCTGTTTCCTCGCATCTCCGCGGTGCTGCTGGCCCTCGCGCTGGCGGCCTGCGGAGGTACGCCGTCCGAGAAGAAGATCGACACCGTTCCCGACGCGGGCAATCCCGACGCGGGAGCACCGGATGCGGGGGGGCCAGACGCGGGCGCTCCGGATGCGGGGAGCCCCGACGCGGGCTCCCCGGATGCGGGCGGCCCCGACGCGGGAGAGCCGGATCGGGTCATGCCCGACACGCTCGCCGAACTGGGGCTGTTCACGGGGAGCCCGGGCGATGGGGGGATGGTCCCCGTCGCCGGGAACGTGCCGTACACGCTGACGGCGCCGCTGTTCTCCGACTACGCGCTCAAGTCCCGCACGCTCTTCGTGCCGCCGGGCAAGGCCGCTCGCTACGACGCGAAGGCCGTGCTGGACCTGCCGGTGGGGACGCTCATCACCAAGACGTTCTCGTATCCGGCGGACCTGCGCGCGCCGACGCAGGCCGTGCGCGCCGTGGAGACGCGCGTGCTCATCCACCAGCCCTCGGGCTGGGAGGCGTACCCGTACCTGTGGAACGCCGACCAGACGGAGGCCAGGATGGCGGCGGGTGGTCGCGTGGTGCCTGTCGAGTTCATCGACCTGAACGGCGCCACGCAGAAGATCTCGTACTTGGTGCCCAGCCGGAACCAGTGCCTCACCTGCCACCATCTCCAGAACGCCGCGGGTGAGCAGGTGATGCTGCCCATCGGCGTGAAGGCCCGCTACCTCAACCGGACGAACACGTACGGGGGCACGGAGGTGAACCAGCTCCAGCACCTGGCGCAGCTCGGCCGGCTGGAGGGACTGCCGGCGATGGCGGATGTGCCGCACGCGCCGGATCCGTTCGACTCCGCGCAGGCGGACCTGAGCACGCGCGCCCGCACGTACTTGGACATCAACTGCGCGCACTGCCACAACCCGCAGGGCACGGCCGGCATCACCAGCCGGCTGTTCCTCAACATCGACAACCCGGACCTGTTCAACCTGGGCGAGTGCAAGCGCCCGGGCTCGGCGGGCAGCGGCGTCGGTGGCGAGTTCGACATCGTCCCCGGTGACCACGCCACGTCCATCCTCTGGTACCGGATGGACACCACGGAGTCCGGGAAGATGATGCCGCAGATTGGCCGCAGCCTGCGCCACGAGGAGGGCTCCAAGCTCATCGCGGACTGGATCGACTCGATGTCCCCGAAGCCCTGCAAGTAGCGCGGGCTTCGCGTCACGCCTCCGGGAGGAGCTGCACCATCGCGGGCAGCTCCTCCGCGCGAGCCTGAAGGCGGGGCTTGGGCCGGATGGCGACCGGGACACGCGCGGCGGCCAGCATCTCCAGGTCGAACACGTTGTCCCCGAAGGCCGCATGAAGAGGCTGGGTCGTGCGCGTGCGAAGGCAGCGCACCTTGCCCGGCCCGTAGGGGATGGGCTCCTCCACCGAGGGCAACAGCCGGCCCGCAGCTTCCCGAGGCGTGCACGCCAGCACGCGCTCCGGTGAGAGGCCCAGCGTCGCCTGGACCGCCGCCTCCACCATCGCGCGCGGCGAGGCGCTGACGATGTAGCAATCCACGCCCTCGGCTTGTGCCCACGTCACCACGCGCCGCGTCTCCGGATGCAGCCGCGTCTCCAGGCGCACGCGCGAGACGACGTCCCGCGCGAACGCGCGCACGTCCTCCGCGCGCCAGCCCGCGAACAGCCACGCCTCCATGGCGTACAGCTCGTGCTCGGGGAAGCGGCCGGCCTCGTGGGCGGCGAAGAGGCGACGGGCCAGCTCGCGGTCATCCGGGGCCTTGTCCACGCCGTGCGTGATGCGCAGGTGCTCCAGGGCGTCGTGCACCTCGGGCTGGAGGTCGCCGTGCTCCAGCAGCGCGAGGAAGAGGTCGTCCCCCACGTCTCCGCTCCACAGCGTGCCGTCCGCGTCGAACGCGAGCACGCCGCCGGGGGTGTGGAGGAGCTCGGCGCGGATGCGCTCCAGCGTCTGGGCGACGGGTTCGGTCTTCATGCGCGCATCCTCGCCGGAGGTCCTCCGGGGTGTCACTGTCACCCAGCGGAAGCTTGTCCGCGGGAGCACGGCCGCGAGCCGCTCGGTGCCTCCTAGGCTGCGCCCTCCTCGAGACAGGAGGCGCGGAATGGCCAGGGGCAAGTCGGACGGAGTGCGAGTCCACGAAGGCAGCAAGGAAGAGGCGCTCGCGAAGGACCGCTCCGAGCCAGCGGGGCAACGGCTGACCACGGACCAGGGCCTGGGCGTGGTGAACACAGATGACTCGCTGCGCGTGGGCACGCGCGGCCCGACGCTCCTCGAGGACTTCCACCTGCGAGAGAAGGTCACGCGCTTCGACCATGAGCGCATCCCCGAGCGCGTGGTGCACGCGCGGGGCGCGGGCGCGCACGGCTACTTCCAGGTCTACGCCTCACAGGCCGAGCTGACGCGGGCGCGCTTCCTCCAGGACCCTTCCGTGCGGACGCCCGTGTTCGTGCGCTTCTCCACGGTGGTGGGCTCGCGGGGCTCGGCGGACACGGTGCGGGATGTGCGCGGCTTCGCGGTGAAGTTCTACACGGACGAGGGCAACTTCGACCTGGTGGGCAACAACATGCCCGTCTTCTTCATCCAGGACGGCATCAAGTTCCCGGACGTCATCCACGCGGCCAAGGCGGAGCCGCACCACGAGATGCCCCAGGCGGCCACCGCGCACGACTCGTTCTGGGACTTCGTGTCGCTCGTGCCCGAGACCATGCACATGGTGATGTGGACGATGTCCGACCGGGCCCTGCCGCGCAGCTACCGGATGATGGAGGGCTTCGGCGTCCACACCTTCCGCCTCATCAACGCGCGGGGCGTGTCCCGCTTCGTGAAGTTCCACTGGAAGCCCGTGCTCGGCGCGCACTCGCTCGTGTGGGACGAGTGCCAGACGCTGGCGGGCAGGGACCCCGACTTCCACCGCCGCGACTTGTGGGAGGCCATCGAGGCCGGCCACTTCCCGGAGTTCGAGCTGGGCGTGCAGGTCATTGAAGAGGCCGCCGCGGAGCGCCTGGGCATCGAGCTGTTGGACCCCACCAAGCTGGTGCCGGAGGAGCTGGTGCCGGTGGAGCGCATCGGCAAGCTGACGCTGAACCGCAACCCGACGAACTTCTTCTCCGAGACGGAGCAGGTGGCGTTCTGCGTGGCGAACGTCGTGCCGGGCATCGACTTCACCGATGACCCGCTCATGCAGGCCCGCCTCTTCTCGTACCTGGACACGCAGCTGACGCGCCTGGGCGGCCCCAACTTCGCGGACCTGCCCATCAATCGTCCCCTGGTGCCGGTGCACAACCACCAGCAGGACGGCTTCGGGCGGCGCCTCAGCAACGCGGGGCGGGCCAACTACCACCCCAACTCGCTGGGCGGCGGCTGCCCTGTCCTCGCCTCCTCGGCGCAGGGCGGCTACGTCCCCCACGCCGAGCACGTGGGCGGCCTCAAGGCCCGCGTCCGTGGGGAGTCCTTCGCGGATCATTACAGCCAGGCGGGACTCTTCTTCCGAAGTCTGTCCGAAACAGAACAGGCGCATCTGATTGATGCGTGTCGTTTCGAGCTGGGCAAGGTGGCGACACGAGAAGTTCACGAGCGTGTGCTGGGCCACTTCGCGAAGATTGATGGCGTGCTCGCGGCGCGGGTCGCCGAGGGACTGGGATTGCCTGCCCCAGCGCCCGCGGTGGTGCCCTCCGTTTCGGCCAATGCCGTATCACCGGCGCTGAGCTTGGAGAATACGGTGAAGGACAGCATCAAGACGCGGCGCGTCGCGGCGTTGGTGGCGCCGGGGGTGGATGCCGCGGCGCTCCAGGGATTGCGCAAGGCATTGGAGTCCCAGGGCGCGACGCTGCGAGTCATTGCGGGCCACCTGGGCTCCGTGAAGGACGCGGGCGGCAAGCCCTTGGCGGTGGACGTGAGCGCCATGACCACGGCCTCCGTCGAGTACGACGCCGTCTTCATCCCCGGCGGGAGCGCGAGCGTGACGGCGCTGTCACAAGACGCGCGGGCCCGGCACTTCGTCTGGGAGGCGTACCGCCATGGCAAGGCGCTGGGCGTGGCGAAGGAGGGCGTGGAGCTGCTGCGCGCCTGCGGGGTCAATCCCATGGCGCCTGGCGTGGTAACGGACGCCGCCTCCGGAGAGGCCAAGGCCTTCGTGCGTGCGTTCAGTGACGCCATCGCAAAACACAGACACTGGAATCGTGCCGATCCCGGCCTCTTCCCACTCTCGGCCCACCAAAATTAGAGAAAAGGCGAGCGCAACTCCTTGCGGGTGCCAGCGATAACCCTCTCAACGGTGTCTGGCTTTCCAGGAGAACCTTCTTATGAGCAACTACCGCATCAAGTCTGGGGACACGCTGAGCGGAATTGCGAAGCGTAACCATACGAGCGTGGCCGCGCTGATGAAGGCCAATCCGCAGATCAAGAACGCGGACCTCATCTACGCCGGCAAGAAGCTCAACATCCCTGGCAGCAAGGATGAGTTCGTTGGCGGCAACCAGGGCCTGAAGGGCGACAAGGGCACGGGCGGGACGAAGGGCACGCAGGGCACCCAGAGCGGTGCTCCGGTGGGCGACGTCCCGAAGGGCCAGGTGGGCGATTGGATCAAGGAGGCGACGAAGATCCTCACCGCCGCGGGCGTGCCGGCCGACAAGATGAACCCGCAGGACATCGCGGCCATCATCCAGCACGAGTCGAGTGGCAACCCGAACGCGCAGAACAACTGGGACTCGAACGCGAAGAAGGGCACGCCCTCCATCGGCCTGATGCAGACCATCCAGCCGACGTTCGACTCGTACAAGCTGCCGGGCCACAACAACATCCGCAACCCGGTGGACAACATCATCGCGGGCGTCCGGTACTCCATCGCGCGCTACGGCTCGGTCTCGAACGTGCCGGGCATCAAGGCGATGCGCACGGGCGGCGCCTACGTGGGCTACTGAGCTCCGCGGCTTCGCTTCCTCGCGCGCCCCGCGCGGACCATCTCCTGGGCTCAGGAGCGGTCCCTCGCGGGGCGTTCGCGTTGGCGCCCGACAGGCCGGCCGGGTCGCCGGGCGTGGTGGCCTTTCCCCGGAGCAGAGGGCCCATTAGATAGCCGGGATGGGTTCTTCTCGGAGTGGACGTGTGCAGGGTGCGCGACTGGAGCGGGTGCAGGCCTCCCGCCAGTTCGCCGACGGGCGGTTTCGCAACACGGCCCCCGCGGTCCCGGTGGTCCAGGGCAATCCGTTGCCGCTGGTGGGGGAGTTCTTCTTTGGCGGCGCGCAGCGCACGCCCCCGGGCCCGCTGCCGGTGTTGGACCCTCGCGAGTCGTGGGCGCGCCCGGTGGAGACGGGCTTCCGCGTGACGTGGCTGGGCCACAGCACGCTGCTCCTGGAGCTGGACGGGGCGCGGATCCTCACGGATCCGGTGTGGGGCGAGCGGGCCTCGCCCATGTCCTTCGTGGGGCCCAAGCGCTTCCACGCCGCGCCCGTGTCGCTCGCGTCGCTGCCGCCGCTGGACGCGGTGCTGGTGTCGCACGACCACTATGACCACCTGTGCCGCTCCACCATCCACGAGCTGGCGGCGATGGGCGTGCCGTTCATCACCGCGCTGGGCGTGGGCGCGCACCTGGAGGCGTTCGGTGTCGCGCCCGAGCGCATCACCGAGCTGGACTGGGGCGAGGAGGCCACGGTAGGGCCGGTGCGCTTCACCGCGACGCCCGCGCAGCACTTCTCCGGGCGCGGGGTGGGGAGGCGCAACCAGACCCTCTGGGCGTCGTGGGTGCTGACCACCGCGCGCCGCCGCGTCTTCTTCAGTGGGGACACCGGGCTGACCCCCGAGTTCGAGGAGATTGGCCGCAAGCACGGGCCCTTCGACCTGGTGATGCTGGAGGTCGGCGCGTTCCATCCGAGCTGGGGCTCCATCCACCTGGGCCCGGAGAACGCGCTGAAGGCCCACGCCATGCTGGGCGGCGGCGCGCTGCTGCCGGTGCACTGGGGCACGTTCGACCTCGCCTTGCACGCCTGGGATGAGCCGGCGGAGACGCTCGTCCGGCTGGCCGAGGCGCAAGGGGCGCGGCTGCTCACCCCCCGGCTGGGCGAGGTCATCGAGCCCAGCCGCGTCGAGGGGCTCACGCCCTGGTGGCGCGACGTGCGCGCGCCCTGAGGCGGGGAGGCCCGAGCGGGGGAGGGGGCCCACAGGGGCAACTGGCCCTCCGAGCGGTGTTGTGGTTTGCAATACGGAGGGGCCGCCGCGGCCGAGGCGCCCCGCCCCATCCAGGCCCCGCCCATGATGAAGCCCTCCCTGCTCGCACGCCGACTCCTCGCCCGACGCCATGGCTATGCCGCGTTGTTCGTCCTGCTGTTCGTCGTCGTGGCGCAGCTCACGCGCATCGCGTTGTGGGTGAAGTCGGCGCGGCAGGTCTCGTTGGACTCGAGCCTGGTCGCGTCGCTGTTCTGGGGCCTGCTGTTCGACGTGGGCGCGGGCGTGCTGTTCGCGCTGCCCGGCGTGGTGGTGTCCACGCTGCTGCCCAAGGGGCTGCTTCAGGGGCGAGCGGCGCGGGTGCTCGCGCACGCGGGCGTGTTCGTCTCGCTCTTCGCGCTGCTGTTCATCGCGGCGGCGGAGTGGCTGTTCTGGGACGAGTTCGGCGTGCGCTTCAACTTCATCGCGGTGGACTACCTCGTCTACACGAACGAGGTCATCGCCAACATCCGCGAGTCCTACCCCATCCCGGCCGCGCTGACCGGGCTCGGGGTGTTGGCGGCGCTGGGCACGCTGGCCGTGGCCCGCTCCGGGGCGGTGGGGGTGTGGCTGGAGGCTCCAGCGGAGTCCTGGCGTGAGCGCCTGCGCGCGGGCGGCGTGTGGCTGGCGGTGGCGGCGGTGGTGGGCCTGGGGCTGGACTCGAACCTGCTGCCCAGCTTCGCCAACAACTACAACCGCGAGCTGGCGAAGAACGGCGTGTGGGCCATCTTCTCCGCCTTCCGCAACAACGAGCTGGAGTACGACCAGTTCTACCTGACGCTGCCCGTGGACGACGCCTTCCGTCGGCTGCACTCGGAGCTGGCCGAGGACCCCACGGTGTCCGTGCCGTCATCGGGCGCGCGCGATGCGCTGCACGAGGTGCGCAACGCGGGCACCGAGCTCAGGCCCAATGTCATCCAAATCACCGTGGAGAGCCTGAGCGCCGAGTTCGTGGGCGCCTACAACGCGCGCTCCAAGCTGACGCCGGAGTTGGATCGCATCGCGCAGCAGAGCCTCGTCTTCGACCGCTTCTACGCCACGGGCAACCGCACGGACCGAGGCATGGAGGCGCTCACGCTGGCGCTGCCGCCCACGCCGGGCCGCTCCATCCTCAAGCGCCCGGGCAACGAGCACCTCTTCACGCTGGGCAGCGTGTTCCGGACGCGGGGCTACGACACGGCCTTCGTCTACGGGGGCTACGGCTACTTCGACAACATGAACTACTTCTTCGGCGAGAACGGCTACCGCGTGGTGGACCGCACCGCCGTGGCGAAGGAGGACGTCACGTTCTCCACCGCGTGGGGCGCCTGCGACGAGGACCTCTTCCGCTGGGTGCTGCGCGAGGCCGATGCCGCGGACGCCGCGAAGAAGCCGTTCTTCCACTTCGTGATGACCACGTCGAACCACCGGCCGTACGCGTACCCCGAGGGCCGCATCGACCTGCCGCCCAAGGCGTCCGGCCGCGCTGGCGCGGTGAAGTACACCGACTACGCGGTGGGCAAGTTCCTGCGTGAGGCGTCCACCCGGCCGTGGTTCAAGAACACCGTCTTCGTCATCGTCGCGGACCACTGCGCCAGCTCCGCCGGCAGCAGCGAGCTGCCCATCCAGCGCTACGCCATCCCGCTCATGATTTACGCGCCCGGTGGTCAGGTGGCCCCCGGCCACATCACCACGCTGACGAGCCAGGTGGACTACGCGCCCACGCTGCTGGGGCTCCTCAACTGGAGCTACCCGAGCCGCTTCTTCGGCCGGGACGTGCGCCGCATCGACCCCGCCGTGGCGGGCGCCTTGATGGGCACGTACCAGAAGCTCGCGCTGCTGGAGCGCGGCAACTTCGCCGTGCTCAAGCCCGTGCGCCAGGAGACGCAGTTCCGCTACGACCCCAAGACGAACGCGCTCACCCCGCGCAGCTCGGATGACGCCCTGCTGGACGAGACCATCGCGTACTACCAGGCGGCCAGCTACGCGTTCCGCAACGGCGCGCAGTCCGAGCTGGCCGCGGCCCCCCGCCCCTGAGCCCCCTCGACGGCGCGTCGTCTTCTTCGACTTTGGCTTGAAATCCGGAGGTGACCTCTCTATCAGGAGGTGGCCTCCGCTTCGGGCCTGGGCTCGCGGAGCGCATGTCGGGAGGGCACATGAGCGGGACACGCACGCAGGGCCGGATTCGGGTGGGAGTCATTGGCGCCAGTTCGAGCGGAGGGTGGGCGATGTACGCGCACCTGCCGGCGCTCCAGGCATTGCCGCAGTTCGAGCTGACCGCGGTGAGCACGACGCGCAAGGCGAGCGCGGAGGAGACGGCGCGGCGCTTCGGGGTGCCGCACGCGTTCGAGGGCGCGGAGGCGCTCGTCACGCACCCGGACGTGGACCTGGTGGTGGTCTCGGTGAAGACGCCGGAGCATGACCGGTGGGTGCGCGCGGCCATCCACGCGGGCAAGCACGTCTTCTGCGAGTGGCCGCTGGGCGCCTCGCTCGCGCAGACCACCGCGCTGCATGCCCTGGCGGAGAAGGCCGGCGTCCGTCACGCCATCGGGTTGCAGCGGCGGTTGGCGCCGAGCGTGCGCTACCTCAAGGACCTCTTGGCGGAAGGGTATCTGGGCAAGCTGCGCTCGGTGACGCTGCACGCGGCCATGCCGCCCTTGGGCGCGCGGCGCGCCGCCAACGTGGCCTACACCGCCGACGTGGCCAACGGCGCCAGCGCGCTGACCATCTTCACGGCCCACTACCTGGACATGGTGCTCCACGCCGTGGGCGAGCCGCGTGAGTTCTCCGCGGTGGTCGCGCGCCAGTTCGACCACACGACCATCATCGAGACGGGCGAGGTGCTCCCGGTGAGCACGCCGGACCAGGTGCTGCTCAGCGGCACGCTGCGAAATGGGGCGGTGTTGTCCGCCCACTTCGAGGCGGGCAAGCGCAACGGCGGCTCCATCCGGTGGACGCTCACCGGCACCGAGGGAGACCTCGTCGTGACGGACGACTACCAACTGCTCGCGGCGCGCGGCGATGGCCAGGCGCTCGAGCCGCTGCCCATCCCGGAGCGCTACTCCTGGTTGCCGCTGGGCGCGCTGGACCCGGAGGCGCACCGCATGGCGCACGTGTACGCGGGCTTCGCGCGCGACCTCGCGGAGGGCACGCGCACCGCGCCGGACTTCACGGACGCGGTGAACCGCTACCGCTTGCTGGACGCCATCCAGCGTTCCTCGGACACGGGGCAGCGTCAGGTCTGGAACGGCTAGGGCGCGCGCTGGTAGGCGGCCGCCATCGCGCGGGTCTGCACGCGGGCTGTCAGGGCCTGCGTGAAGGGCAGGTAGCCGAACGCCGCGAAGGTGAGCACGGACAACAGGAGGCTGGGCAGCCACAGGCCCAGCACCAGTCCCGTGGCCAGGTGCATCCCCAGCGTGAGCACCACCCACGGCGCTCGCGTCGCCTTCCACCAGACGCACGGCGCATAGCCCAGCTCGATGCCGAGCACGCCCCACGTGGCGGCCTTCGCGAGCCCCGGGTGGAAGGCGAGCCACGCGAGGTCGAACCGCGCGAGCGGGGGCTGCATCCACGTCGCCCACAGCGCGGTGCCGTCTTGCCACGACGGCGCCAGCGCCTTCTCCACGCCGGTGGACAGGTACACGAGGCACAGGTGGAGCTGGAGCACGCGCAGCGACAGTGTCGCCTCCGCCGAGGGCGCGCTGGACGCGCGGCCCGCCAGCTTGTCCAGGGACAGCGCGGCGCCCACGGGCATGAGCGCGCAATAGAACAGGCTGAGCGGGGCGAAGACCTCCAGCCCGTGCTCGAAGAGGGCCCCGCTGTTGAGCAGCACGGCGTGGACGACCCAGGCCACCGCGGCGCTGGCCCGCGTGCGCCAGCCGAGCAGCAGCCCCACCAGCGCCACGCCGTAGACGACGAGCACGCCGGTGACGCACTGGCTGGGCGAGACGCCCACGGACTGCAGCGCATGCGTGAGGACGCCCACGCGGGGAACCCACGGCGAGGCGAGCGGCTCGGAGAGGCCCCACGGCAGGAGGCCCTGGTCCCCGAAGAGGGACACGAGCGTGTCCGCCTGCATCCACCCTTGTGCGAGCAGCACCAGGGCCACGCCGACGCGGAAGAAGGCGAGGGGATGCGGGGCCACGGGCTCCGTCACGAACGCCGCCAGCTTGCGGCCCAGCCCGCGCGTGTCGAGGGCGGCCGTCATGGCGCGTCCGCTCGGGGCTGCGAGTCGCGGCGCGGGACTTCCGCGCGGTAGGCCACCGCCCACATGGGCCGGCTGCCCACGCGGTAGTCCTCCATGGCCGGCAGGTACAGCTCATCCACCATCACGTTGACGCTGCGCGCGTCCGGGTGGCGGCGGAACATGACCGTGGCCCAGTCCCGCGCGAGGTCCTCTTGCACGTCGCGCAGCGCGACGGTGCTCCGCGGCGAGTGCACGCGCTGGTTCACCACGTCGCTGGCGAAGGGGAGGTCGTCGCGCACGCGGCGCCCTGGCCCGAGCCCCACGTCGAAGGAGACGCGCACCGTGGGGCGTACCGTCGGGGCGAAGAGGCCGTAGCGTGCGCTCACGCCGCTCCATTGCGCGTGCGCCTGGAGGAAGCCCTCCGCGAGCGAGCCGGGCGGGAAGGGCCGCACGTGGAGCACCGTTCCCACCGCGAGCAGCAGGTGCACCGCCGCGAGCGCGCGCCACGCCGTGCGAGCCATCATCGTCCGCATGTGCCGTCCCCGCGAGTCACTGGCGAGGCAATCTCGGCCACGCGCGGGGAAGGCACAATCTGCCCTCGGGTCGAGTGTTGCCCGGGGGAAATGCATCACCGGACGACACCCCCATGCCCCGCGGGGCAGTGGGCGCGTCGTCCGGTGGGATGACTCAGTGGCCTTCGGCCTGGGGCACCGCCGGCGCGAGCGCTTCGGTCCGCTCCTCGGGCCGGCTCGCCGACAGCTTGCGGATGACGATGTAGAAGATGGGCGTCAGCACGAGGCCGAACAGCGTCACGCCCAGCATTCCGGCGAGCACCGCCACACCCATGGCCTGCCGCATCTCCGCGCCAGCGCCCGTGGCCCGAGCCAGCGGCACCACGCCCATGATGAACGCGATGGACGTCATCAGGATGGGCCGCAGGCGCAACCGGCACGCCTCCAGCGCCGCCTGGACCACGTCCACGCCTTCATCCTCCTGGGCGCGAGCGAACTCGACGATGAGGATGGCGTTCTTCGCCGCGAGGCCCACCAGCACCACCAGACCAATCTGGGTGAAGATGTTGTTGTCTCCCCCCACCCACCACACGCCCACCAGCGCGCTGAGAAGCGCGAGCGGCACGGTGAGGAGCACGGCCAGCGGCAGCGACCAGCTGTTGTACTGGGCCGCGAGGATGAGGAAGGCCAGCAGGATGGCGAGCGGGAAGACGAAGAGCCCCTCCTTGCCCGCGCGCTTCTCCTGGAACGTGAGGTCCGTCCACTCGAAGCCCACGCCCGCGGGCAGCGTCTGCGTCGCGATGCGCTCCATGGCCGCCACGGCCTGACCCGAGCTGACGCCCGGACGCGCCATGCCGATGAGGTCCGCCGAGGGGTAGCCGTTGTAGCGCGGCACCTGGTCCGGACCGAAGGCGGGCACCACCCTCACCAGCGAGGCGAGCGGGACCATCTCACCCTGGACGCTGCGCACCTGGAGCCGGCCAATGTCCTCCGGCTGCATGCGGAAGGGCGCGTCCGCCTGGACGTTCACCTGGTACGTGCGACCGAAGCGGTTGAAGTCGTTCACGTAGAGCGAGCCCAGGTGGATCTGCAGGGAGTCGAAGACCTCGGACAGCGGCACGCCCAGCGTCTTCGCCTTCACGCGGTCCACGTCCAGTCGGAACTGGGGCACGTTGACCTCGAAGCTGGACATCAACCCCATCAGCTCCGGCTGCGCGGAGGCGGCCTGCACGAGCGACTGGCTCGCGGCGTAGAGCGCGTCCGGGCCCAGGCCCGCGCGGTCCTCCAGTTGGAGCTTGAAGCCCGCGCGGTCACCCATGCCGGGCACGGGCGGCGGCTCGAACATGCCCGCGAACCCGTCCTGGATGGTGAAGAACTTGGCCTGCAGCCGGTGCGCGATGGCGGACGCGGAGAGGTCCTTCGTGGTGCGCTGCTCGAAGGGGTCCAACACCGTGAAGACGACGGCCGAGTTGGAGGCGCTGACGAAGCCGTTGATGGACATGCCGGAGAAGGCCACCACGTGGGCCACGCCCTTCTCCGCCATGGCAATCTCGGACATCTTCTTCACCACGGCGTCCGTCCGGTCGAGCGAGGCCGCCGGAGGAAGCTGGGCGATGCCCACCAGGTAGTACTTGTCCTGCATGGGCACGAAGCCCGTGGGCACGCGGTTGAAGCCCACCCACGTGAGCACGAGCAGGCCGGCGTAGACGGCGAGGACGAGCGCGCTGATGCGCACCAGCTTGCGCACCGTGCTCACGTAGCCGGACGAGGCCTTCTCGAAGAAGCGGTTGAACGGCCGGAACAGCCAGCCTCCGAACGCCCACGACATGAACCGCGTGAGGACGTCCTTCTTGTCGTGGTGGCCGCGCAAGAGCACGCCCGCCAGCGCGGGGCTGAGCGTGAGCGAGTTGAAGGCGGACAGCAGGGTGGAGATGGCGATGGTCAGCGCGAACTGCCGGTAGAACTGGCCGGTGAGGCCGCCCAGGAACGCGGTGGGGACGAACACGGCCGTCAGCACGGACGTGATGGCGATGATGGGGCCCGTCACCTCCGTCATGGCGCGGCGCGCGGCCTCCTTCGGCGTGGCCCCCAGCTCGATGTGTCGCTCGACGTTCTCCACCACCACGATGGCGTCATCCACCACGATGCCGATGGAGAGCACCAACCCGAAGAGCGACAGCGTGTTGAGCGAGAAGCCCAGCATGTGCATCGCCGCCGCCGTGCCCACCAGCGACACGGGCACCGCCGCCAGCGGGATGATGGAGGCGCGCCACGTCTGGAGGAAGAGCACCACCACCAGCACCACCAGGAACACCGCCTCCAGCAGCGTGCCCACCACGTTCTTGATGGAGGCGCGCACGAAGAGGGTCGGGTCGTAGGCGATCTGGTACTCCATGCCGGTGGGGAAGGACTGGCTCAGCTCGGCGACCTTCGCGCGCACCGCCGCGGAGACCTCGAGCGCGTTGGAGCCCGAGGCCTGGAGGATGCCGATGGCCACCGCGGGCTTGCCGTCCAACTGGCTGTGCAAGGCGTAGCTGCTGGCGCCCAGCTCCACGCGGGCCACGTCGCGCACGCGCGTCACCTGGCCGTCCGCGCCCACCCGCACCACGACGTCGCGGAACTGCTCCTCGTCGGTGAGGCGGCCCTGCGTGGTGACCGTCACCTGGAAGGGCGCGCTTGCGTCCGGCTGCTGTCCCAGCACGCCGGCGGCCACCTGCACGTTCTGCTCGCGGATGGCGTTGACCACGTCGTTGGCCGTGAGCTTGCGCGCGGCGAGCTTCTGAGGGTCCAGCCAGACGCGCATGCTGTACTCGCCGGCGCCCCACACCGCCACGCTGCCCACGCCCGGGATGCGCTGGAGGACGTCGCGCACCTGGAGCACCGCGTAGTTGGAGAGGTACAGCGGCTCCAGCTTCCCCTCCGGCGACACGAGGTGCACCACCATGAGGATGTCCGGGCTCGTCTTCTCGGTCGTGAGCCCCAGTCGCTGCACCTCGACCGGCAGGCGAGGCTGCGCGCGGGCCACGCGGTTCTGCACCTGCACCTGCGCGAGGTCCGCGTCCACGCCCTGCGCGAAGGTGACGGTCACGGACACGCGGCCGTCGCTGGTGGCCTGGGAGGACATGTAGAGCATGCCCTCGACGCCGTTGATCTCCTGCTCCAGCGGCGCGGCCACCGTCTCGGAGATGACGCCAGGGTTGGCGCCGGGGTAGGCCGCGCGCACCACCACGGTGGGCGGCGCGACGGCGGGGTACTCACTCAGCGGAAGCTGGGTGAGGGACAGGCCGCCGCCGATGAGCAGCAGCACGGACAACACGGCCGCGAAGATGGGCCGGTCTACGAAGAAGTGGGCGAACTTCATGGCTGACGACCCTCGGTGCTCGGCGTCTCGGCCATGGCGACCATCTTGGGCGTCACGGTCATTCCCGGCCGGGCGAAGCCCTTCAGGATGATGCGCTCACGCGGCGACAGGCCCTTGCGCACCACGCGCAGGCCGCTCTCGGTCGCGCCCAGCTCCACGCGCCGCTGCTCCACGGACTGGTCCGGGCGGACCACGTAGACGAAGCGGCCCTGCTGGTCGGTCCCCACCGCCTGCTCCTGGATGAGCAGGGTGGGCTGCGCGGTGGTCGTCTCCAGCCGCACGCGGGCGAAGAGGCCCGCGGTCAGCTTCCCGTCCGGGTTGGGGAGCACCGCCCGGGCGCGCGCGGTGCCGTTCTTGGAGTCCACGCGGTTGTCCAGGAAGTCGAGCCGGGCCTCATGAGGGAAGCCGTCCTCGCCCGTCAGCGCCACGCGCACCGGCGCGGGGGCCACGCGGCCATCGGCCCGGCGCCCCGCGGCGCCCGCGAAGCGAAGGTAGGTGGGCTCGTCCACGTCGAAGTAGACGTAGAGCGGATCCACCGAGACGATGGTCGTCAGGAGCGTGGCGTTGGCGTTGCCGCCGCTCACCAGGTTGCCCTGCGTCACGATGGCGTGACCGACCCGACCGCTGATGGGGGCGCGCACCCGCGTGTCGTGCACTTCGATTTCCGCCGCGCGCACGGCGGCCTTGGCCGCCTCCACCCGCGCGCCGCTCTGGGCCTTCTCGGCGGCGAAGACGTCGAAGTCACCCTGGGCGAGGGCCTGCTGGCCCACCAGGTGCTCGGCCCGCTCGAAGCGGCGCTCCGCCAGGGTGCGTGCCTCCTCGGCCTGGTGCAGGTCCGCCTGGGCGCGGGCGAGGGCGGCCTCGGCGACGCGCGAGTCCAGCTCGAAGAGGACCTGTCCGGACTTGACGATGCCGCCCTCGGTGAAGCGGACCGCCTCGATGTAGCCGCCCACGCGCGGGCGCAGCTCCACGCTCTGCACGGCGGCCAGCGCTCCGGTGAACTCGGCGTTCTCCGCCAGCGAGCGGGTCACGACCTCGGCCACGACGACCTCGGGCGGCGGGGGCTTGGCGGCCGTGGCGGTTGCCTGCCCGGTGCCCTCGTTGCTCGCGAGGACGATTCCTCCAACCACCAGGGGGACCGCGAGGGCCGCTCCCACCATCGTGTGTTTCGACAGCATGTGTGACTCCTGTTGCGTGACGGCGCGCGCGCAGAGAGGGTGTGCTCGCGCTCGCGAGCCTTCCTGCGGCCGTCACGAATCGCGCCACGAGCCGGGACTCATGGCGGGGCCATGCGAAAGCGCGCGCTTTCGTGGGGCCTTGGGGTTCTGGACAAGGGGGATTGCTTCAGGACCGGCGCAAAAGACGCGCTTCCTCGCGTTCCATTACACCGGGGACTGCGTCACCGCCGACGGGATGCCTGGGGGTTCAGATCTCGTCGCAACATGAGCGCCGACGTGCGAGCACCGGGCGGACCCGATGGGAACGTTCGGCTTCCTGCTCGGCCTCTCTGCGGTCCGAGGCAGGCGCCATCTGGCATTGAAAAAGGGGAGAAATTACGGCGCACCACATGCGCTCTAACTAAGACGGATCCCTCGAACGTCGCAACGCATTCCGCGTCCCGAGTTCGAGTCGTGTCGCGTTCTTCCAAGATGCACCCGGGCAATACGTGCGGCGATATGCGGACTTGACCTCGCAGCCCAGGATGAGAGCAGCCATGACACGCGCGGCGAAGAAGACGGCCCCGAAGGAATCCACCCAGGCGAAGGCGAAGGGGAGTGCGACGGCGAAGGCGGAGCTGCCCATCATCGGCTTCGCGACGCCCGATGACTGGTCCACCTGGCTGGCCGCGCACCATGACTCCTCGAAGGGCGTCTGGTTGAAGCTGGGAAAGAAGGGCTCCGGGCTGGCGTCCATCGACTATGCCCAGGCGCTCCAGGTGGCGCTGGCGTGGGGGTGGATTGACGGGCAGAAGCGCGCGCACGACGCGACGGCGTGGCTCCAGCGGTTCACGCCACGCGGGCCGAAGAGCATGTGGTCGCAAATCAACCGGGACAAGGCGCTGGCGCTCATCGCGTCCGGGGAGATGAAGCCCTCGGGGCTCGCCGAGGTCGAGCGAGCCCGGAAGGATGGACGGTGGGACGCGGCCTATGCCTCAGCGAGCAAGGCGGTGGTGTCCCCCGAGCTTCAAGCCGCCCTCGCGGCGAATCCGCGCGCGGAGAAGTTCTTCGCCGCGCTGGACGCGGCGAACCGGTACTCGGTGCTCCACCGCGTGAACACCGCGACGACGGACGAGACGCGGCAGCGGCGCATCGCTCGGCTGGTCGAGATGCTGGCGCGCCACGAGAAGATCCACCCGTAGCGCGCGGGCCGGGGTCAGCGCTTCGTGCCGCCGAACAGGGCCTTCGTCTGGGGCCAGCGTCCCCAGGCGATGAAGTCGAGCAGGAGGCAGAACACCGCGGGGCCCAGCGCGAAGATGGCCGGCGGGAGCACCAGCAGGTGCGTGAGCACCGCGCCCACCATGACGCCCGAGAGCCCCAGCGCGGCCAGTCCCGACAGGCGAGGGATGAGCAGCCCGAGGCCGCCCGCCATCTCCAGCGTGCCGGTGAGGTAGCGGAACCACTGCCCCAGGCCAATCTTGTCGAAGTTCTCCACCACCTCCGGCGTGGTCCGCAGCTTTCCGCTCCCGGCGAAGATGAACAGCACCGCGAACAAGACCTGGAGCACCCAGAGGGTGATGTTCAGGCCGCGACCGCGAGAGGGCGCGGCGGTGTCCAGGGACGTCGAGGAGGGGGCGGCGGACTGCGTCATGGGCTTGCTCCGAGGAAGGGGTGAGGCTCCGGGGAGACGTCGAATGAGTACGGAAGAAATCGACACGCCGGATTCACTTCTTGCCATCAGCCGGTCCCAGGCGCGACGGAGGCGCTCGGGCGCGGGGGCGTGAGGCGGGCTCGGAGCCAGCGGCGGGCTGGCTCCTCCACCTTCAGGAAGACCGCGAGCGAGACGACCAGGGTGGCCGCCACCGACAGCGCGCAGAAGAGTGGGGGGGAGGCCCGCTCGATGCCCAGGCCCACCAGCCGGTCCGCCACGCGCGCGTAATAGGCCAGCGGAATGTGGAGGATGTAGAGCGCGAAGCTGGCCTCGCCCAGGCGCACCGTCACGGGGTGCTCCAGGAACCGGGCGAGCGGACCGGCCCCGTGCGCAAGTGCCCAGATGAGCCCCGCGAACAGGGGCGTGAGGAGCGCGTCACGCAGGGGGAGCGTGGCCTCGGTCCAGGGCGGCAGCATCACGCCGAGGGCCAGGGCCACGGTGGCGAACGGGAGTCCCGCGGGCACGGGGCGCGCCTGGCCGTGGGCCTGCCTCAGCGCGAAGCCGCGCCCCATCACCACGCCCAACAGGAACTGCGCGAGCCGTGGCACGGGGTGGTACGCGCCCACGTGCCGCCACGTCTCCGAGGCGCCGAGCAGGCTGTCGGGGTGCGCGGCGAGCCAGCCATCCAAGCCCCATGCGGCGGAAGCGGTGAGCACGCCCACGAGCACCGTGGCGAGCGCGAGCGCGGCGAGTCCCAGCGGCCGGGCTCGGGCGACGGGCAGCGCGAGCAGGGGGAAGAGGGCGTAGAAGACGGCCTCGACGGAGAGGGACCAGCCGGGGCAGTTCCACTGGCACGCGAGCGACGGCGCCCAGGCCTGGGTGAGCGTGAAGACCGCGGTGCCCACGCTCGCGAGCCGTTGCAGCGCCTGCGTCGAGGCGCCCCCTTCCTGCCGGAGCACCGCGAGGAAGAAGGGCGGCGCGGCGAGCACCAGCCCCAGGAGATACACCGGATAGATGCGCGCGAAGCGTGCGGCCCAGAAGTCGCGGCGGGACACTCGGCCCGTGTCCGCTGCGCCCAGGTGGCTGTAGGCCAGCACGAACCCCGAGAGGATGAAGAACAGGGTGACGCTGGAGGGGCCGCCGTCGAGCAGCGAGATGGCCCACGATGGCAGGCCCTCGCGAGGGACGACGTGGAACGCCACCACGTGGAGGGCCGCGAAGAAGCGCAGCCCCGTGAGCGCATGCAGCGAGGGACGGGCCGTGGACGAGGATGTCACCGTGCTGGCCAGTCTGCCCCAACTCTGGCGCCAGGGAATCCGAGGCGCCTCGGTGAAGGGTCAGCTCGGTCGCGGGGCTGCCGGAACGTAGGTGAGGAAGACGACCCCGCTGGGGAGCGCGCGCGTCTCCTTCAGGTGCAGCGCGTGCGGCGCGAAGCCCGAGTCCACCAGCCGGATTCCCGAGCCCACGATGACGGGATTGAGCTTGATGATGAACACGTCAATCTCCGGAAGCAGCTCGGCGGCGAGCGCGCCTCCACCCACCAGCCAGAGGCCCAGCCCGGGCTGCTTCTTCAGCTCCCGCACCGTGGCGAGCGCATCCCGAGCGAACGTCACCGTGGGGTCGGGGCTCTTCTCCCCGGAGCGGGTGAACACGTAGTGCGCCAGGTGGGGATAGGCATTGGTGACCCCGGCGTCCAGGCCCACCTGGTACGAGCGCCGTCCCTCGAGCACCGTGTCGAAGTGCCGACCTGGGCCAGTGAGCCCGCGGTACGCGCGGTAGCCGGCGGGCAGTGCCTCCGGATACTCGGCCACGAGGGCGTCGAAGTAGTCCGGGGCCGCGGAGAAGAAGTCGAACGCCCCCTGGGGCGAGGCGATGAATCCATCCAACGAGCTGGCGACGAAGTAGGTGAGCTGTCTCAAGATTCCTCCGGTTCTGGGGCCCCTTTTTGCCTGAGAGCGCCTTCGTCCCACAGCAAATCCAAGAGGTCACGGCGCGGCCCGCCCACCCCACGAAGCGTGGCGAGGCCGCCGTTGGCATCGTTAAGTTTGTTTTGGCGGTCTCCCCTGTCTTTCCGCCAAGACGATGACTCCTGGAGCTGTTCGTGTTCTTTCACAGAGTTGGTGTGTTCTGGCTGGCGCTCCCCTCGCTCGCCCTGTTCGGTTCCGTGTCCGCCCTGGCGGCTGAATCGCTGGATGTCTCCTCCGTCAATCGGAGGGCCCCGCTGGCGGGTCTGCCGGATTGGTCCAAGGCGGGTTATCGCGGCGGGCAGAACCTGCCCGGTCCCGCGGACATCAACCCGGATGCCGCCTGTCAGGTGACCCCGGCCGAGCTGGCGACGACCTACGGCGTGGTGCCCAACGACGGGCTCGATGACACCGCGGGCCTGCAAGCCGCCATCGACATGCTGCGCACGAGCTGCTCGCCGAGCGCCTCGTACACGAAGCTGTCATTGCTGTCCTTGCCCGCGGGGCAGCTCGATGTGTCCAAGCAGCTTGCGGTGGACGCGGACTATCTCATCATCCGTGGCGCCGGCTCCGACCCCGCCACGGGCACGAAGCTCGTCTTCCGCCCCGACGCGGACACCCGCTACGACACGCTGACCTCGGACGGCGGTGATTGGGACGAGGATGGAATGACGTACGGGCAGGGCAAGGGCGGCTGGCTGTGGCCGGGACGCGGCCTGTTCCGGGTGCAGTCGCGCGGCGTCCACTCAGCCTATGCGAGTGATTACGCCTCCGCGCCCGCCAATCGGAAGGACCTCTTCGAAGGCACGGTGAACGTCCACTGGAAGGCGGGCGTGAAGCTGCGGGCCAAGCCCGGTGAGACTGGCTTTGCCGCGCGCACGGGCGACACCGTGGTGTACCTGGCCGCGAATGCGTCCACGCTGGCGGTGGGGCAGTACGTCAACATCCGCGCCGCCAATACCGTGGCGTTCTATGCGGAGCAGCAGGCGCTCCCCACCGACTACGCGCTGTCCAACCTGCACATGCGGCAGCAAATCTTCCGCATCGTGGCCGTGGACACGGCGAACAAGACGCTCACCGTGGACAAGCCCCTGGAGTACGACGTCCCGGTGACGTCCACCTCGGATGGCTCGGCGGCCATCGACGGCACGGTGTATGACTCCAAGGCGTCGCCGCTGGTGGACCCTGTCGTGGGCGTGGGCTTCGAGAGCCTGTACCTCACGCAGGAGGTGCCCGGCTTCACGCGCGCGGATGCCTTGCACAACTACGGCAACCTGGCGCCCGCGTATGCGATGAATGGGCTCGTGTTCAAGTGGGCCGTGGACTGCTGGGTCCGAGGCATCCGCACGGAGATGACCGGCTCGCACCCCATCGTCACGGAGGAGGCCAAGAACCTCCAGGTCGTGGACAACGTGCTCGATGGCGCGTGGAACAAGGGCAAGGGAGGCAATGGCTACTTCCGCGGCTCGCGTGTCTGGGATTCGCTCTATGTGGGCAACAGCTCGCGCAACCTGCGCCACTTCACGTTCCAGTGGTCCGCCTCGGACAACGTCGTGATTGGCAATGACTTCGACTCGGACCTGAACCTGCACGGCGGCTGGGAGCGCCGGAACCTCTTCGAGCGCAACACGAGCGCGGTGCCCTATGCGCACCGCTCGGGCAACTGCACCGCGAACTGCGGCGAGGAGGGCGGTGGCGGTCCGGATGACTCCAACTGGTTCCCCATCTGGTGGGGCGCGGGCAAGAAGGCCGTGAAGTGGTCTGGGGCGACGGGTCCCCAGAACGTCTTCTTTCACAACAGCCTGCGCAAGCAATTGGGCTCGGACTCCGCGCCGTACACGGACTTCTATTCCGAGACCGCGCGCGTCTATCAATTCGGCTGGTCGGGCTCGGGCTACCAGCACCTGGACATCGCCGGGACGCCCATCGCGGATTGGGCTCACCATGAGACGGCGGACTACTCCGGCGGACATGGCGTGGACGCGACGCGTACCGACTCGGAGGACTCTCTCTTCCTGCTCAGCGCAGGCACGCCGCCTCCGCCCGATACGACGCCCCCCACCGCCCCCACTTCGCTTCACGCGACCGCGGTGACCTCTTCGCAGGTCACCCTGGCGTGGGATGCCTCGACGGACAACGTGGCGGTCACCGGCTACGCCGTCAGCGCGGGCGGCGCGGTGCTCGCTTCCCCCAGCGGCACGGGTGTCACGCTGATGGGCCTGCTCCCCGCCACGACGTATGTCTTCACTGCCACCGCTCGGGATGCCGCGGGCAACGTGTCTCCGGCGAGCGCGAGCGTCAGCGTGACGACCGCGGCGGCCGCGTCCACGCTGGTCGCGCACTTTGCCTCCACGTCATCGTGGGCCAATGGCTACACGGGCCGTTACACCGTGGAGAACCTGGGCACGGCCTCCGTCACAGGGTGGCGTCTGGAGATGGACCTGCCGCCTGGGACGACGGCGCAGGGCCCGTTCTCCTGCACCATGACCCAGAGCGGGAACCACTACACGTTCCTCCCGGTGAGCTTCAACACGACCATCAAGGCCGGGGCGAGCAAGGACTTCGGCTTCACCACCGTGGGACTGGGATTGCCATTCAATTGCACGCTGAACGGCAACCCCTGTGAGTAACGCGTCTGCGGCTCAGAGCGTGGTCGACTGAGCCGAGGGCGCGGGCGTCGGCGCGGGCTGTGCCGCGGTACGGTAGTGGATGACCGTGCCGCGGATGTACTGCCCAAAGCCATTCACCTCGGTGATGACGCCATCCCCGCCCGCGGCGCAGACATGCGGCTGCGCCACGGCGCGGAACTCCGTGACGGAGCTCGGCAGACTCGTTGGATTCGAGCGCGCGGGGAGGTCGATGACGCCCAACTCGTCGAAGGGCCGGTCCGGGCGGGTCGTGATGATGTCGAACTGGCAGGTCGCCTCGCGCGCCGGGGCCGTGATGGAGGTGGTCTTGGCGTACTCGATTCTGGGGACACAGCCACCCGCCAGCAATCCAAGACATGCCCAAATCGCCCTGTTCAAGTTTGCCTTCATCCATTCCTTCTTTGGGTTGAGAAGCGGAACGGACATAACACCGGGGTTGGGATTGGGTAGCTGATTCAGTGGGAGCGGCAGCGCTGGCTGCGCCATGACGCACGCAGTCGCAGTGGGGACGGAGTTTTCTCTCGGGGATTCAGCGTACGCTCGGTGGATCCGTTGCTGCGCGTCCCGGGAGACTCCTGCATGAAGGTTCCGAGCCCGTTGTCTTGTCTATTGGCGTTGTCGCTGTCGTGGGGGAGTGTCGCGGGCGCCACCGAGCCCGAGGCGCCTGTCTCCGAGCCGCCGGCCGCCGCCGAGCCCGCGAGCCCGATGCCCGAGCCGCTGTTGCTCCCTCCTCAGACCCGCCTGTTCCTCTCCAGCCTCACGGTGGTTCGCTACAACCCGCTGGGCTTGGAGACGCAGAACCGGCTCGTCTATCAGCGCCGACTGTTTGACAGTTCGGAGCTGTTGTTTCGAGACACCTTCGCCAGCGCCGCCGCGAGCCTCAAGGCGAGCCCCGCCTACGTGAAGGTGGGCCCGATGCTGGAGCTTCAACCCCTGACGGTGCTCAACCTGCGCGCCGGCTACGAGTACGTCCGTTTCTTCGGAACGATGGGCTTCCTCCAGTCCTATCCGGGGCCCTTCCATGACTTCTCGGATGACGTGCGCGACGCGGGCCGCGACGGCGCGTACAGCACCTCCGGACACCACCTCCTCTTCGAGCCCACGCTGCAGGCGAAGGTGAAGTCCGTGGCGCTGCGCTCGAAGCTGGCCGTCGAGTACTGGAACGTCAACCTGAAGCAAGGCGAGGGCGGCACCTTCTACGACGCCACGCTCGACACCCTGGTGCCGGGCAAGGGCTGGGTGCTCGCCAATGACACGGACCTGCTCTTCCTGGGCGGAGAGTGGACGGTGGGGGCGCGCTTCAGCGCGGTGTGGCCGCGCTACGGCGAGGACGCCTCCCTGCCCGCCAACTTCGAGGGAAACAGCCACATGCGCGTGGGCCCGCTCGTGGCTTATTCGTTCCACACCCGGGAGAACTCTTCGTTCAACCGGCCCACGCTCCTCGTCATCGCGGGTTGGTATCTCCAGCACCCCAACCGCGCCGATGCGATGCCCTACCTGCTCGCTGGGTTCTCGTTCAGCTCGGACCTGATGCCGAGCCGACGGTGAGGCTCGGCGGGCTCAGAGGTCCTCGAACTTGGACTTCTTCTCGCGCTTCTTGAAGAAGAGCGCGGTGCGGCCCAGCAACTGCGCCAGCTCCGAGTGAGTTCCCTCGGAGATGCGCGCGGCGGCCTCGTGGCGCGTCTCGGGGCCCTCGTTGATCTTCACCTTGATGAGTTCGTGGTCGTTCAGCGCCTGCTCGACGGCGGCGATGACGCCCTCGGTGACGCCGGACTGGCCGACGAGGACCACCGGCTCCAGGTGATGGCCGATGGCGCGCAGTTGGCGCCGCTGCTTCCCGGTAAGGGACACGTCTGACTCCTTGAGGTTCGGGCCGGCGGCGAGCAAGGGGGCTCGCTCCGGCGAAAGGGGGCGCACCCTACTTCTTTTGGGTCGCCATGCGGATCTCCCGCATCGCGTCGATGTGGTCGGGCTGCAGCTCGACCGTTCGCTTGAAGTGCTTGAGGGCACTCGTGGCGTCCCCACAGAGCTTGGCGATGACGCCCAGGAAGTAGTGGGCGGGGGCGCACCGCTCATTGCGCTTGATGGCGTTCTGGATTTCCCGGAAAGCCTCGGGCTGGGCGGCCTTCTTGTCCGCCGCGGTGAAGAACCGGGCGTAGCCGCGCCAGGCGTAGAACTCGGCCTCCTCGGCGTTGAGCTTGATGGCCTCGTCCAGCATCTTCACGGCCTCGGGGAACTTGCGGGCCTTGACGAGGATGCAGGACTTCTGGAAGAGCTCCTCGGCCATGAGGATGGACTGGACGTCCACCTCGTTGCCGGCGCCGCCGCTCTTGAGTTCCTCGAGGTAGTTGGCGCGGCTCTTGTCGTCGCTGAGCGTCCGGTAGGCGTCGCCGATGTACGCGAAGACCTCGGCCTTGAGCTTCTCCAGCTCGGGCGGCGCGCCCTGCGGCAGGGTGTCCGGGTGGTACTGCTTGGCGAGCCGGAAGTACGCCAGCTTCACCGGTCCCGCCTCGGTCTGCTCGGACAGCCCGAGCCGCTGGAAGTGGTTCTGCTGCTTCATCGCCGTGGCGAGCTGGCGCAGCGCGGGGATCTCCTCGGCGCCCGGTCCTGAGGCCGCCGCTGCGGCTGGGGCGGGGGCACTGGGGCTGGTGACCACGGGCGGGGCAGGGCGCGCCGGGGCGCTTGGAGGCGTGCCGGGACGCGCGGCGCCTGGGCCGGCGGTGGGGGCTGCGGCTGGAGCGGTCGCGGGGCGAGCGGCACCGGGCGTGGCACCTGGACCTGCGGCGGGGCGTGCGGCGCCTGGGCCCGCGGCGGGGGCGGCTCCGGGACCTGCTGTGGGACGCGCGGCTCCTGGCGCCGCTGCTGCGGGACGGGCGCCTGGACCCGCGGTGGGGGCTGCTCCTGGTCCGGCGGTGGGACCCGCTGCGGGCCTCGCGACGCCTGGGCCCGCGGTGGGGGCGGCGCCCTGGTTCGTGGAGGGGCTTGCCGCGCCTGGACCTGTGCCGGGACGTGTCGTGCCGGGGCTCGCGGCGGGCTGGGGGCCTGGGCTCGCGACTCCTGCCGTGGAGGGCTGGGCCGCCGTGGCGTCCGCGACCGCGGGCGTCCGGTTCGGCGCGGCGAACGAGACCGCGTCCAGCTCCTTCAGGAGGAACGCGAGCCGCAGCAGGTGGTCCGCGTCCTGCGGGAAGTCGGTGAGGAGCTGCGCCACGGAGCGCACGCCGTCGATGACGGACAGGGCTCGGACCTCGTGCGGCGTCAAGCGCAGGTCGGTGGCGGCGACGATTCCCCCCGACTTCATGATGGGGAGCTGCATCACGGCGGCCAGCCGGCGCTTGAGGTCCGCAGGTGGAAGCCTCCGCACGGCATCGCTCAGCACGGCCCACCGGTTGCCGAGCGGCATCGCCTTGGCGCCGGGCAGCTCCTTGGGCTCGAAGGTGAAGGTTCCCGCCTCGGCGCGGAGGGCCCTCGTGAGGAGGAGCTGCGCGCGCTGCGTGAGGTGCGTGAACGCCGTCGCGGGCTGCAACAGGCCCAGACCAAAGAGCGCGGTCAGCAGGTCTCCACCGAAGCGATCGCGAGCCGCGTCCGCCTGATGAAGCTGCTCCCCGGTGATGAGCTTCGCGCCCATGAGCGAGGTGCCCAGCGCGTCATCCGCATGCGACGAGTCGACGAACTCGGGGTTGCCCTTGCGGAAGTGGATGAGCTGCGTGCGGTCCGCCAGCGTGAGCGTGAGCAGGCCCGTGTGCTCGCCCGCGCCAATGCGTCCGTAGAGGCGAATGGGCGAGTGCTGCTCGAGCCGTCCTTGTGAAGGCGGCGCGAGGGGGGACTCGCTGTCGGGAACGACGGCCGGGGGCTCCGCGGGCGCGACCGTGGGGCTGCTCGCGGGCGCGGGCGGGCGCGCGGTCGCGGTGGGGACGGGCGGATTCGCGGCCGCTGGGGGCGCGACGGGAGGACTCGCTGGCGCGGGCGGACGGGCCGCCGCGGTGGGGGGGACGGGAGCGGTCGGAGCGCGGGTGGCCGCGACGGCGGGATGTGGCGGGCGGGGCGCTGTTCCGGGCGCGCCAGCCCGGGCCGCGTTGGGGGGCAGGGGACCGGAAGCGGGGCGCGTGACGCCGGGGCCCGCGACTGGCGCGGCGCCTCGGGGAGCACCGGGGGCAGCGCCAGGTCTCGCCGCCGTGCCGGGGCCTGCCATGGGCGCAGCGCCGGGACCCGCGACGGGAGCCGCACCCGGGCCCGCCATCGGAATCGAGCCAGGACCCGCGACTGGTGCGGCACCTGGGCCCGCCATCGGCATGGCGCCGGGACCCGCGCCGGGGCCCGTCATCGGCATGGCACCGGGACGCGCGCCGGGCCCCGCCATGGGCGCACCCGCGGGACCTGTCATCGGCGCCGCGACCGGGGCGGCACCGGGGCCCGCCATCGGCATGGCGCCCATTCCCGACGCCATGGCTCCAGCGCTGGTGGGAACCGGGGTGTGCCCGATGGGCGCGACAGCGCGGGCGGTGCTGGTGGCCTGGGCGGTGGCCGCGCCCGCGTCTCCCCACATCTCTCGCGGGAAGACGTCTCGGACATCCGGGAAGCGCCACGGGAAGGCGAAGTTGAGCCCGTCCTCGGAGACCTGGAGCGTGCCCTTGATGGAGCCGCTGTCGACGAGCAACTCGATGGTGGGCGGGGTCAGGGGCCCCCAGACGGTGCCCCGATCGTTTCGGACCCAGTACTGCCGGACCTCACCCTCCGCCATGCGCGGCTCCACTCCCGTGTCGAGTCATCGAAACCTATCGCTCCCGTCCTGCGGCTCAAAGCGGCTGTGGGGCCAGATTGCCTCACCCTCGGTCAGGGCGCGGCGCCCTCCAGCGCGGCCATGCCCACCACGGCAAGGCATGCGGGGTCGCCCTGCGGCTCCGCGGGCGGATCAAAGCAGTACACCTCACTGTCGAAAACCTTGCAGACCCCCGCTGGCGTCGCCGCGCATGCCACCTTCGAGAAGGCCACCGTGCACGTGTAGCCGCACACCGGGCCGCTCTCGCTGATCCGACACGTGGGCGCGGGGATGGCCTTGCCCCAGGCACACAGCGCCGCGGGCGTCGGGTCGAAGCAGGTGACCGTGCCGTTCTGGGCCTTGCACACGCCCGCGGGGGTCTTCGCGCAGCGCACGCCCTCGGGCGCGGAGACGCAGTTGTAGCCACACGCGGACTGCATGCCGTTGCTGCGGCACTCGGCCTTGGGCGCCTCCTTGCCGTAGACGGCGAAGACGGCGGCGGGCGGATCAAAGCAGGTGATGTCGCCGTTGCGCGCCTTGCAGAGGCCCACGGGTGTGCTCGCGCACTTCACCTTGCCGAACTCGGTGGCGCAGCCGTAGCCGCACGCCACCACGCCGTCGATGGTCTTGCACTCGGGCTCGGGCAGCGCGGCTCCGTAGGCCTTCACCGCGTAGGCCGGCGGGTCGAAGCACACGACCTGTCCATCCAACACCTGGCAGCGGCCCTGCTGCGTGCGAGCGCAGCGCACCCGCTGTCCGTCCGACTTGCACCCATAGCCGCATGACACATGTCCATCCAACGAGCGGCAGGTGGCCTGCGAGGGGTCGGGCGGCGTCGGGGGCGCGGCCAGCGTCAGCGCCAGCACGGTGACCAGGGTGGAGAGCATGGGGGCATTGACGCCCAAGGCGTGCTCGGGCGCAAGCAACCGACCAGGACGCTGGAGGCCGGGCGTGATACTCGGGCCGCCGCCTGCGTGGTGGAGGTGGACCCCGGTGGATGTGGACATCAGCGCGCTGAAGCTCCTCCTGCTGTGCCTGGCCGCGCTGTGCGCTGGACTCGTGGATGCCATCGCGGGAGGCGGCGGGCTCATCACCTTGCCAGCGCTGCTGACCGCGGGCCTGCCGGTGCACATGGCCTTTGGCACCAACAAGGGCCAGTCCGTGTTCGGCTCGTTCGCGGCCCTGGTGCGCTTCGCGCGCGCCGGGCTGGTGGACGGGAAGCTGGCGCAGGTGACGTTTCCCTCCAGCTTGCTGGGCGCGCTCATGGGCGCGGGGCTGTTGCTCCTGGTGAAGCCCGAGGTGCTCAAGCCCCTGGTGCTCGTGCTGCTCATCGCGGTGGCCCTCTTCCTCGCCTTCCGCAAGCAGCCCTCAGGGGCGGAGCACCCCGAGCCCACGCCGCGCGCTCGCGCCCAGGCGGTGGGCGCGCTCATCGCGCTCGTGATGGGGACCTACGACGGGTTCTTCGGCCCCGGCGTCGGGACGTTCCTCATCGTCGCGTTCTCGTCGCTCTTGGGGCACTCGCTGGCCCGGGCCTCGGCGGACGCGAAGGTGGTCAACTTCGCCTCCAACCTGGCCTCGATGACGTTGTTCGCGCTGAAGGGCGTGGTGCTGTGGCGCGTGGCGCTGCCCATGGCCGCCGCGCAGTTCTCTGGCGCGTGGATGGGCGCGCACCTGGCCGTGAAGGGCGGCGACCGGCTGGTGCGCCGCGTGGTGCTCGGCGTGGTGGTGGCGCTGGTGCTGAAGCTCGGCCGAGACGTGCTGCTCGGCTGAGCCCGCGCGGAACGTCAGCCGATGTGCACGAGCAGCGCGTCCCCGCGCCGGGCCACGGCCGCGGCGAACTTCCGCAGCTCGTCGAAGTAGGACAGCAGCTCCTCCAGCGGATCCACGCCGTCCTCCAGCGTCTCCTCGTCCCAGGTGCCCGGGTAGATGTCCTGGGCCTGCAGCGCCTCCGGGTCGAAGCGCTGGCGCAGCGTGGCGGGGCTCAAGGTCTTCAGCGCGTCCGCCAGGTGCTTCACCTGGGCCGGCGCGAGGATGCGCGCCGTGCCCTCGTCCGAGGGGATGTCTCCCACGTCCTCGCCGCCGCGCACCAGGAAGTCGAGGGGCGCGGTGCCCTCCCACGGCGTACCCGTCAGCAGGTACTGGAGCCCGTGCCACGCCTCGCCGATGTCCAGCTCGAGGAAGGTGGCGCCGCGCGCATCGCCGAAGTCCTCCTCGTCATCGAGGAAGGCCTCCAGCCGCCCGGGGGCAGTGAGCAGCGCCTGTCGCTGCGCGTCCGTGGCGCTGCGCAGGGTGCAGAGCATCTCCATCCCGATGACCTCCTGACTACTCCACGACGACGAGCTTGGCGTTGTTCTCCACGGCGGTGCCTTCCTTGGCGAACAGCTCCGTCACCTTGCCCGCCTTGGGGCTCTTGAGCTCGTTCTCCATCTTCATGGCCTCGACGACCACGAGCCCCTGGCCCTCCTTCACCTCGTCGCCCACCTTCACCAGCACCTTCACCACCTTGCCCGGCATGGGCGCGGTGATGAGCTGCTTGCCCTCCACGGAGAAGCCCGCGGTGGCCGCGCGCAGCCGCAGCCGGCGCTCGTCCGCCACGTCCACGCGCGTCACCTGCCCGCGCACCAGCACGCCCACCTCGTCGCCGTTCTCCTCGAACTCGACGCTGTACGACTGCCCGTCCACCAGCATGGACATGGTGCCGTGCTCCAGCGCCAGCGCGTCCACCTGGAACGTCTTGCCATTGACGGTGAGCCGGTAGCGGTCGTTCCCCAGCGACTCCAGGTCGACCGGCACCGCTTCCTTCTGGCCCTGCTGCTTCGTGAAGTAACGCATGGAAGGTTTTCCGAGAGGGAAGGGGGATGCGGCCTAGCGACGGTTGCGCAGCGCCTGCCGCCACGGGCTGACGCCGCCCGTGCCGGAGCCCGAGCCCTGGGCGCTCGGCAGCGTCTTGGCGCGCTTCTGGTCGCGGTTGTACGCGTAGACGGCGCTGGCCAGCAGCGCCACCTCGCTCAGGCGCGGATCCTCCACGCCCATCAGCGCGTCGTGGTTGCGCGTGAGGAAGCTGGTGTCGTAGTCGCCGCCCACGAACTCCGGGTGCGCCAGGAGCGCCTTCAGGTAGCGGATGTTGGTGGTGATGCCCTTCACCACGTACTCGCTCAGCGCGCGCTGCGCCCGGGCGATCGCCTCGGCCCGCGTGGGCGCCCACACGGACAGCTTGGAGATCATCGGGTCGTAGAAGTTGGGCACCGTGAAGCCCGGGAACACGCCCGAGTCATCGCGCACGTTCGGTCCGCCCGGCACGCGCAGGTAGGTAATCTTCCCGGGGCTGGGCATGAAGTTGCGCGAGGGGTCCTCGGCGTAGACGCGCACCTCGATGGAGTGCCCGTTGGGCGTGGGGGCCTCCAGCAGCGGCAGCTTCTCGCCCTCGGCGGCGCGGATCTGCAGGGCGACGAGGTCCAGGCCCGTGACCCACTCCGTCACCGGGTGCTCCACCTGGAGGCGGGTGTTCATCTCCAGGAAGTAGAAGTTGCGGTGCACGTCCACCAGGAACTCCACCGTCCCGGCGCCCACGTAGTTGACGGCCTTGGCCGCCTTCACCGCCACCTCGCCCATCTTCGCCCGCAGCTCCGGGGTGAGGATGGGGCTGGGCGTCTCCTCCACCACCTTCTGGTGCCGGCGCTGCGCCGAGCACTCGCGCTCGTTCAGGTGGATGGTGTTGCCGTACTGGTCCGCGAACACCTGGATCTCCACATGGTGTGGCTTCTCCAGGTACTTCTCGATGTAGACGGCGTCGTTGCCGAAGGCGTTGAGCGCCTCGCTCTTGGCCGAGCGCCACGCGGACTCGAACTCCTGGAGGCTCTCCACGCGACGCATGCCCTTGCCGCCACCGCCGCCGGCGGCCTTGAGCATGATGGGGAAGCCAATCTTCTGGGCGTAGTCGCGGGCCTCGCCCTCGGTGGCGAAGGGCTCGGTGGAGCCGGGCACCACGGGCACGCCGGCCTTGATCATGTTGGCGCGGGCGCGAGTCTTCTCGCCCATGGCGTCCATGGCGGAGGCCGGCGGACCGATGAAGGTGATGCCGGCCTTCTCGCAGGCGCGCACGAAGGACGCGTTCTCGGAGAGGAAGCCGTAGCCGGGGTGGATGGCGTCCGCGCCGGACTTCTTCGCGACCTCGAGGATGCGCTCCTGCACGAGGTAGCTCTCACGCGAGGGCGGGGGGCCGACGAAGTACGCCTGGTCGGCGGTGCGGACGTGGAGCGCGGAGCGGTCCGCCTCGGAGTAGACGGCCACCGTGGAGATGCCGAGCTCCTTGCAGGTGCGCATTACCCGGATGGCGATCTCGCCGCGGTTGGCGACGAGCACTTTGCGGATCTTGGGCATGGGCGCCCCTCTAGCACGGGCGCCCGGGTTTGCCGACCCTACTTCCGCATGCCGCGGTACTGCTCCATGTAGGCCCGCGCCTGCGCGAGCTTCCCCTCGACGAACAGGTCATCCTCGTCCGGAGCGGGAGCGGGTGCGGGCAGCATCGGCTGGGTCGCCGCGCCCCCCGAGCCGAAGTCCACGGCCGCCGCCAGGAGATTGCGCGCCGCGTCGCCAGTGAACAGATGCGAGAGCGTGGGCGTCTCCACGCCGAGCCAGCGCGCGCCCTGGCGCACGACATCCAGGTACTCACCCTCGGATGCGCGCGGCGGGTAGCCGGGGACGGCGAGACAGGCGCGCGCGTAGCTGTGCTCGCGGTCCACGTAGATGCCGAGCGTCCGCTCGCGACACTCCTGGGCCAGCCCCTTGGCGATCGCGTCCAGGTGCTCCTCGGGAGAGGGGCCCTTGCCGCTGGGCAGCGGCACCTCGGCCACGTGCCAGCCCGCGTCCGCCAGCCCGTCCGGCCGGTGGGGCACCCAATGGGCCTCGGGCGGAGCGACGTCCAACGCATCACAGACGCGCTGAATCGTCGGGTGCAGGGCGGGGAGAGGGCCTTCGACGTCGGACACGAAGAAAACGAGGCGGCGCAGGGTCACGCGGGCAGCTCCTTGGGTAGCTCCCTGAAAGCCCACGCGCCGCCCGAGAATTTCCCGGACGGCGCGCGCCTGCCTGCCCTGCGTCCGGAGGAGGGGGTCCCCCGGGCGCTTGGGGATTACAGCGGGATTACAGCGGGATGTTGCCGTGCTTGCGCGGCAGGTTCTCCTGGCGCTTGTCCTTGAGCATCTCCAGGGCGCGGATGACCTTGCTGCGCGTGTCCTCGGGACGGATGACCTCGTCGATGTAGCCCAGCTCCGCCGCCTTGAACGGGTTGGCGAACTTCTCGCGGTACTCGGCCACCAGGCGCGCGCGCTCGGCGTTGGGGTCCTTCGCCTTGAGCAGCTCGTTGCGGAAGATGATGTTGACCGCGCCCTCGGGGCCCATCACGGCGATCTCCGCCGACGGGTACGCGTAGTTGATGTCCGCGCGGATGTGCTTGGAGGCCATGACGTCATACGCGCCGCCGTAGGCCTTGCGCGTGATGACGGTGATTTTGGGGACGGTGGCCTCGGCGTACGCGTAGAGCAGCTTGGCGCCGTGGGTGATGATGCCGCCCCACTCCTGGTCGGTGCCGGGCAGGAAGCCGGGCACGTCCACGAAGGTGACGAGCGGGATGTTGAAGCAGTCGCAGAAGCGCACGAAGCGCGCGGCCTTCACGCTGGCGTCGATGTCCAGGCAGCCGGCGAGCACCGCGGGCTGGTTGGCGACGATGCCCACGCTGCGCCCGTTCATGCGCGCGAAGCCGACGACGATGTTCTTGGCGAAGTGCTCCTGCACCTCGAAGAAGTGCTTGTTGTCGACGACCGCCCGGACGATCTCCTTGATGTCGTAGGGCTTGTTGGGGTTGCTCGGCACGAGCGTCTTGAGGGACTCCTCGGCGCGGAACGGGTCGTCGTCACACGGCTGGGCGGGCGCGTCCTCCTGGTTGTTGGAGGGGAGGAACGAGAGCAGCTCGCGGGTCATCACGATGGCCGCCTGCTCGTTCTCCGCCGCGAAGTGCGCCACGCCGGACTTCTGGTTGTGCGTGAGCGCGCCGCCCAGGGCCTCCTTCGACACCTCCTCGTGCGTCACCGTCTTGATGACGTCCGGGCCGGTGATGAACATGTAGGAGGTGTCCTTCACCATCATGATGAAGTCGGTGATGGCGGGCGAGTACACCGCGCCGCCCGCGCACGGACCCAGGATGAGGGAGATTTGCGGCACCACGCCCGAGGCGAGCGTGTTGCGCAGGAAGATGTCCGCGTAGCCCGCGAGGCTCTCCACGCCTTCCTGGATGCGCGCGCCGCCCGAGTCGTTCAGGCCGATGACCGGCGCGCCCACGCGGGTGGCCATGTCCATGATCTTGCAGATCTTCTGGGCATAGGCGCCGGACAGCGAGCCGCCGAAGACGGTGAAGTCCTGGGCGAAGACGAAGACCTTGCGGCCCTCGACGGTGCCGTAGCCGGTGACGACGCCGTCACCGAGGATCTTCTTGTCGCCCATGCCGAAGTCGTTCGAGCGGTGGGTGACGAACTTGTCCAGCTCACAGAAGGAGCCGGGGTCCAGCAGCAGGTCGATGCGCTCGCGGGCGGTGAGCTTGCCGGCCTCGTGCTGCTTGGCGATGCGGTCAGCGCCGCCGCCTTGCTCGGCCTGCTGCTCCATCTGCTGGAGCCGTGCGCGGAGAGGATCCTTCTCGGGGGTTCCGTCCATGGGGCGCCGTCTACCACACCGGCGCGCGGCCCGCGCGTGTCCCGAACCCTCGCGTGCCCCCCGCGTGTCCAAAGCGGCGCGGTGCGGCATGGCCTGGGGGGGAGGGCCGTCCTGCCCCGGGGCGCGGGGCCGGCCGGGTGGGTAGATTGGCGCTGGGAGGCCGTTCATGAGCGTCATCACCCTCGCGAAGCAGGGCAAGAAGGTCGTGCTGGACAAGCTCGCCACCTCGCCGGACAAGAAGGTGAAGCGCGAGTCCGCGAAGGAGGAGTTCGAGGCGCTGGGCGCGGAGCTCTTCGACCTTCAGGACCTTCAATGGGGGGCCCGGCTGAACTCGGTGCTCATCGTCCTGCAGGGGCGCGACACGGCGGGCAAGGACGGCACCATCAAGCACGTGGTGGGGGACCTGAACCCGCGCGGCGTCGCCGTCACGTCCTTTGGCGTCCCCACGCCCGAGGAGAATGCGCACGACTTCCTCTGGCGTGTTCACAAGCACACCCCGCGCCTGGGTGAGTTCGCCATCTTCAACCGCTCCCACTACGAGGACGTGTTGGCGGTGCGCGTGCACAAGCTGGCGCCCAAGCCGCTGTGGAAGGCGCGCTACGGTCACATCCGCGACTTCGAGGAGATGCTGGCCGAGCACGGCACCATCGTCCTCAAGTTCTTCCTCCACATCAGCCGCGAGGAGCAGGAGCAGCGCCTCCTGGACCGGGAGAAGGAGCCGCGCAAGGCGTGGAAGATCAGCGCCGGCGACTGGGATGACCGGCGGCACTGGGACGACTACTCGCAGGCGTACCAGGATGTCTTCGCGGAGACCTCCACGCCGTGGGCGCCGTGGACGCTCGTGCCGTCGGACTCGAAGTGGTACCGCAACCTCGTGGTGGCGCGGCGGGTGGCGGAGGCGCTCCGGCCGTACCGCAAGGCGTGGCAGGAGCGCCTGGACGAGGTGGGCGCGCGCAAGAAGGCGGAGCTGAAGGCCTGGCGCAAGAAGCGCTAGTTCGGCTTGGAGAGCAGCCGGTCCACCGCCTCCACGTCGATGGCGTAGCGCGCGCGCAGCTCTGTGACGGACACCTCCCAGAGCTGTCCCCAGGCCGCGCCGAACACGGGCTGCGCGCGCTGGCCCAGGAGCCAGCCGCGCACCAGGGCGCGAAGGCGCGCGTCGCGCTCGGCGAAGGCGTAGAGCAGGGTGTTGGCCAGTCCACCCGTGAGCACCGCGAGCGCGAACGGGCTGCCAATCTGCGCGAGGCTGAAGGCCTGCACCCCCAGCTCGCCGGCCACGTCTGCGGAGAACCCCGTGAGCACGTGCCACACGTCATGCGTCTCCAAGAGGTGGGCGCGGACGTAGAGCGCGTCCGTGGGGGCATCCAGGCGCGGCAGCGCGGCGGGGTCCAGCCCGTTCACGCGCAGGTGGTCCGAGTAGCTGCGGCCCAACGTGCCGAGCGGGAGCGCTCCCATCCAGGTCAGGTCCAGGCGCCCCACGCGCGGACGCTCGCAGAAGGCGCGCGCCACGGTGGGGTGGCGCTGGAGGTTGCGGGCCAGGGACTGGAGTGACTCGGGTGGCACCAGCACGGGGGCCAGCTCCAGGATGTTCGTCAACAGCGTGGGGTCGCGCACCGCATGCGTGGCCTGCCAGGCCGCCTTCGCCCACTGGATGGGATTGTGCATTGCTTTCTCCGCTGCTCGCGGTGCCGCGAGCGCACTGCCGTTGAACCTCCGGCGCCGCCCGGTACGCGGGGGCGACCGGGTGTCTGCGGGAGGACTGCCCGCAGGCGGACACCGCCGGCCCGCTGCTGCTCGGAATTGGGAAATGGGCGCGAGGGGCTCGGAGCGCAACCCCTCGGAACTCCGCGAAACGTTCGTTGGCGCACGTGATGCACAAGGGGCAGGCACGGTGCGGCGCTGCTCCTCGTCAGCCTCACCTCGCGGAAGTGACACCCACCGCCGCCACCCATCGCGAGGAGAGGAGAGCCGTCATGATCTGCAACGAGAGCACTGTCGACCGTTCGCTGCGCGTCCTGGAGGGGTTGGTGATGTTGGCGCTGGTGGTGGCCGGACCGCGCACGCCGTGGGGCCTCGTGGGGTTGGTGCCGCTGCTCACGGGCGTGCTGGGCTACTGCCCGCTCTACGCGCTGCTCGGCGTGAGCACGCAGCCGAGCGGGCTGCAGGCCGTGCGCGGCCTGCCGTGAAGCGCTCGGGTGCCCTCCTGGCCCGAGGCGAGCGGACGACCGGGCTCCTTCTTGTCCCGTGCGCGCGTCGCCGGTGGGACGGAGCTTGAGACTCCGGACCGGGCCTGTGCCTCCAGTGGCCCGCGCGTGCCACCAGGATGCTCCGAGCCAGAATGCTCCGGAGGAGGGCCGATGCCAGCCACTCGCGGGGGACTTCAATTCGCGTCGTTCCGCGGCATCCCCATCCGCGCGCACATCTCCCTGTTGCTCATCCTGCCCCTGATGGCCTTCCTGTTCGGCGGCGCGTTCCGGCGCGCGGCGGAGGTGGCGCACGTGCCTCCCGAGCGCCTGGCGGGCTCGCCCTTTCTCTGGGGCCTGCTCGTGGCGGTGGGCCTGTTCGCTTCCGTGCTGATTCACGAGCTGGCGCACACCGTCTATGCGCTCCGCCATGGCGGGCGGGTGCGCGGCATCACGCTGATGATGGTGGGCGGCGTGTCCGAGCTGTCCGAGGCGCCGCCGCGTCCGCGTGACGAGGCCTGGATGGCGCTGATGGGGCCGCTGACGAGCCTGGGGCTCGCCGCGGTGCTCGGCGGCGCGACGTGGCTCTTGCGCGACCTGCGCTCGTTCAACCTCCAGTTCGCCTGCTTCTACCTGGGCACCCTCAACCTCTTCCTGGGGCTGTTCAACCTGCTGCCGGCGTTTCCCATGGATGGGGGGCGCATCGTGCGCGCGGTGCTCACCAGCCGGTGGGGCCCGCTGCGCGCCACGCGCGTGGCCGCGGGACTGGGACGCGGGTTCGCGGTGCTGATGGGCCTGTGGGGGCTCGTGCAGCTCAACCCGCTGCTCGTCGTCATCGCCTTCTTCATCTTCATGGGCGCCGAGGGTGAGGCGCGGCAGGTGCGGATGAAGGTGACGCTGGAGGGCATCCCCGTGGCGCAGCTCATGTCGCCCCGGCGCGTGAGCGTGGATGTGGCGGACTCGCTGTGGGATGCGCAGTGGGCGCTGCGGCGCGAGCGCGTGCCGATGCTTCCGGTGACGGAGGATGGGCGCCCGGTGGGGCGGGTGACGGTGGAGGCGATCGGCGCCGTGCCCGAGGACGCGCGCGGACGCCGCACCACGCGCGAGGTGATGCAGTCGCCCGCGGTGACGGTGTCGCTCGCGGACGACGGCTGGACGGCGGTGCGGCGCATGGCCGAGGCCGAGGTGCCGCAGCTCGCGGTGGTGGAGGAGGACGGGCGTCTGGCGGGGACGGTGGACGTCACGGACGTGCAGCAGACGCTGGCCTTGCACGCGTCGCGGACGGAGCGCGAGGAGCGCCGAGGGCCGCGCTGGCGTCAGGAGCGGCCCGCCTGAGTCCGAGACGCTCGGCGACTACTGCGCGGGCGGCAGGGCCCACGTCATCGCGAAGCGGTGGCCTCCGCCCGCCGCGCTGTCGAGCCAGCCGGTGAGGCGCTCACTTCGCGCGAGCAGCGGCCCCAGCTCCGAGCTGGCCGCGAACATCGCCGCGAGGCTGTCATCCCCCATGACGTCCAGGAGCGACACCTGCGACAGGCCGCGCGCCAGGCGCTTGGGGTCCACCGCGAACTCCACCGCGTGCTGCTGCGCGGTGGGCTCGGCGGGCACCACCCCCAGCAGGGCCTGCGTCACCGCCTCGTCGTTGCCCATCACGAGATGATTGCCCTTGAGGCGCAGCACCAACGTGCCCCCCTTCACCGCGAGCGCCCAGCCATCCGCCAGCGGCTTCGCGCCGGGGAACCGGCCCACCGGCTCCAAGGCGGCCTTCGCCGCCGCCGCGTCCTTCACCTCGGCGGCCAGGGCCTGACGTCCGGCGAAGAAGCGCCCCGTGGCGGAGCGCAGCGAGCCGCGCACCTGCACCGCGTCCAAATCCAGCAGCACCGCGCCCGTGAGCTGCCGGGCCACCGCCGCGGCCACGGCCTTCACTCCGTCCGCCGGGCACTCCGGACACACGGACTGCACCGCGGTGCGCACCGCGCCCAATGCCTGCGCCACTCCCGCCGGGGCAATCTGCGCGCGCGCGACGAGGAGGCCCTCGGGCTTCACCGCGCCATAGGGGCTCGCGGCCAGCGCCTGGAAGGGCGGCAGCGGCAGCGTGGACGCGGTGCCGTCCACCTGGAGCGAGTTCGCGGTCCCATCCAGGCCGAGCACGCCCTCGGGCGTCTGCAGATACAGCACGCCCGGCACCTTGCTCATGCGCGCGTTGGTCGCGGGCGCGCGGCCCACCAGTCGCACGGCTTCCTTCAGCAGCGCGCCGCGCTCGTCGGATCCACCGAAGGCGCAGGCCTCGTCGCCCTTCAGGGCGTAGCCCACGCTGCCGCCCTGCGGACGCGGCAGGCTCACCGTCGTCACGCCCTTGGCCACGACGGGCTTCACCGCGCCCGTGGGGGCCAGCACCTCGGCGGCCTTGGCCTGGAAGGCCTTCGCGTCCTTCAGGTGCGTGCAGGACACCCGACCGTCGCCCCGCATCGACACGGTGGCGGGGCCCGTGGCGTCGATGCCCAGCGCGGCGAGCGCCTCCGGGTGCGCGGGATCCAACTCCAGGAAGGGGTGCAGCTCCGGCCGCCACGCCGAGGGACGCAGCAGGCTCGAGTAGGTGCCCGCCCGCTCCAGGAAGGCGGTCAGCCCCTGGAGCCGGTCGAGCTGGGGCACATGGACGACGGTGTTCGCCGAGGCGGCGACGCGGGGAGCGGGGGCTGCGGCCAGGGAGGCGGCCAGGGCGAGCGCGAGCATTCCCCGACGTGAGAGCAGACGTCCTCCCCTGTCAAGGTGAACGGCGCCTAGAACGCGCCACTCAACGTCAGGCCGCCGCCATTCGCGTCCAGGGCCAACGTGGGCACCACCGCGAGTGCGTCCGGCGTCGTCAGCTCATACGCCACCACCGCGCCCAGCACGGCCACGGGCGCGCCCACCAGCACCCAGGTGGCGCCCCGGTCCTGCGAGCCTCCGACGAAGGCCGCCACCGTGCCCGGCACGCCGCCCGCGAGCGCCGCCAGCAGGCTGCCTCGCCCATCCAGCAGCGTGCCCACCGTCCACGTGCCCAGCCCCGCGCCCAGGCCCAACCCCAACGACGGCAGCAGCGCCGAGCCGCGCATGCGGTGCCACGGGAAGTCCTGCCGCGTGGTCCACCCCTTGAGCCCCAGCCCCAGCACCGCCCCCGCCGCCGCGCCTCCCAGGAAGGCTCCCGCGGGCCGCAGCAGGCTCGGCTCGGAGGTGACCGGTGCGAGCGTCGCGTCCTGCGCGCTCGCGCGTCCCGCGACCAGCGCGAAGGTCAACACTCCGCCGCGCGCCAGCGTTCGAGCGGCGCGCGAGAGGAGAGGCTTGGGACGGGAGACGCGACTCGGACGGTGGGACTGGCTCAACGCACTCCTCCTCGCGACGGGGCCTGGGACGCGCGCGCTAGAGGCGACCCGCGTTGGCCCATTCAATCATCCGCTCCGCCAGATCCTCGGCGTTGCGGCGCAGGTGCGCCAGTTGAAGCACCTCGTCATCCGTGCGCGCCAACGCGAGCCGCCGCGTCAGCCCGTCCGCGAAGCGCACCACCTGCGCGATGCTGACGTAGAAGCGGTCCTCCAACACGCCGGCGAAGCGCGCCACCTCGGCGTCCACCCCGTGCCCATCCGTCACCAGCGCCTCCACCAGCGCCTGGCGCGCGACCGGGTGCTCATACTCCGCCGGATGGCGAAGCTGGCGCTTCCACGGCTGCGCCTCCCAGCGCAGACGCGCGGGGTCCTTGGCCACCCACGTCGAGCGCGTATCCGCGGCGCCCAGGCGGGGTGCGCCTTTCTCTCCTGGCATCCACAAGGCCATCTCCATCAGTGCCCCCTCTCCACTACGGGGTCCGTCCACAGGCATGACTGACATCGATGCATCACTCCATCCGCGTGGGTACGTCGCAGCGCGCCACCGGCGCGGACCGGTGGCACGAGGTAATGACGCGGCCGCCCGGAATCCTTGGGTAGGGTGCCCGTGAGGGCATCGTTGACAGGGAGCGGGGCGATCGGGACAGTCCGCCGCGCCATGGCGACCTATCCCGCGACCCCCCGCGAAGCCTTCCAACAGCTGCGAGCCCTCGCCGAGGACCTGCGCCAACCCGAGCGGCGCGGCCAGGCCCTGACGGAGCTGCGCGCGCTGGCGGAGCTGGCACGAGGCAAGCCCGAGAACGCCCCGCTGCGCCTGGAGCAGGTGGTGGTGGCGGTGGGCGCGTCGCAGGAGCGGCTGGAGCTGTTCCTGTTGCCCTCCATCTTCGCGCCCGAGGCGTGGGCCTTCACCTTCCTCGAAGGGCTCTTGAAGGTGCCGCTGGACGAGTACGCGGGAAAGCGGCTGGTGGAGGTGGGCTCGGGCTCGGGGTGGATCTGCCTGGCGCTGGCGAAGTTCACCGGGCTCTCTCGCATCCATGGCATGGACCTCAACCCGCACGCGCCGGTGGTCGGGTTGTGCAACGCGTGGCTCAACGGTGATGAGCAGCTCGTGTCGCGCCTGTCCTTTGGCGAGAGCGACCTGTTGCGTGGCCTGCCCGAGACGCCCTCGTGGGACTTCATCGTCGGATGCATCCCGCAGGTGCTGCGCGGCGAGGGACTCCCCGCGGAGCTGGAGCTGTCCCAGGCGGATGAGCAGGCGCTCTACGACCTCTCCAATTACTGCACGCTCCAGAACGTCTACGAGGACCACTTCGGCCTGGGCCTCATCGCGCGCCTGTTGGACGAGGCGCCGGAGCGACTGGCGCCGGGTGGCCGGCTGCTGCTGAACCTCGCGGGCCGGCCGGGCCGCGCCATCATCGAGCGCATGTTCACGCGCCGAGGCTTCGCCACCCATGTGAGCGTGGCGCGCCGGGTGATGCAGGCGGCGGACACGGACATCCGCCCGCTGGTGGCGCTGGAGCAGCGCACCGGACGCGAGTTCGAGTTCTTCATGGAGGCCCACAGCCCCGAGCCGCTGCGCGCCGCCACCGCGCTCGGGTGGCTGCAGGCGGGCAATCCCATCTGGCACGAGGTGGCCGTCTGGGAGGCGAACCTCGCCCTTCCTCGCGAGACGCTGGCGCTGCGTGCGTCCTTGCGGAAGCTGGACATCGCCTCGCTCCAGGAGGAGCTGGACCTGGGGGCGGCGTCCGCCGAGCAGCTCGGGTTCGCGGCGTCGCTGGCGGGGCGGTTGGCGCGAACGCCGGAGCTGCCGTACGCGCACGAGGCGGGCGACGCGCCGTTCCGCCGCCTGGTGTCGCGCTACCTGGATCGCTACTTCGGCCTCCGACTGGCCGAGGACGCGCTGTTCGTCGCGCCCGAGCGTGAGCAGGCGGTGTACTCGCTCCTCTTGTCCATGTGCGATCCGGGCGACGAGGTGCTCGTGTCTCGCAGCCTGCACCCGCTCTACGCCCGCGCGCTGGACAAGGCGGGCGTGCGCGCCACGGTGACGCACACGTCGCTGGGAGAAATTCAGCGTTTGCTGACCGCGTTCGACGTGAAGGCGGTGTTCCTCACGGTGGAGCCCGGCGAGCGCACCAACCTGGCCGTGCTGCGCGACATCGTCGCGGAGGCCGCGCGGCGTGGCATCTGGGTGGTGCTGGACGAGAGCGCCTTCTTCAACATCACCGGCGGCGTGGAGCCGCGCACGCTGTTCGAGTTCCTCGCCCGCGAGGTGCCCGCGCCCAACCTGGTGGTCCTCTATGGCCTCATCAAGAACGCAGTGTGGCCGGACCTGGAGCTGACGCTGCTGTTGCCCGTGCCCGAGCCCCTGCGCGCCGACCTGGAGGTGGCCGCGGAGGTGACGTACTCGCGCATCAGCACGCTGGCGCAGTGGTTCTACGAGCGCACCTTCGCGGAGCTGCTCGCCTTCCGCCTCGCCTTCGCCGAGCCCGCGCCGCCCGCGCCGCGCCCGAAGCCCGAGGTGCCGCTGCCGCGCTCGAAGCGCATCGCGCACCTGTCCACGTTCCCCGCCTTCCTGCCCCGCATCTTCCGCGAGGAGGATCCGGAGCTGGTGCGGCTGGACTACGGCGAGAACGAGGGCCCGTTGCCGCCGCCGCTGGTGGAGGGGCTCGTCGCGGCCAGTGTCGCTCCGCCCGCCGCGGGCACGCAGACGGGCCTGGCCGAGGCGCTCACGTCGTTCCTCTTGGAGACGCGCGGCGCGCGCTATTCGCCGGATGAGCTGGTGCTGGCTCCGGGCGTGTGGCCGCTCGTGCATCACCTCGGTGTGGCGCTGCGCCAGCGGTTGGGTCGCGCGCCCCGCGTGTTCCTGGCCACGCCTTGCTACGGCGTCCTGCCGCCCACGTTTGTCGCGGCGGGATGCGAGGTGGAGCTGGGGACGCTCGCCTCGCTGCTCGCGCGCCGGGGCGCGGGTTCTCCCGATGCGGTGGTGGTGTCCCAGCCCTCCAACCCCGCGGGCACGTACCTGACGCATCAGGAGCTGGTGGCCCTGGCCACGTACGTGGTGGAGCAGCGGTGCCTGCTGGTGTCCGACGAAATCTTCGGCCTGGTGCACCTCACCAACCCCACCGCCGAGACGGTGCACAGCCCCGTCACGTTGGAGGGCGCGGTGCCGGGCGTGGGCGCGCGCACGGTCATCCTGGGCGGACTGTCCAAGGAGTTCGCCGCGGGCGGGCTGCGCGTGGGCTGGCTGGCCACGAGGGACCGGGCGCTCGCTCAAGCGCTGCGCGACAGCGGACCGGGTGCGCTGCACCTGCCCACCGCGCGCGCGGCGGCGTACCTCTACGCGGCCTATGCGCGCAGCCCCGAGGGACAGCTCCTGTACGCGGCGCGACACCGCGCCCTGCGCGACTTCCTGGGGAAGATGCGCCGCGAGCTGGCGGAGAAGCGCGCGCTGCTGGCGGAGGTGCTGCCGGACTCAGGGCTCGCTGAGTCCGCCGAGGTGGGCGGCCTGTTCCTCGCGCCGCGCGTGACGGCGTGGCTGGGGCGCGAGGTGGACGGGGAGCGCCTCACGCCGGAGAACCTGCCGCGCATCGTCTACACGCACACGCGCGTGGTGCTCAACGGCGGCGCGTGGTGCGGGGACCCCGAGCGCGTGCGCGCGGTGTTCTCCATTCCCATGGCCAAGCTCCTGCGCGCGAGGGATCGCCTGCGTGCGTTCGGGATGATGGTGCGCTCGCGCTGACGATGGTGTCTGGCTGACACGGAGCGAGCCCCTCGGACCACTGCCGCGCGGACGCGACGCGCGGCACACTGCTCCCCCGGCACCGGCGCGTGCGAAGGCTGCCGGGCCATACGGGGGGATGCGCGATGGGCGAGCCCGGACGACGGCCGGCGATCGAGCTCCTGGATGTGCACAAGTCGTTTGGTGACCAGTCGGTGCTCGCGGGCGTGAGCCTCGTCGTTCCCGAGGGCACCACCTGTGTACTCCTCGGGGTGTCCGGTTCCGGTAAGACGGTGTTGATGAAGCTCATCGACGGGCTGCTCCAGCCGGACCGGGGCACCGTGCGCGTGGCGGGCGAGGACCTGTCTCGACTGGGCGTGGTGGACCTGGACCGGGTGCGGCGCAAGCTGGGCATCCTCTTCCAGGGCGGGGCGCTGTTCGACTCGCTCACCGTCTTCGACAACGTCGCCTTCCCGCTGCGCGAGCGGGCGCGTCTGCCCGAGCGTCAGGTGCGCGAGCGCGTGCGGCGCGCGCTGGTGATGGTGGACCTGGAGGCCGCGGCGGACCAGTACCCGGGGGAGCTGTCGGGCGGCATGCTCAAGCGCGCGGCGTTCGCTCGCGCCATGGTGCTGGAGCCGTCGGTGCTGCTCTACGACGACCCCACCGCGGGGTTGGATCCGCTCAAGACGCGCTCGGTGGTGGACGTCATGGTCATGGCGAAGCAGCAGCTCCACGCCACCTCGCTCGTCATCACGCCGGATGTGGCCACCGCTTTCGAGGTGGGGGACCACCTGGCCTTGCTGCACGAAGGCCGCATCGTGGAGCACGCTCCGCCGGACGTGTTCCGCCAGTCCCGTCACCCCGCGGTGCGCGCCTTCCTGCATGACTGGTTGGAGCGCCGCGCGCGGCACGCCCCCGCGGACTCGACTGCTTCCCACTGAACGTTCCGGGCGGGCCTGTTCACGTCGGGACAGTCCCCGCGCGCGAGGCGTGAACGCAGTGGACCCATCGCGCCCGCATCGTGCGGAATCGTCGAGAGGAAGCGCGGTGACTCCCGTCCCGCGAGCTGCGGGCCCAGCACGGCCCTCGGGGTACGTCATGCCGAACCTGCTCGATCTGCCACGCCAGGCACTGCTGGATTTTCGCTCGCGGCTGAGCCACCTGCCCCTGGTGTCTCAGCTCCAGCGGCGCAACGTCGTTCCGGAGAGCTTCAACCTGTCGAGCCCCGCGCCCCAGGACTCGATGCTCGCGGACCCCGAGCGCGTGGAGGTGTGGCGCCTGGCCATCGAGCGCTACGTGCGCACCGGACAGGTGGTGGTGGACGTGTGCACGGGCACGGGCCTGCGCACGTTCCTGGCCGCCTCGCGCCACCCGCGCAAGCTGTACGCGGTGGATGACTCGCGGCTCCTGGACACCACGCAGTGGGTGGCGCGGCGCAACGGGCTGGACCACATCGACTTCGTGCGCGAGCCGCCCCGTCGCTTCCAGTCGCAGGAGCGCGCGGACGTGCTCCTGCACGAGCTGCTGGGGGATGCGCTGTTCGACGCGGGCATGGTGCCGCGGATGCTCGACCTGCGCTCGCGCCTGCTGCGGCCAGGTGGGCGCATCCTGCCCAATCGCTTCGAGGTGTTCGTGGAGCCGGTGCAGCTTCGCGACGAGGCCTGCATCCCGTTCATCTGGAGCCAGCGCTTCCCCAGCGTGGACTACCGCTGCCTGCAGTCGCTGCGCGAGGCGATGAGCCCCTCGTACTTCACGCGGCTGGTGCGCTCGTACGAGGTGGAGCACCTCCTGTGCGAGCCCGAGCCGTCCTTCGCCTTCGACCTGGAGACCATGGCCGTGGACGGCCTGCCCAGCGTCGTGCGCTACGAGCGGCCCGTGGTGGAGAGCGGGCGCGTGGATGGCCTGTGCCTCTTCTACAAAGTGGCCTTCGACGCGGAGCTGTCCTTCACGGTGTCGCCGCTGCGCGGGCGCAACCACACGGGCATGACGCTCCTGCGCGTGGACCCGCGCGAGTACGAGCGCTTCGAGATGCTCTCCTTCGAGCTGGAGCTGCCAGACCCGTCGGATGTCCGCACGTGGCGCTGGCGGTTTCTTTGAACCTCCGCGCGGACCTTGCTCCGCGGGCCGGTTGCGGGCGAGAAGGACGCCATGTCGGCCCGAGAGCGGATGGCGAGCGCGGACGCGGCGTGGCTCCAGATGGAGGAGCCCGCCAACCTGATGATGATCACCGCGGTGCTCTGGTTCGAGGGGCGGCTGGACCGGCATCGCCTGCGAGACGCCGTGCGCGAGCGGTTGGTCGAGCGCTACCCACGCTTCCGCCAGCGCGTGGAGACCGGGCGCCCCGGTGCACCGCACTGGGTGGACGTGGACGACCTGGACCTGGACGCCCATGTGACCTCCGTGGAGGTGGCCGCGCCCGGTGACCGCGCCGCGCTGGAGGCGCTGGTGGGGCACTGGATGAGCGTGCCGCTGGAGCGCTCCCGGCCGCTGTGGCACCTGCACGTGGTGGAGGGCGCGAACGGGGGCGATGTGCTGCTGGCCCGGCTGCACCACTGCATGGCGGATGGCATCGCGCTGGCGCGGGTGCTGCTGTCGCTCACGGATGGGGCCGAGGTGGACGTGCCTGTCCCAGAGCCTCGGCGCGCGGAGACGCCGGGGTGGATGCGCCTGGCGCTCGGCGCGATGAACGTGGCGGGGACGGCGCGCGCGGCGCTGCGCAAGGGCGTGCAGTGGGTGCAGGAGCCCATCCTCGCCGGAGACCTGATGCGCGAGGGCGCGCTGGGCGCCGCGGCGCTGGGCAAGCTCCTGGTGATGCCGGCGGATCCGCCCTCGCCGCTGCGGGGGCCGCTCGGTGAGGAGAAGCGCGCCGCGTGGTCCGCGCCCATCCCGCTGGCTCGGGTGAAGGCGCTGGGGCGCGCGCTGGAGGGCACGGTGAACGACGTGCTCCTGGCGGCGCTGGCCGGCGCGCTGCGGCGCTATCTGGAATCGCGCGACGCTCCCGCCGAGGACGTGCACGTGCTGGTGCCGGTGAACCTGCGTCCCTTGGACGAGCCCGTGCCGCGAGCGCTGGGCAATCGCTTCGGCGTCGTCTTCCTGCGCCTGCCCGTGCACATCGAGGAGCCCCGGCGGCGCGTGCGCGAGCTGGCCCGTCGCATGGAGGCCCTCAAGCGGTCTCCCGAGGCGGTGCTCACCTTCGGCGCGCTGGAGTTCCTCGGGCACACGCCGGCCGCGGTGGAGCGGTGGGTGGTGGATGTCATGGGGACGAAGGCCTCGCTGGTGGCCACCAACGTGCCCGGCCCCAGAGAGCCCGTGTCGCTGGCGGGCACCCGCTTGGAGGGCCTGACGTTCTGGGTGCCGCAGGCGGGCCACGTGGGGTTGGGCGTGAGTCTCTTCAGCTACGCGGGGCAGGTGACGGTGGGCGTGGCGGCGGATGCGTCGCGTGTGCCCGAGCCCGCGTTGCTCCTCGCGGCCTTCCATGCGGAGCTGGACGCGCTCGACGCCGCGTGCGCGTAGCGCCTCGCCTCACATCAGGCCGTGTTCCTCCAGCTTGTTGTAGAGCGTGCGCCGGCTGATGCCGAGCAGCCGCGCCGCCAACGTGCGGTTGTCACCCGCGCGCTTGAGGGCGTCCTCCATGGCGTGTCGCTCGGTGTCCTTGCGCCGTGACTCCAGCGTGCCGGCTTCCACGCCCATGGGAGATGCCTCCAGCGCGGGCGCGGGCGCGACGGGTACGGCGGCGAGGCCGGGCTGCCGTCCTAGCTCGCGCGCCACGTCCGCGCCGGTGAGCTGAGGCCCGTCGGAGAGCACCACCAGGCGCTCCATGAAGTTCTGGAGCTGACGCACGTTGCCGGGCCACGGTTGGGCCTGGAGCGTGGCCAGCCCGTCCGGGGTGAGCGTGAAGGGCGGGCGACCGTTGGCCTTCGCGTGCACGTCCAGGAAGTGCAGGGCGAGCGCCTCCAGGTCCTCGGGCCGCTCGCGCAGGGGCGGCAGCCACACCGGCACCACGTTGAGGCGATAGAAGAGGTCCTCGCGGAACTCACCGCGCCGGACCATCTCCTCGAGCGGTCGGTGCGTGGCCGCCACGAAGCGCACGTCCACCTTGACCGTCTGCGTTCCCCCGAGCCGCTCGAACTCGCGCTCCTGGAGCACGCGCAAGAGCTTCACCTGCACGGCGGGGGAGATGTCGCCAATCTCGTCGAGGAAGAGCGTTCCGCCGTGGGCCAGCTCCACGCGACCGGGCTTGCGCGTGGCGGCGCCGGTGAAGGCTCCTTTCTCGTAGCCGAACAGCTCGCTCTCCAGCAGTGTGTCCGGCAGGGCCGCGCAGTGCAGCTTCACGAAGGGGCCTTCTCGCCGGGGGCTGTTCTCGTGGACCGCGCGCGCGGCCAGCTCCTTGCCGGTGCCGGACTCACCGCGCACCAGCACGGTGGCAGTGCCCGTGGCCGCCTTCGCCAGCAGCGCCAGGGCTTGGGAGAGCGCTGGGCCCTGGCCGACGAACGCGCTCCGGGACTTCAGGGGCGCGCGCGGCGCCTCGCTGTTCGCGCCCACCAGCGCCTTGCGCACCGTGAAGAGGATCTCCTCCCGGTCGAACGGCTTGAGCATGAAGTCGGCGGCGCCGGCTCGCATCGCCTCCACGGCCAGCGGCACCGTGCCGTGCGCGGTCAGCAGGATGACGGGCACGTCGGGCCAGCCCTTCGCCACCTCGGTGAGCAGCTCCATGCCGTTCATGCCCGGCATGCGCACGTCGCTGATGACCACGTCGATGGGGCGGCGAGCCAGGCACGTGAGCGCCTCGGCCGCGCTCGTCACCACGTGCGGCGTCAGCCCGGCCTGCGCGAGCAGCGCGCCCAGCACCTTGGCCACGGCCGCGTCGTCATCCACCAGCAGGACCTGGCCCTTCAACGGCTCGTTCACGCGGCATCTCCGTGGGGCTGCCGGGCCGGTGACGCGGAGGACGTCGGCAGGTGAAGGCTCAGAATCGTGCCACGCCCCTCGTTGCTCGTCAGCGTCACCGAGCCGCCGTGCGCCTCCACCACGCGCCGCACGAAGGCCAGGCCCAGGCCGCTGCCCGAGGCCTTGGTGGTGAAGAACTCGTCGAAGGCCCGCTCCCGCGTGCGCGCGTCCATGCCCTCGCCGGTGTCCTCCACCGCGAGCGTCACGCCGCCCGCGTCCACGGTGGTGCGCACGGTGAGGGTGCCGCCCGAGGGCATCGCCTCGAACGCGTTGCGCACCAGGTTCTCCAGCGCGTGGGTCAGCAGGTCCTCGTCTCCCGCGAGCGGATGCGTCGTCGGGGCCAGGGCGCGCACCAGCACCACCTTCCCGGGGTTGGCGAAGGCCTGGAGGGACAGCACGCTGTCCACCAGTCGGTGCAGGTCCAGGGGGCGCATGAGCGGCTCCACGCGCGCCAGCCGCTGGTACGTGCCCACCACGCCGTCCAGCCGCTCCACCTGCTCCAGCAGCAGGTCCAGGAAGTCGCCGTGCGCGTCCCAGGGTTGGCCGCGCGCGTGCTCCTCCTTGAGGTACTGCGCGGCGCCCTTCATCGCGGCGATGGGGTTGCGCAGGTCATGGGCCATCTGCGCGGAGAAGCGCCCGAGCGTGGCCAGTCGCTCCCATCGCTCGCGCTGGGTGACGAAGGCGGTGACGCCGCGCCGAGCCGCCGCGAGCATCGCGAAGGTGATGGTGGTGGTGCCGATGACCAACGGGCCCGCCTCGCCGGCGAAGAGCCAGAAGACCGCGAGGTAGGCGAGCACGCCCAGCAGCGCCAGCACGCCCGCGGACAGCGCGGCACGGGCGCCCTCGTCCTCGCCGAAGAGTCGGAAGCGCAGCGCCACCGTGGCCATCACCGGCAGGCCCAGCAGGGTGCCCAGGCTTCCCAGCCTCGGCGTGCGCAGGCCCAGGTCCGCCGCGAAGTCCGTGAGCAGCAGGGCCACGGTCAGCGCGAGCCCCAACAGCACGAGCCCCGCGCGAGCCCGCTCCTCGGCCTGCCGAGCGCGGAGCAGGTGCGCGCCCAGCAGCCAGAAGCCCGCGGCGAGCACCGGCAGCGCCAGCGCGCCCATCAGCAGGGCGAGGCGAGACGGGGTGCGCCACACGGCCAGGGCCGGAGTGCTCGGGCTCGCCAGCAGCGCGAAGCCCACCAGCCCCATCACCGCGTAGGCGCCGTACATGGCCCAGGCCGAGCGCTTGCGGCGGCCCACGAAGGCGAGGATGAAGTGGAGCGCGCTGGGCAGCATCATCAGCGCGGCGAGCGCGCCCACCAGCCGCCAGTCGGACTCCCCCGAGCGCACCAGTGCAAAGGATGCGAAGTCCCACGTCGACAGGCAGATGCACAGCAGCGACAGCGGGAGGGCCAGGACGCCGCGCCCCACGCGCGCGAGCGAGAGCCCCGCGAGGGCCACCAGCCCCGCGCACGCCACCAGACTGAGCCACATCGCGCTCGTCATGGCGTGCGGACGTCCCCTTGGGTCAGAGCATTCCCAGGCGGCGGGCGTTGGCCAGGTCCACGGCGGCGGCTTCCCAGCGACGCACGGCCTGCTCGCGCTCGGCCTCGGGCGAGTCCGCGTAGAAGCCCAGCGTGTCGTTGAGCGCGCGGCTCAGCTCCTCGATGGCGGCGAGGCGCACGTCCAGCTCGCGGTGTCGCAGCGCCGCGATGAGCCAGTCCGCGCGGCGACGGCTGCGGTTCTCCGCCCACCACGCCGTCCACTGGCGCGGCTGGAGTCCGAGCGTGGCGCGCGTCACCTCGCGCAGGGCCTCGGCGGCGGCCTGCGCGCACATGGCGTCGTCGCTGCCCGTGAGGTTGATGAGGCCCTCGATGGACTCGCGGTCATGCAGGGCGCCCAGCGCGCGCGCGGCCAGCGAGCGGCGCAGTGGGTCTCGATTCGTCAGCTCCTGGCGCAGGTCGCGCAGGGCCACGTCCAGGCGCGGCAGGTGCTTGAGCGCGGCGGCGGCCACGCGCGCGGCGCTGGAGATGTCCGGCTCCAGGTCGAACAGGCCGCGCAGCACGCCGTCCACCAGCTCGACGAAGGGCAGGCTGCCCGCGGTGAGCAGCGCGAAGTAGCGCGTGTCCGCGTCGTTCGAGTCCAGCAGCGGCGACAGGGCCTGCGCGGCCGAGCGGCCCAGGCGGGAGAGGGCACCGGGAATCGGGCCCAGCTCGTCGGCCTCGGGCAACTCGACCACGGGGAGTCGGCTCCACGCGGTGGGACCGGGGAAGTGCTGGGCCAGCACGCGAGCGCTGGCCTCGGGCGAGCGCGCCAGCTCCGCCATCGCGCTGGAGCGCTGGGCGGCGTCCGGGCCGGTGAGGCGACGGAGCAGCGGCGTGAAGTCCGGAGGCGGGCGCTCCTCCTGTGACATCACCCGAGGCGGCACGGTGGCGGCGCGGCCCAGGTTGCCCGCGGCGCCGCGTCCGAAGAACGGGCTCCATCCCAGGCCGGCCGCCATGGCGGGCGCGGGAGCGGGCTGGAGGCTCGCGCCGGGTGGCACGTCCTCGTCGATGGAGAAGTCGGTGGGCTCGTTGCCGCGCAGCTCGGACACGCGCTGCTTGCGGAAGAGGATGAGCTCCTGGAAGGCGGCGGGCAGGTCCTGGCAGAACAGGATGTAGTCGGACAGGCGGCGCTGGCTGATGGGCTTCTGTCCGCAGTCGCCGTAGAGGATGGCCACCAGCCGGCCCTTCACCTCGACCGGGTACAGGAACACGGTGCGCGGCGCCTGCCGACCGAAGAGCTCCAGGTAGTGCTTGGTGAGCGCGTCCGGGGGCAGGGGGCCCGCGTAGCTGCCGCGCGTGACGGCCACGGTGCGGAAGACGCTGCTCGCGTCGAGCGGGATGGACACCTGGTGGAGCGGCTCGCCGAGCATGCCCTCACCGCGGGCATCCCAGCCCACGCCCGCGCCGCGCATGACGGCGAAGGCGGAGACGTAGTCGAACGTGCGGCGGCCGAAGCGCAGCGCCACGTCCATCAGCTTGTCACGGTCCTTGGACGCGTCCTTCAGCGCGGCGCGCGCCTGAGCCAGCGTCCAGTCCGGGACGTCCTGTCCGGAGGGCGGCTGCGCGGCGGGACGCGACGGGGCGCCCTCGGGCCCGCGCGCGGGCTTCGGGGTAGCGGGGTTGCTGAAGACGAGGAACGACGGCTCGGTGCGCGGCGGAGGCGCGGGAGGGTCGTTGCGACCGGGCGTCGCGATGGCCGCGAAGCGCATCGTCGGGGGGCTGGTGGGCGCTGGAGACGGAGGCCACACCTGCGGGGGCTCGGCGGGGCGCGGAGCCTGGGGCGGCGCGGGAGGACGGTTCCCCTGAGGCGATGCCCCCGTGGTTCCGCTCGGCGGAGCCAGCGGCTGCTGCGGCGCGGGCGAGGCGGAAGGTGCCCCTCCCGGCGCTGCGACGCCCTGTGCTGCGCTCGGCTTTGCCTGCGCGGACGAAGCCGCCTGCGGAGCCTTCGCGGGAGCCGCTGCGTTCTGCCCCTGCGTGGTGGAAGTCCCGTGCGAGGCGCCCTGCTGCGAGGCCATCGGGCCTGGCGACGCCTGCGCGGACGAAGTCCCCTGCGACGAGGTCGTGCCCGGTGCGGAAGCCGCCCTGGGCGCCAAGGACGTGCCTTGCGTGGACGCAGGTCCTTGCGGCCCAGGCGCGCCCTGCGGTGCTGGTGCGGTCGAAGGCCCCGTCGGTGCGGTCGCGGGCTTCGCGGCGGGCTGTCCCTGCTGCGCGCGCGCGGGCTGCGACGGCGCGGTCCCCGTGGCGGGCGGAGTCGCCGGCTTCGCGGGTGCGGCATCGCTCGGCATGTTCAGCCGGAGCGGCGCTCGCACGAAGGCGGGCGGCGGCACCGTGCTGGCCTCGGGCGGCGGCGGAGGCGGCGGGCTGTTGAGGCGCAGCGGCTCGCGCACGAACGCGGGCGGCGGGACGGCGGCGGGCGCGGGGCGAGCCTCGGTGGGCACGGGCTCCTGCGCCACCGAGCGCGCCAACTGCTCCACCATGTCCACGGTGAGCGAGTCCTCGTGTGCCTCGGGAGGTGGAGGCGGCGGCATGCCCTGCCGCTCTGGATCCACCATCGCGGAGAGCTGCGAGAACCGAGGCGCGAGCGGCTGCCGGTAGATGACGGAGATCCACTCGCGGACGCGCAGCTCGATGGCGACCCACAGCTCCAGCGGCTTGCCGAGCAGGAACCCGACTTCCTCCAGCTCCTTCTTCGGCACCGGATAGCCACAGGCGACGTGCAGCGTGTTGCCATCCAGCGACAGCGGCACCACGCACAGCCGCTCGGCGATCTTCGGCGGGATGAAGGACGCGACGTCCGGGTTCGGCTCGAAGTCGATCAGGTTCACCGGCTTGACGCCCGAGACCTCACCGAGCAGCGCGAGCACATCCTGCTCGCCCATCCCGCGCTCCAGCAGCGCCGTGTCGACATGGCCCCCTTGCGCCTGTTGCTGACGCAGGACCTCCGCGGCCTTCTCTTGGGTGAGCAGGGTGCGCGAGACGAGAAGCTGGGCGAGGCGGGCTGGCATGAAGGGCGCGGCATCTTACGGCCGCGGCCGCAAGGAACAATGAGTCGTTACTCAGCGAGTCGTTGCTCAGCTCGGTTGGACGACGAAGGTGGACGTCAGCTTGTCATGCAGCGTCTGTCCGCGGCGATCAAACAGCGCCATCCAGAATCCGCCGAGGAACAGGAAGAAGGACAGGCTGGCCAGCATGGCACGGAGAATGGCGCGTCCCGGCGCGGGGGCCAGGCCGTGCGTGTCCACCAGCCGAAGCCCCAGCAGCAACCGTCCGAGCGTCCGCCCGTTCCACAAGATGGCCGCCACCGCGCAGTAGGCGGTGGCCAGCACGAGCATCAGCACCATGCCCGGCAAGAGCACGGTGTGCAGCGCGCGCAGCCACGCGACGAACGCGTCCAGCCCCGTGAGGCCCGCCTGGTGCGGCGCCTTCACGCCCGCCACCGACGACGCGAGCGTGATGTAGGCAGCCGCCACGGCGCCAATCGCCGCGGTGTCCACGCTGAAGGACAGCACCCGGCGCCACAGGGAGGCCGGCCGAGCGTGCACTTCCTCGACGCCCGGAGTCGTGGGCACGCGCGGCTTCAGCGCGACCCCCGGCAGCGGGCCCTGGGGACGGGCGATGGCGGGCGGCTCGGAGATGGGGGCGGGCGCCAGCTCCACCGCGGGAGGCTCGGCGTGAGCAGGGGCCTCCATCGGGAGGTCATCCATCTGTGGCAAGAGATCCGGGGCTGGCGTGGAACCCAGCACGTCCAGGAAGAGCGGATCCGTCTCGGTCGGCGCGGGTGCTGAGGCGCGGTGCACCGGCGGGGTCCCGTAGGCGGGCGTCATCGGAGAGCCCGTCAGGGGCAGCTCGTAGTCCGGGGCGGGCGCGCGCGGCGCGGCGACACCGGGCAGCGCGTGGGACATCGCCACGGGAGCGGCCCGAGGCGGGGCGACCGGGGCAACGGCCGGCGGAGCCATCATCGGCGCGACGGCCGGCGGCGGTGCCATCGGAGCAACGGCGGGCGGAGGCGCCACGGCGCGCGGCGCGGCCACGGGCGCCTGGGCCGGAGGGGCCATCTGGGGCGCGGCGGCGCGCGGCACCGGCTGCTGCTGTGGGGCCACGGGGGCGGCCGGCCGAGCCATCGCGGGCTGCTGAGGAGGAACGGCCACGCGCGGAGCGGCGGGCTGCGCGGGGACTCCACCCGGAACGCCGGGCTGCGCGGGAACACCGCTCGGAACGGCGGGATGGGGCGCGGCCATGCGCGGCTGCGCGGGCGGGGCCATGCGCGGGGCGGCGGGCTGCGCGGGGACACTCCCCGGGGCGGCGGGGGCGGCCATGCGAGGCGGGGCCGGGACGCTTCCCGGAGCGGGCGGCTGCGCGGCCACGCGAGGAACGGGCGGCTGCTGGGGCACCGCGACGCGGGGCGCGGGCGCCTGCGGCGCGGCGCGAGGCGCGGACGGGCGGACCGCGGGAGTCATCCCGGGCGGCGTCACCGGGCTGCGCGCGAGGTCGGAGAAGGCCGGCACGGCGTTGGGAGTCGCGGCGCGCTCGGGCGAGCGGCGGTCGATGTGGATGTCCCGGTTGAGCAGGCTGGGGACGGCCGGCACGGGCGCGTCACGCAGCGTCGTGGCGCAAGCGGTGCAATCTCCCTCGGGCGGCAGCGTGGCTCCGCACTTCAAGCACTTGGACAACGTTTCCTCCCGGCGATGCAGGCAGCGGCCGCCATGAAAGGCCGTCCCAGCGCGGGGAGCAAGAAAAGTACAAGCCCCCGAGGCCCCTCGCCCGGGGAACCGTCAGGGGCTCGTCACCCTCGCGCCCTAGGCGTGGACGCGTCGGTGCTTGCTTGCCGACTGCACGATGAGCAGCACGATGATGGCTCCGACGATGGACATGATGATGCCCGAGGTCTTCAGCTCGAAGAGCTTCCCGTTGCGCTCGAAGAGGGAGCCGATGAGCCCACCCACCAGCGAGCCGACCATGCCCAGCAGGGTGGTGGCGATGACCCCCATGCTCTGCCGCCCGGGGAGGATGGCTCGGGCAATGAGGCCCGCGATGAGACCGATGATGATGAACGCGATGATCCCCATGAGTGGTTCTCCTGTGGTGGGACCGCGCGCGGCCCCGGATGGGAGAAACGTAGGAATCCCAACTCGGACGTGAGAACCGGGGAGGGAGGAGCGCTTGGCTCCTCGGCCGTCATCCGAGTTCGCCGTCCAGGTGCATCATCACCGCCAAGGCGGCCAGCGCGGCGGTCTCCGTGCGCAGGATGCGCGCTCCCAGCGTGACGGGCCGAGCGCCGAGCGCCCACAGCGCGGACACCTCCTCGCGAGCAAGCCCTCCCTCGGGCCCCACCACCAGCGCCACGGGCGTGCCCGGGCCGGCGGCGCGGAAGGCCTCGCCCAGGGGAACCGCGGACTCTTCTTCATCCAGCACCAACACCACGGTGCCCGGCGTGAGCGCCTGCACGGCCTCGGACAGCGGCCGAGGCGTGTGGACGGGCGGCACGTCATTGCGACGGCACTGGCGCGCGGCCTCCTCGACAATCTTCATCCAGCGGCCCGTGCGCTCCATGGCCCGCTTGGGCTCCAGCTTCACCACGCTGCGCGCGGTGTCCACGGGCCAGAACGCGGAGGCGCCCAGCTCGGTGCCCTTCTGGAGCACCCACTCGAGCTTGTCGCCCTTGGGCAACCCCTGCACCACGGCCACCTCGCGCCGGGGCGGCGTCACGCGGGCCTCGCCGAGCGAGAGCCGCACGTGCTCCGGCGTCAGCTCCACCACGCGCGCGTCGCAGGCGCGGCCCTGCCCATCGAACACCTCCAGCGCGTCGCCCGCTTCCAGCCGCAGGACGTGGACGAGGTAGTGGCGGCGCTCGGTGGTGAGCGTCACCTCGGAGGGGATGGGCTGAGGCAGCGGGACGAAGAGGCGGACCACGGCGGCGGGCTCCTGGAAGGGCCGCAGGATTCAGCAGGACGCCGCCGCGCGCCAGCCTCCCGTCGCGGCGCGTCCCCGGAACCGCCTCGGAACGACACGGGAACTACACGGCGACGCTGGGCGCGGCGCTCCCGACCGAGGTGGCCCGCGCGTGCAGCTCGCGCTTGAAGCCCATTCCGAAGAGGACGAGCGTCAGCAGGTACACGGGCTCGATGAAGAACAGCAGCGGGCCGCCCAGGGACAGGCCATGCGTCTTCTTCTCGAAGACGACGTGCGCGCCCACCACCAGCGCGAAGCGCGCCACCATCACGCCCAGGGCCACGCCCGCCGCCACGCCCGTGGGCAGGCTCGCCACCGCGAGGGCGGCCAGGAGCGTGGGCACCAGCAGCGGCGCCATGAGCAGGCCCGCGGTCCACTCCAGCGTCAGCGCGTAGAGCACCACCGCCGCCACGAGCGCGTGCGCGGCCGTGAGGCCCAGGCCGCCCGGCAGAGTCACCCACGCGAGCGGAACGCACAGCGAAAAGATGAACAGATACGTGCCCACGAAGTGCGCGGCGCGGCTCACGCCGTTCTCGTGCAGGGGCATCCAGGCGCGCAGCTTGTCAGCGAAGGTCATGGCGAGGTCCAGGGGCGCCTCACGCCCGAGCGGGCGCGGTGGTCTCCGACTTCAGGGCGTAGTCCCCGGTGAGCAGGGCCACGAAGAACAGCGGGCCCACCAGCGCGTGCACCAGGTTGGTGAAGAACGACGGGGACTTCTTCTCCCACACCGCGTGGCCCGCGAACTGGATGGCCCAGCCGCCCACCGCGATGGCCACCACGGACCACATCGGCATCATGCGGCCCAGCGGAATGCACAGCGCCAAGTAGAGCGACACCGCCAGCCCCAGCTTCACGTCCGCGCGCAGGTACCACAGCGTCACGAGCGCCCACGCCACCATCCCCAGCGTCAGCATTCCGCCGGGCAGCACTGGCACGGCCAAAAGCTTCACCCAGTCGAGCATCGCCACGATGTGCAGCACGATGACGGGGATGGCAATCTTGTGCGTCAGCCGGTTCGTCGGGTGCTGGTGCGCGGACGCGTACTCGTCGAAGAGCGCGACCACCTGGGGCTTGAGCATGGGGTCTCCAAGGAAAGAGTCGTTTCGACTCTCTAAGCTAGGAGATGTCCGCGCGGGTTTCCTGGCCCGGCGCGCCAAACTCCTGGCCCCGGACGCCAACTTCAGGGGGCCACGTCCGAGCCCGCCCCGTCCCGCCACGCCCTCGGCGTCTTGCCCGTCCACCGCTTGAACGCGCGGTCGAACGTGCTCAGCTCCGCGAACCCCAAGAGGAACGCCACCTCGCTCACCCCCAGGTGCGGATCCGCCAGGTACTGGCGCGCGAGCGTGTTGCGCACCGCGTCGACCTCGTCCTGGAACGTGGTGTCCTGCTCCGCCAGCCGTCGCTGCAGCGTGCGCGCGCTCACGTGGAGGCCCCGCGCCACCTCGGCCATCTGGGGCGCGCCGTCCTGGAGGGTGGCCCGGATGGCCTCGCGCACGCGGACCGCGAAGTCGCCGCGCGAGGGCTCGGGGGCGGGCGGTGGCGGGGGGACGGTGGCCGCGCGCTCCAGGACCGAGAGCAGGGCTGGATCTCCTCCGGTCACGCGCAGGTCCAGCGTGGCGGCGTCCAGGGTGAGCGCGTTGTGGCCGGCGCCGAAGGTCGGCGTCACGCCGAAGTGCTCCACGAGCGGCGTGAGGTCCACCGGCGCGGGATGCGCGAAGGCGACAGCGCGGGGCCGCCAGGGCTGCTCGGTGAGCTGACGTCCGGTGTGCACGAAGAGCGCGAGCCCGAACTCGCTGGCGTGGCGCCCGTAGGCGAGCGGCTCGCCGGGGATGCCATAGGTGAACGTGCCGCCCTCGGGCCCCAGGTCGCGGAAGGCCGAGGCCCACGCCGGGTCGAGCAGCGCCATGTAGCGAGCCAGCGCGCGGAACGTGTCGCGCAGCGTGGAGCAGGCCCGGGCGATGTACTCGACGAGGCCGTAGGTGCCTCGGGGTAGCCCCTGCGCCACGTGCAGCCCGAGGAAGGCATCACCGCTGAGGCGCTCGGCGGCCTCCAGCAGGGCGCGCAGGGTGGGCAGGGGCAGGCGGACTTCGGGCAGGGCCTGGGCGTCGAGCGGCAGGCCGAACTCACGCACCAGCGCTCCCGGCTCATGTCCGGCCGCGCGCAGGTGCGCGAGCAGCGGTCCCACGAGCTGGGAGCGCACCTCGGTCGAGGGCTGCGGAGGCTGGGAGGAGGGGGGCGTCGCCACGCGGGAGCGGAGGCTAGCGCGCCCCGCCCCCCAGGTTCCAAGGGCGGATGGCGCTCAGCGCTTGTCCAAGTCGATGCGCACCCACTCGCCCTGCTGCGCGCCCTCGAGCACGGTGCAGCCCAGCTTGCGGTAGGCGTCCTCCACGTCCTGGCGCTGGTGGGCCAGCACTCCGGCCAGGATGAGCCGCCCGTGGGCCTTGGCGACGATGAGGGGCGCCAGCTCGATGAGCGTGTTGGCCAGGATGTTGGCGAGCACCAGGTCGAAGGTGCCGGAGACCTGGGTCAGCTCGCGGCCGGACACGTCGATGTCCGGGGTGCCGTTGTCGACGCAGTTCTCCTGGGCCAGCTCCACGGAGGTGGGGTCGTTGTCGGTGCCCACCGTGGTGCTCGCGCCCAGCTTCTTGGCGGCGATGGCGAGCACGCCCGTGCCGGTGCCCACGTCGAGCACCGTGGCGCCCGGGTGGGTGGCCATGAACGTGTCCACGGCCGCGAGGCACAGCGAGGTGGTGGGGTGGTCGCCGGTGCCGAAGGCCATCTTCGGCTCGATGACGATGCGCACCTTGTCCTGGGGCGCCTTGTCCGCCTCCCAGGGCGGGCCCACCCAGAGGCGGCCCACCTGCACGGACTTGATGAGCGACTTCCACTGCTCGCTCCAGTCCTGCTGGGGCTGCTCCTCCAGGCTGTGGCGGGCGTGGGGGAAGGACTCGGCGATGCTGGCCTGGGCGTCCTCGGCGGTCTCGCGATCCTCGAAGTAGGCGACGATGAGGGCCTCGCCCGGGGCGGGGGCGCGCACGCCCGGCATGGTCGGCTGCTCGCGGTCGCGGACTTCCAGGCCCAGGGCGTTGCCCTCGTGGAGGAGGTCCTGTGCGGCCTCGGACTCTTCCTCGGGCAACTCCACGGTGAGTGACAGATAGGTCTGGGACATGCGGGCCCTTCTACCGCACCGTGCGTAGCGTGGGAGCGCCGTGAGACTCGCTCAAGTCTTCTGGCCCCTTCTGTGCCTGACCGCCTGCTCCGGTCCCCCCGCCCCCGACGTCGCGGTCTGTCAGGACGTCATCACCCGGCTGTGCGCCTCGCTGAGCTGCCCGGGCGTGGCGGGGACGCTGTCGGTGGGCCCGGCGGACTGCGCGGGCACCCTGCGCGAGCGCACGGGCTGCGGCGCGGAGGACTTCACCTTCGTGGACCCCTCGCGCGAGCGCTTCCTGGAGTGTCGCGAGCCGCTGCTCCGGCAGGGCACGGAGCTGAACCAGCTCCCCGCGTGCTCGGACGTGCGGCGCGCGCTGTCGGACTGCCCGGACATAGCGGCCTTCTTCCAGGGGGCGACGCCATGAAGCGGCTGGGCGTGGTGCTGCTGGGGCTGTCCGTGGGCTGTGCCTCGCTGGACGCGGATCGCCGGGTGGAACGAGGCCCCGCGCTGCGCACCGAGACGCGCGAGCACACGCTGGGGGAGCGCGTGACGTTCGCGTCGGTCGAGACGTCCTGGCCTCAGCTCACGCTGCGCTTCTCCACGGCGGACATCTGCCGCACCGAGCAGCACACGCAATACACGGAGACCGTCATCACGCAGCGGCGCACCACGCCTGCGGCGGCGGCGGTGAGCACCGGAGGCATCCTCACGGCGGTGGGTGGCTTCCTCGTCATCGGCCGGACGCTGTTCTCGGATCAGCCCAATCGAGACACCCTCGACGAAGACGGGCACTACGGTGCCTCCAGCCGCAAGGTGGCGACAGGGTGGGGCGTGGGCGTGCTGATTGTCGGCGTGCCCGCGCTCGTCACCGGAATCATCCAGCTCGCCACCGCGAAGGAGGAGCGCGAGACCCGTCCGGCGGACGAACTCACCGCGCTGCGCGAAGTGCCATGTCAGCCCGCGCCCGCGGAAGGTGCGGTGACACTGTCGGGCCCGCTGGGGCCCGTGGTCGAGCCCCGCGCGACTCAGCAGGGACAGGTGACCTTCACGGCCGACGAGCTGCGACGCCGCGAGTGGACCGCGGTGCAACTGGATGCCGCCCCGGTGTTGTTCATGGGCGATGGACAGACGCGGCTGGAGCTGTTTCGCGCGTGCCTGCCCTGGCTGACGTCATCGCCCGACGCACGGAAGTTCGCGGAGGAGGCCCATCTCGCGCCCGAGCGACTGCGAAGCCTGCGCCAGCTCATCCGCGGCTGCTCCGCGATTCCAGGCGCGCCCACGGGGCCTTGGTTGCAAGCACTGGATGCGGCGCTCGCGGGAGAGGTGCCCTCGCGACTGGAGCAGCCCGCGCCCCCGCCAGGAGCAGGGCCAACGCCGCAAGGCTCACCGCCCGCGTCAGGCGCGGTGCCTCCGTCCGAGGCACCGCCCGCTCCCGGAGCGCCGAGTCCCCCTCACCCGTGAGCCGCGCGCTCACTCGCAGGTGATGGCGAGGACCTCTTTGGCGCGCTTCTCGTCGCCGAAGTACTCCTTGAGGATGTCCAGCGCGCCCTGGACGTTCTGGAACTTGATGGTGCTGCCCAGCGGCCTGTCCGGATGGGCAATCAACCCCTCTCGGCGATACGCGCGTGAGGGTCTTGAGGGCGTCCTCGTCGATGCGCAGGTCCTTCCACGACAGGCCCAGCGTGGTCGCCGCCAGCTCCATGGCCTTGGCCGTCGGCCCGCGGTACTGCTCGAGCGAAGAGAGCGGCCGGGTCTGCACGCCGAGGAAGGTCGCGCCCGCCTTGTCGCGCTCGTGGACCTCCTCCATCACCTTGGGCAGGTGTGTGGTGCCTTGCAGGCCCATGCCCAGCAAGAGCGTCTCCATGTACGCGACGAAGAGGGGCGCCTCGGCGTGGTACGTCTCCATCATCCGCTTCGCCACGTCCGAGTTCTTCGCGAGTCCCTGGAGCTTCTCGCAGATGGTCGTCGTCGTGAAACAGGCGATGGCGCACGCGAGGTCGAACGGGGTGTCCCCCGTTGACGCCGTCTCCGTCATGGTCGAGTAGAGCACCCCCACCATGAGGTCGAGTGTGGCGCCCTGGGACACGCGGCTGTCCACGAAGCGGCCGACGAGGTCGAGCGCGCCCTGGCTGTTCTCACATTCGCCGCACTGCTTGGCGAACTCGACCTCGCCCGCGGACAACCAGTTGTTCGCCGAGGTGCAGTGCTTCTCCACCACGTCGAGCACGTCGCCGGTTCCGGACTTGCTGCACTCGGTCTCGAACTCCTTCAAGTGGATGAAGGGATTGGAGCCCGTGGGCTGCGTCTTCGGGTAGTAGCTGATGAGCGCGCGAGCGCGGTCCAGCACCTTGCGCGGCTCGCCGCCCGACCATCCGCCCGCGCGGGCCTGCTTCTTCGCGAACGCCAGGATGACGGCGCGATACACCGAGCCACGACCGCGTGCGCCTTGGCGGACGCCTGGGTGATGGCGACACCCACGCCCTTGGGCAGGTGCTTGCGCAGCGGCGGCTGTCCGCTCTTCGAGACCAGCAGCACCTTGAGGTCGCCGTACCACTTGCTGCCCAGCGCGTTGACGGGCTGCTTGTTGTGGAAGATCCCCTCCTTCAGCGTCTTCTGGCTGAACGTCTTGCCAAACTCATCGCTGAATTTCGCGCCGTACGTGTTCTGGAGCAGCGGGGTGAGTCCGTCGAGCGTTCCCCCATGGTTCTGCTGAAACAGGGTCCAGCCCGGGACGTCCTGGACGTTCACTTGCTTGAGCACCCGATACGCCTCGAGGCAACTGCGCAGCGATTCCGTGCCCCGACAGTTGGCGCAGCCGAACTGTTTTGAAATCGCCTCGGCTGCTTCCTGATAGTGCTCCAGCAACGCGCGGTACTTCATCGAGGAGAAGTCGCGACCGAACCGTGAGCTGGCCTAGTGCTGGCTTGGGTTGAAGGCGTCTTTGTCTTTCTCGACCTGCAGAAAGAGACCTCTGAATTGCTTCCGCATGGAGCCCGGGCCTTCAGTTCAATGAAAGTGGGACGGATGTGCCAGGGAGCACACAATCCCTATCACGAGCCCCACACGCGGTCTGCCCAGAGGCCGGACAGACTCGCGTTCAGGGGCGTGATGGGCTCGGGTGCTGTCTGACTCACTCCCATCGCGCCATGCCGCGAGAGGAGTGACCGCGCGCGGTGCGCTCAGGGCCCGACGATGGCGAGCGCGGACCGGTCGAAGTCGATGACCTTCCGCGCCACGTCGCGCACCTCTTCGGGAGTCACCGCCGCCACGCGCTCGGCGTAGTGGAGGAAGTTCTCCTGGTTGAGGCCGTAGCAGGTATCGAGCGCGAGCAACGCGGCGCGGGCGCCATTGCGCTGGAGCCCAATCTCATGCGCGCCGATGAGGTTGCGCTTGGCGCGCAGCAGCTCCGCGTCGGGGATGGGCTCGTCACGCACGCGCTCCAACTCCGCGCGGATGCCAGCCAGCGCCGCGTCCACCTTCTCCGGGCTGGTGCCCATGTAGACGGCGAAGTAGCCAGGGTCGACGCCCTCGACGGAGAAGCTGCTCACGCTGTAGGCCATGGACCGCTTGTCGCGCAGCTCGACGAAGAGCCGCCCGCCCTGACCGGACAGCACGGTGGAGAGCACCTCCAGGGGGAATCGCCACGGGTCGTTCATGCGCGCCGCCTGGAACCCGAGCACCAGGTGGGACTGCGCGCGCGCCAGGAGCTTCTTCTCCTGACGGGCCGCGCTCGGCGGGGCCTCCAGGGGAATCACGGGCGGCGGCGCGGCGCGGCCTCGCGACTTGCCGAAGTACTCATTGGCCAGGGCGAGCACCGCGTCCACCTTCACGTCACCCACCACGCTCAGCGTGAGCTGTGAAGGGTCCAGGTGGGCCGCGTGCCACGCGCGGAGGGACTCGGGCGTGAGCTTCTCCACCGCCGCCTGCTCACCCGTGGTGGGCAAGCGATACGGATGCGCGTGGAAGAGCGTCCGCGAGAAGAGGTCGAGCGCCACGCCGGACGGCTTGTCCTCGCGCGTGAGGATGTCCTGCAGGAGCAGGGTGCGCTCTCGCGCGACCTCCTCCTCGGAGAACGACGGATTCGTCAGACAGTCCGCGAACAGGCGGAAGCCCGCCTCGAAGTGACGCGAGAGGAAGTCGCCGCGCAGGCCCACGGAGTTGCGGCCGCTCTGCCCGCTGAGCGTGCCCGCGTAGGCGTCCACAAGCTGCGCGATATCCTCGGCGCTGTGCGTGGGTGTTCCGCGCGTGATGCTGCGTGCGAGCAATGCGGAGATGCCGTTGTCCGTGGCGGTCTCGTAGCGCAGGCCACCGGGCAGCGCCGCGCGAAGGGCGAACAGCGGCACCGCGGGCTCCACGCGCACGACGATGCGGGCGCCCGAGGGCAGGCGCTCCTCCACCACAGCGGACGCGCTGCCCGTCCGAGACACGCCGGGCAGGGATGACGGCCCCGAGGCAGCAGGCCGAGACCGCCGCGCGGGAGGCGTGAGCGGAGCGCCGCTCGCGGCTCGGTCCAGCGCTTCGTTCACGTGGGCCTCGGTGAAGCCCGTGTCCGGCGGCATCAGCCCGGTGACGATCGCATGCTCCAGGCGCAGGTAGCGCTCGGCCACGTCGCGCAGGTTCTCGGGCGTGAGGCGGCGGATGTCCTCGTGATAGCGGGCCTCGGCCTCCAGCCCGCCGGGGCTCGTCTGGTACGAGCCCATCTTGCGCGCCGTGCCCTGCACCGTCTCCCGCTGGTAGACGGCCTCGGCCTCCACCAGCGCCTTGGCGGTGGCCAGCTCCTCCTCGGAAACTCGCGTGGTGCGCAGCGTGGACAGCACGCGCGCCGTCTCCTCCAGGGCGCGCGCGGCATGCTGCGCGGGGAACTGCAGCGAGGCGGCGAAGAACCCGGGGTTCTTGGGCGTGTACGCGTACGCGTGCACGTCGTTCACCAGGTTCTGCCGGCGCTTCACCTCGCGCACCAGCCACGAGGCGTCGCCCTGGCCGGCGATCATCGCCAGCACGTCCAGCGCGGGCACGTCCGGGTGCTCCGACTGAGGGATGCGGAAGGCCAGGTGCAGGTGGGCTTCCTTCACCGGATCCTCGCGCAGGGAGATGCGCCGGCCCGTCTGGGCGGGCTCCTCCGCGCGCGCGACGGGACCCTCGTAGGGACGGCCCCAGTCCCCGCCGAAGATGTCGTCGACCCACTCGCGCAGCTCGGCCTCGGTCAGGTCTCCGCAGACCGAGAGCACCAGGTTCTTGGGCGTGTAGTGGCGCCGGTAGAACTCCAGCACCTTGTCGCGCGTGAAGCTGCGCACGCTCTGCTCGGTGCCGATGACGGGCAGCCGGTACGGGTGCTGCTGGAAGACGGTGGAGAACAGGTCGCGCGAGGCGCGCCGCGTGGGCGTGTCGAGGCTGCGCTTGATCTCCTCGCACACCACCTCGATTTCGCGCGACAGCTCCTCGGCATCGAACGACGAGCGGCGCACCGCGTCCCCGAGGATGTCCAGGCCCGTGCGCGCGAACTGGCTGGCGATGACGATGTGGTAGACCGTCTGGTCAAAGGACGTCCAGGCGTTGATCTCCCCGCCATGGGCCTCCACGTCGCGGGCAATCTCACCGGGTCCCCGGCGCTCGGTGCCCTTGAAGAGCATGTGCTCATGGAGGTGGGCGAGTCCGGCCTGGTCGGGTCGCTCATCCGCGCTGCCGGCCTTGACCCAGACCTGGAAGGCCGCGACCTTGGCGGCGTGCTGCTCTTCGAAGACGACGGTGAGCCCGTTGGGCAGGGCGTAGCGGATGGCCATAAGGAGCGTCCGAAGCTGTCACCGCGCCTGCGGTGAGGCAAGGCGAGGTGTGATGTTTCCCTCACTGGCTAACGTCCAGTGGCCTTGGCGTCGAGGAGACTGTGCACCCGGACTCCCTCGGGGGCGAGGAAGCGCTGGGGGGCTTCACGCGTCCCTGGTGGAAACCGCCCGTGGCCGGTAACCTGCGGAACGCACATGCCGTCGTCACCCTCGGACGAGGTGGATCCGTTCGCGGACCTGCGGGACATGCTGGACGATGGCAACGCCGCCGTTGCCTCCCCCCCTCCGGCAACCCCCAGGCCTCCTTCGGTTCCCAGGCCCGTCTCCGCACCTTCGCCCGCGGCTTCCGCTCCGCCGCCCCTGCCGCCGCGTCGCCCGGCCGCTTCGGCTCCTGCCGTCCCGGCGAGCCCGGCCCCGGCTGCCCCGAGCGTGGCCGCCCCCGCCGCGGTGGTGCGTCGACCCCTGGGCAATGACCCCTTCGGCGAGCCCCCCGAGCCGCGCCTGCCCATGGGCGCCTCGCCGGAGGACAAGCTGGAGTTCTTCCGCGCCGTCGTGAAGCAGAAGACGGAGACGCTGGCCCGGGCCCGCACGCTGTACGCGGAGCGCGAGGGCGAGCTGGCCGGCGTGAAGGTGTCCCTGGAGAAGGCGCGCAAGGAGTCCATCGAGGCGCGCACCCTCCTGGCCGGCGTGAAGGACTCGCCGGTGAAGCTGACGCAGGCCACGGAGGTGGCGGCGCGCGAGGAGAAGCGCGCCGCGGCGGCCGAGGCGCGGGCCGCCGAGCTGGAAGCGAAGCGCGACCAGGCCGAAGCGGAGCTGGCCGCGGTGGAGGCGGACCGCAAGGACCTCTCGCGGGCCCTGGCGGAAGTCGAAGCCGAGCTGGCGCGGCTGGGCGCGGATCTCCAGTCCGAGCGAGAGTCCCGTGGGGCGCTCGCCGAGGAGCTGGTTGGAGCCAAGGAGGCCCTCGGGTTGGCGCAGGACCGGGTCGCCGAACTGGCCGCGGAGAAGTCCGAGGCGAAGGGCGCCCTGGAGGCCGTCCAGGAGCAGTACCAGGCCAACCTGGCGGACGTGGAGCGGCTGACGGCGGAGCTGGACACGAGCGTCCAGGAGCGCGACGCCGCGACCCTGCGAAGCGCCCAATTGGAAGCCGCGCTCTCCGAGGCGCAAGGCGCACTGGGAACACTGGAGAGCGAGAGCGACTGGTCCAAGAGCTCGCTCGAGGAAGCCCAGTCGCGCGCGGTGACGCTGGAGTCCGAGCGCGACGACGCGCGCCGCCAACTCGCGGTGGTGGAGGAGGGGCTCCGAGGACTCCAGGGGCAGGTCTCCGAGCTGGAGCGCGCGCTCGCGCTGAAGGACGCGGATGCCGTGGGGCTGCGGGCCGCGCTCACCGCGCGCACGACCGAGGCGGCGGAGCTGCCCGCGCTGCGCAAGGCCCTGGAGAACCGGACCGCGGAGCTGACCCAGGCGCAAGCGCGGGTGACGGCGCTCGACGCGGAGCTGGCCCGAGCCCGCGAAGAGGCCCAGGCCCAGGCCGGGCGCGCCGAAGAGCTGACGGCTGAGATTGCGGCGCTGAAGGAGCACCTGGAGGCCGCCGAGGTGGAGCAGGTCTCGCTGCGCGACCGGATGGAGTCCGACGCAGCCGCCCTGGGCGAAGCGGTGCACGAGGCGGAGGCGAAGGTCGCGGAGCTGTCCGCCGGAGTCGAGGCCGCGCGCGCCGAGCGGGATGCGCTGAAGAAGGACCTCGCGGTGGTGGAGATGAAGGTCGCCACCACGCAAGCGGAGCGCGTGGGGCTGTCGGCCCGCGTGACGATGTTGGAGACCGCCTCGGGGCAGCGCGAGGCGGAGCTGGCCCGACTGCAGGGCGTCGTCTCGCAGGCGCAGGGAGACCTCGCGCTGGAGCAGGCTCGCCGCGAAGCCGCCGAGGCCGCGCACGAGGACGAGCGGCTCCGAGCCGCGGAGACCGAAGCCCGCGTGGACGCTCTCGCGCAGGGCGAGGACGGCGCACGAGAGCAACTCGCGGCCATCACCGAGCAGCTCGCCGCCGCGCGCGCGGAGGCCGACAAGGTGGATCGCCTCCAGCAGCGCGTGAAGATGTTGGAAGGAGCGCTGGAGACCTCCGAGTCCAAGCGCCGAGCCTCGGAGGCGCAGGCTGCTCAATCCGCGCGCGCCAAGGATGCCGAGGCAAAGCTCGCGCAGACCGAAGCGGCGCTGAAGGCCGAGCAGGCCGCGCGAGCGAAGGACGTTGATGCGACGCGAGCGACGCTGGAAGCGAAGCTGGCGCAGGCGGAAGCCGCGCTGAAGGCCGAGCAGGCGGCGCGAGCGAAGGACGTTGATGCGACGCGAGCGACGCTGGAAGCGAAGCTGGCGCAGGCGGAAGCCGCGCTGAAGGCCGAGCAGGCGGCGCGAGCGAAGGACGTTGATGCGACGCGAGCGACGCTGGAAGCGAAGCTGGCGCAGGCGGAAGCCGCGCTGAAGGCCGAGCAGGCGGCGCGACAGGCGGTCGAGGCGAAGCCGGCCGCGGCGGGTTCGGCCGCTCCTTCGGGCTGGGAGGCGGAGCGGGACCAGCTCAAGGCGGACGTCGCCTCCATGAAGCGCAAGCTCATGGCCGCCGAGACGGCACTGGAGACAGCGGCCAGCCTGAAGGCGAAGGTGGCGCGCCTGGAGGCGCAATTGAAGGGCGGGAAGTAGGGTTTGGTCCGCATGCCTTTCTCGTCCCCCATCGACCCGCTGACGGGCATGGCCGCCGCGCGCTTCGGGCTGTACCTGCACTTTCCCTACTGCCTGGCCAAGTGCCCGTACTGCGACTTCGCGGTGGCGGTGGCCAAGCAGGTTCCCGAGGAGCGCTACGCGACGGCCGTGCTCGCGGAGCTGGATGCGCGGCTGGCGGCCCAGCCCGACCTGCGCACACGCCCGCTCGACTCCGTCTTCCTCGGCGGAGGCACGCCGTCGCTGTGGCATCCCCGCTATGTGGCTCGAGTGCTGGATGGCCTCGCGGCGCGCCTGTCCCTATCTCCCGGCGCGGAGGTGTCGCTGGAGGGCAACCCAGAGCGCGCGGATGCCGAGCGCTTCGCGGGCTTCCGGTCCGCCGGCGTCAATCGACTGACGTTGGGCGTCCAGTCCTTCCAACCCCAGACACTCAAGGCCCTGGGGCGCGCGCATGACGCGGCCATGGTGGAAGCTGCGGTGGACGCGGCCCGGCGCGCGGACTTCCCGGTGGTCGCCCTGGACTTCATCTACGGCGTGCACGGACAGACGCGCGAGCAGGTGGAGGCGGACGCCCTGCGCGCGGTCGCGCTCAATCCCGAGCACCTGTCTACCTACGCGCTGACGGTGGAGCGCGAGGTGCTCGCGGAGGACACGCCGCTGGCGAAGCAGCTCGCGCGCGGCGAACTCCATCTCCCCGAGGACGACGAGGTCGTGGCCATGGCGCGCACGCTGCGCGAGGTCTACGGCGCGCACGGCCTGAATCGCTACGAGGTCTCCAACCACGCGAGGCCAGGACTCAGCTCGCGGCACAACGCGCTTTACTGGACGGGCGGCGAGTACCTCGCGCTGGGCGTGGGCGCCACGGGAATGCTGCTGTCCCCCGAGCCGCACCGGTACGTGAATCAGCGCAGCCCAGAGGTCTATCTCCGCGCGGTGGAAGAGGGCCGTTTGCCCGAAGCGAGCCGCGAGTCCCTGGGGCCCGAGGAACTCTTCGCGGAGCGACTGTCCATGGGGTTGCGGCTGGTGTCAGGGGTGGACTGGGAGGCCGTGTGTGCGCGATACAGCCAACCCGTGGAGTCGCGGCGGGAAGAGGTAGCCCGGTTGGTTGAGCATGGATTCGCGAAGCTCCGAGAGGGGCGACTGGCCTTGACGGACCGAGGCCTGGATGTACACAGCGCCGTTTGCGCCCGGCTGCTCTAGCGGTCAGCGCCCGAGGGAACCTGAAACGCCATGTCGAGCTCCTGGATGTTGTGGATGTTCTTCTCGCTGCTGACGGGGCGTCCGCTCCTGTCGCTGGTCCTCGTGGTGGTGACCCTCTGGGGCATGGACCGCTTCACCCTGCAGGTGCTGCCCAGTCCGCTGCGGAGCTTCAAGCGCTGGCAGCGTGCCGGGGAGCTGGCGGGCGCCATCCTCACCAACCCGCATGATCGCCGCGCCCGCGCCGAGCTGGCGGACATCCGAGTGGGACAGAAGCGCTACGCGGAAGCGGTGGACATCCTCAAGCCCAACCTGGACGCGGGCGACGACGACGTGGACACGCTGTTCCTGTTGGGCGTGGCGTACCTCGGAGCGGGGGATTCGCGTCGCGGCGAACTCCTCCTGGACGAGGCCGCGCGACAGAATGAGTCGTACCGTCAAGGCGCCATCGACCTGGAGCGCGGTCGCTTCCGGCTGGCACGAGGCGACGCGAAGGGCGCGCAGGAAGCTCTCACGCGCTTCCTTCAGGCCCGTCAGGGAACGGTCGAGGGCCGCTGGCTCCTGTCTCGCGCTCTGGCCCTGGAGGGCAACGCGGACGCCGCGGCGGACATGCGTGAGGAGGCCTGGCGCGAGTACTCGGTAGCTCCGCGCTTCCAGCGCCGTCGCGAGCGCGGCTGGGCATGGCGAGCCAATCCCAGCCGCCCCGCGCTGTATGCGGTGCTGGCGCTGATTGTCCTGGGAGCGGGCATCTACGTCTCCCGCCACTACGTCCCGCCCGCGTCGAATGGCGGCTATGGCTACGGCATGAACCGCTATGCCGGTGACAGCGCGGACGAGTCCGGCGCCGAAGACTAACACCCGCGCCGAGGCGCTCACGGGAGCGCCTCGGGCGGACTGTGCCAGCTACTTGGCGCTGAAGCCGTTGATGACGTTCCGGTCCTTGTCGCTGAGGCCGTCGCCAGTGGACAGGTGCCACACGGCCTGCTGCAGCTCAGCCGAGGACGGCGGCAGCTTCTTGTTCGCCAGCAGCGTGAAGAAGTCCAGGAAGTCCTTGTACTGGGTGATGGGGCCGGGACGGAACTCATCATCCGGGTAGCTGCCGCTGCGATCTGAGTTGAGGCAGTAGAGGAACAGCGGGACGTAGAACTCCTGCGTGGGGGGCAACTCCACCGTCTCTCCCTGGACGAGGACGCCGTTCTGCACGTCCAGGCTCTCGGAGATGAAGATCATCCCGGCGGGGAAGGTGACGCGCACGAGCTGGGTCGTCGTGTTGCGCAGCGCCAGGCACAGCCGGACCAGGTCACCGCTCCCTCGGCCGTCCGACTCCTTCTTGTCGTGGCACTTCTCCGGGAATACAGCGTTGTAGCTCTTGATGGTGGGGTTGATCCACTCCACCCCCGCGGGCAGCGTGAAGGGTGCCCCCTCCGGAGGCTTCGTCGACGTCCCCATGCCGGGACGCTCAACACCCTCGCCTGGAGTTCCGGGATCATCCTTCTTGTCGCTGCAGGCCACCGCGCACAACACCGTCACCAGCAGGCCCACCTTCATACCCACGTGCCAGTTCATGCCCTGCTCCTTTTTGCCGCTTCCTACCGCTCCGCTGCACGGCCCAGTGGAGCCCGTCTATCGGTCGAGTAGCCGGCTGCCATGGACTTGAGGAAAAACACAACGGGTCGTATGTGACATTTGTGTGACATCTGCTTTCCCTCGCCAGTCCTCCATCCGAGTGCCGGTACACTCCGGGCATATGTGGATTCCAGGGATGAAGGCGCGAAATCGTGAGGATGGGCAGGCCGCCGTCGAGACGGCTATCGTCCTGCCTCTCTTTGTATTCCTGATCCTCGGGACTCTCCAGCTTGGACTGATGCATCAGGCTCGGCTGATGACGAAGTACGCGGCCTACAAGGCCGTGCGAGCGGGCTCCATCCACAGCGCCAACGTCGGGCAGATGGAAAAGGCCGCACTCGGAGTCCTGCTCCCCATGGTGAGCAAGCCCTCGGGCGGCGCCGAGTACATCAAGACCGTGACCAGCGGGTCGGAGTTCGCGGCCAAGTTCGCCTGGCCCGAAGTCATGGCCAACAAGATGATGGACAGTGCCCTGAAGTACGCGGAGGTGACCATCTGTGGTCCCCTGCGCAACGAGGTGGGTGGCGGGAGCGGGGAATTCGATTTCGACAACCCCAAGAACTCCGCGAGCGATGACTGGGCCCAGGGCCAGCGCACCAAGCTGCGCGTGCAGGTCACGTTCAACTATCGGATGCCCATCCCCTTCGCGGACATGGTGATCTACCAAATCGTCCGAGCCCGGGAGCTGCCGCCCGTGCTCCGTTTGGGAAAGACGCCTCAGAATGAGCGCAAGTTCCGCAAGAACGATGGCCAGTACGAGGCCGCGGCCGCGCAGCGCCACTACGTCCTTCCCATCCGCGCGACCTACACGATGCGGATGCAGTCCAACTTCTTCCTCTCCCAAAACCCCCTGCCCCAGAGAAACGAATGCGTCTTCACCTGGCAATGAAGCAGCGCAAGGCGCGTGGCCAGTCCTTGGTTCTGGCCTGCCTGTCGTTCCTCATCATGGCGCTGATGACGACGTTGAGCTTCAACCTCAGCCACGCGCTGCGGGAGAAGGTCAGCCTCCAACAGCATAGCGACAGCCTCGCCTACTCCATGGCCGTCATGGAGGCGCGCGCGCTGAACTACTACGCGGCCAGCAACCGGGCCATCGCCGCTTCCTACGTGGCGATGACCAGCATGCACGCGTACGTGTCCGCGGCGAGCCTGACCTCGGACATGATGAGTGCACAGAAGATCAACTTCTACATCATCGCCGCCATGGAGTTCGCGCAGTGCGCTTGCTGGACCTGCATCAAGCACTGCATCCACGGCATCAAGGCGATACGCATCGCCAGTAAGTACGGAAACAAATCTCGAAACTACGGGAACAAGGTCAAGGACCTCGACGAGACCATGGAGAAGGTCGTCGAAAATCTGGATCGGATGATCGACACCATCCATGCCTCTCAGGACGCGGTGCATCTCAAGACCGCGAAGACGGTGCTGGATGGAAGCTCGAGCAACCTGAAGGATCTGACCGACTACAACGCCCCGGGCGCGTCTACGCTCTCGGCGGCCGTGGGCGGGCTCAACGCCAACGAGTTCAACTGCGCCGTGGATGGGTTGCCGTGCATGGGCGGTGAGGGCAGTACCTCTCGCCAGGCCGCGAGCAAGACCATGACGGAGATCGCCAACGCGAGCCGCCCGGTCTGGCCCTCCACCCGAGCGACGGGGTTCGCAGCCACCATCCTCCCCTTGATGATCATGCACCCCTCCTACCTCCAGGAGCTGATGAACGACATCCCGGGGGACGGACTGCACTTCCCCATTCCTGCCGTCAGCAAGGGCGGCAGCTCTGTCGCGGAGGACAAGAGCGGCTGGAAGCTCAAGGGCAAGTCCGGCAAGGAGGGCAAGGTGGTGACGTCCAGGGAGAACGGTGGCGCCATGTTTGCCCAGTGGAAGGACGGCATCTCGCCGTGGATGCCCTTTAGCGCTGAGGTCTACAGCGACAGCGGCAACGGCGGTCACAAGCCGAACAACGCGCACAAGGGCAACCACAAGTTCGAGGGCGTGATGGCCAAGGCCCTGACGAGCTGCATCGGCTCGGGCAACTGCTTCATGAAGTTCCGCGGGAGCACGGACGAGAAGAAGGACTACGGCCAGCCGCGCGCCTACAGCTACGTCACCAAGAAGCTGCGCGTGGGCAACGCGTCGAAGGCGGACTGGGAGATCAACTCCTCCGCCACCATCAAGTTCAACCACGGCGCGCAGGGCACCGGAACGCTCGTGCTCGCCGCGGACGAGGGCGCTGCGCTCTCCAAGGCGCTCGTCTACTACCATCGCTTCGGGCAGAACGGCTGGGCGGAGGCGCCCACGCTCTTCAACCCGTACTGGCGCGCCAAGCTGCATCCGTTCCGTGACGGCCAGGAGGCCGCCAAGGTGTTGGGGCTGGCGGGCAACATGGACGGCGCCACGATCGCCAACGTTCCGGGGGTGTCCCTGTGAAGAAGCTTCTGCGTCAGCGTCGTCACATGCGAGGGGCCGCGGCGGTGGAGACGGCCCTCAGCATGATCGTCTTCATCCCCGTCTTCATGTACGCCATCTTCCTGGACGACCTCCTGCGCTACTCGCTGGACTCGCAGGAAGCGGCGCTCTCCACGGTGTGGGACTTCACCGTGCAGGACTACTCGAAGGACCTGAAGAAGGCCGGAGCCAAGGCGCCCGCGGGTGGCGCCAGCGTGGTCCAGAAGCAGGCGCGCTTGATGTTCTGCGACCACGAGTCTGGCACGGACCGGCCCACCGAGTTCGTCACCGTTCCCAGCAGCGACCCGGACGGCGATGAGACGGTGAATTACAAGGACTGCGCAGACACGGACCACCACAAGGCGCTGGTCGCCCACGTGTGCTGGGTCAACGCCAACGCGAAGCAGGTCACGTGCGAGGCACCTGAGAAGGGCGCGGGCGGCTTGGGCGTGCCCATCCACAAGGAGTTCATGAGCAAGTTCACGAACGGCGGCATCATCAAGTGCTCCGCGCGCGCCATCGTGGAGAACTACCTCTTGCCCGAGACGCTGTTCCCTCAGTTCAGCGAGGTGGACAAGCTCACCAAGAAGCACTGGCAGGGCGGCGCCGCCGCGACGCACACCAACTCGCAGCAGGGGTCCAGCGACAACGCCTACTACATCAAGGAACAGAGGCTGGCGATCCTCACGGACACGTGGGCGCTGACTGACGACGCGGACATTCGCCCGGGTGACAAGAAGGGCGAGTTCTATAATCGCGTCGAGAACATCTATCAGAACAAGTTCAACATCGGTTACCCGCTGGTGGTCACCTACTCGGCGCAGTTCTTCGCGAACGCCATCAGCGACCAGCTCCTGAGCCCAGCGCTGCTGGCGACGCGGCTCACGGGTCCCATCATGGGCCTCGAGGCGGATGATCCGACCCGGCCCGCCGTGGCCATTGCCCCGCAGAAGGGCGCGGAGCCCACGGAGGAGATCACCGTGGCAGGCTCGAAGACCCGCTTCTTCAACACCGAGTGGCAGGACTGGGACAAGAACCGCACCCGGGACAGCTACAAGAAGCGCGGGAACAACTACATGGGCTGCAAGCAGGCTGAGAAGTGCTGAAGCTGCTTCGCACCAGTCTTCCGGTCCGGCTGTCGCTGTTGCTGTTCGCAGTCACGGTGGCGGGCGCGCTCCTGGGCTTTGCCTGGGAGGACGCCGTCTACTCTCGCGAGTCGGAGTCGCCACTCGAGAAGGTGGAGCAGAAGGCCTCCGCGATGCTGCCTCCGACCTCCCGCTCGCCCGAGCGCTCGCGGGAGGATCAGGCGATCCTGGAGCGCTCCTTGTCGGGCTTCCCGCCGTACCCGGGTGACTCCACAGCGCCCGAGGCCCTCGCGGCGGACTACCTGGGCCCGGATGTCCCCATCGCGGTCGCGTGGTTCTCCACCAAGGACTCGCCTCGCCAGGTGCTGTCGCACTACCGCGGCCTGCTGGTGGATGCAGGACTTCCCCCGCTGAGCGCGGACCTGGGGACCAACGGCGGCTACGTGGGCTACTGGAGCCCGGCGGATGATGAGATCCGGCTGGTGTCCGTGCTGGCGCAGGGCGGCGAGACGCTGGTGTTCGTGTCCGCGGGGCAGATGGCCAATCTGGCCGACCGCGGTTCGAAGGTGCCGGACTGGATGCCCATGCCGGCCTCGGCGGTTGCGCCTCAGCTCATCTCCCTGAAGATGGAAGGCGCCACCAACCACGTCGTGACCGGCAAGATGTCCGAGGACTCGCTGGCCGAGTCTGAGTCAGACTGGCGCAAGGCGCTGGAGGCTCGCGGTTGGCAAGCGGGCAGCTCGGCAGAGTCCGCGGGCCAGTCCCGCTCGTTTGAAGTGAGCCATGATGGAACCGTGGGCCAGATGCTGCTGCGGCAGACCGGCACCGGCGTGGAGTTCAACCTGTCGCTGATGCAGCGCGCTCAGGCCTCTGAGTGAGCGCCGAACGGAGGACGCGAAAATGAAGCTGCTTGGAATGTGGACCCTGGCGGGTGCCCTGGCCCTGACGTTGGCGAGCGCTCCCGCTCGCGCTCAATCCTGCTCGAAGCAGTGTGAGAGCGACGCCGAAGTCTGCAAGGCCGTGTGCAAGAAGACCGCCGGCAAGATGGCGGGTAAGTGCATTGAAGCGTGCGTCGAGGAAAAGGACGCTTGCCAGAAGGACTGCAAGACGGGGGGCTACACCCCGCGCAAGGGAGACACCGATGACGCCGACTCCTCGCACTGAGCTGCGCCGCCGCCGTCGCGGTCAAGCCATGACGGAGTATGCCGTGGTGTCTGCGGCCCTGTTCGGCTTCACCGTGTTGAGCTGGCCGTACACCGTCGCGCTCATCAACGGCCTCAACAAGTACTTCCAGTCGATGTACTTCGTCATCCAGTCGCCCGTGCCCTGATGTCTCGCCCGCGCCCCGTCCCCCGCTGAGCGGGACGGGGCCGGCGCTCCAGGTGCTTCAGGGCGCCACGGTGGTGACGAACTCCGCCTTGCCGTTGGCCACCTTGAGCACCACGGCCTCCTTCACGGCGTCTCGGTTCGCGTCCAGGTTCACGGTGCCCGCCACGCCCGGGAAGTTCTTCGTCGCGGCGATGGCGTCGCGGATGGCCGGGCCGCTCAGGTCGGGCGCGCGCCGCATGCCATCCACCAGCAACCGCGCGGCGTCATACGCGAGCACCGCCACGCTGTCCGGCACCGAGCCGTAGGCCTGCTTGTACTTCTTGAGGAAGTCCTGGATGCGCGGATCCGGATTATCCGGTGAGTAGTGATTGGAGAAGTAGCTGCCCTCCAACGCCGACCCGCCCAGCTCGAACAGCTTGTCCGAGTCCCAGCCATCTCCGCCGAGCAGCGGCACCGTCAGCCCTATCTCGCGGGCCTGCCGCGCGATGATGCCCACGTCCGTGTAGTAGCCCGGCACGAACACGGCCTGCGGCTTCACCTTCTTCAACGCGGTGAGCTGGGCGCGGAAGTCCGTGTCGCCCTTGGAGTAGCTCTTGTTCCCCGTCACCTCGCCGCCGAAGTCCTTGAACTTCTGATTGAAGACATCCGCGAGCCCCACGGAGAAGGCGCTCTTGTTGTCCGTGAGCACCGCCACCTTGTCGAGCTTGAGGTTCTCACGCGCGAACTTCGCCATCACCAGGCCCTGGAACGGATCGATGAAGCAGACGCGGAAGATGAAGTCGCCCTTCTTCGTCACCTCGGGGCTCGTCGAGGTGGGCGTAATCATCGGCACCTTCGCCGCCTGCGCCTTCTCCGCCATGGCCATGGACACCGACGAGGCCGCCTCGCCCAGCACGGCCAACACGTGGTCCTGCGCGATGAGCCGCGTCACCGCCTGCGCGCCTTCTTCCGGGCGACCCTGGCTGTCATAGACGCGCACCGCGACCTTCTTGCCCTTCACTCCGCCCGCGGCGTTCGCCTCGTTCAGCGCCAGCTCGATGCCGTTGCGCGCCGAGATGCCGAACGTGGCCTCGCTGCCGGTCAGGCTGCCCACCTCGCCGATGAGAATCGTGTCCGAGGCGGAATCGGCCTGGGGCGCGGCGGCCTGAGCGCCATCGGGGGCGGGCGCGGCGGACGCGGTTTTCTTCTCACAGGCCAGCATTGGCAGGGCCAATGCGGCGAGCAGCAGCGGCAGGGGAAGACGCATTGTTCGTGCTCCTCACGGGCAGTGCGGCGAGGCCCCACCCTAGCGCCTACCCGCCGACGGGAACACCGGGGGCCCCCTCGGGCGCAGGCCCTCCTTCCCGACAGGTCCGCGCTGCCCGTTGATTTGAATGTGGACTAGAGCAGTCCACATTACGTAAGAGCCCGCAGCGGCCCGAGGGCCTCGGCGAAGGAAGGAGAACTCCGCACCTATGCTCCGGATGAGCAAGATGACCGACTACGGCATCGTGCTGATGACCGAGTTGGCTCGCGCAGACGGGGAGACCCGGACGACGCGCGAGCTGGCGGCGCGGACTCGCGTGCCGCTGCCCTCGGCCAGCAAGGTGCTCAAGGGCCTGCTGGCGGCGGGACTGGTGGTTTCGCACCGTGGGGCGAGCGGAGGCTACGGCCTGTCCCGGCCGGCCCCGGACATCTCCCTGGCGGAGCTGGTGGCTTCGCTGGAAGGGCCCGTGTCCCTCACGGAATGTGGCCAGCACACGTCGGGCGGCGCCCCGTGTGAGCTGGAATCCGTGTGCCAGGTGCGCAGCCACTGGCGGCTGATCAACCAGGCCATTCAAGAGGCGTTGGGGCGCTTGACGCTGGCGGACCTGTGCGCGCCCGCGCCGCGGATGCCCGAGCGGCTGGTGCAGCTGGGCCGTGGCTCGAACGCGGTGGCTCCGGCCTCCGCCGCTGTTTCTGTTTCCGTTCCAGGAGTTCGTTCATGAGCACCGACACCCTTCAGGAGCTGACTCGCCGGGGCTACTCGGCGGGCTTCGTCACCGATGTGGAGGCGGACACGCTGCCTCCCGGGTTGGACGAGGACGTCATCCGTCAGCTCTCGCGCAAGAAGGGGGAGCCGTCCTTCCTCTTGGAGTGGCGCCTGAAGTCCTATCGCCACTGGCTCACCATGAAGGAGCCGCGCTGGCAGGCCGTGCGCTACGCGCCCATCGACTATCAGGCCATCCGCTACTACTCGGCGCCGAAGCAGAAGCCGAAGAAGGTCAGCCTGGACGAGGTGGACCCCGAGATTCTCCGCACCTACGAGAAGCTCGGCATCCCGCTGCATGAGCAGAAGCTCTTGCAGAACGTGGCGGTGGACGCGGTGTTCGACTCCGTCTCCGTGGCCACCACGTTCCGCGACAAGCTGTACAAGGCAGGCGTCATCTTCTGCTCGTTCTCCGAGGCCGTGCGCGAGCACCCCGAGCTGGTGGAGCGCTACCTGGGCTCGGTGGTGCCGTACTCGGACAACTTCTTCGCGGCGCTCAACTCGGCGGTCTTCAGCGACGGCTCGTTCTGCTACGTGCCCAAGGGCGTGCGCTGCCCCATGGAGCTGTCCACGTACTTCCGCATCAACGCGGCGGACACGGGCCAGTTCGAGCGCACGCTGCTCGTCGCGGACGAGGGCGCCACGGTGAGCTACCTCGAAGGCTGCACCGCGCCAATGCGCGACACCAATCAGCTCCACGCGGCGGTGGTGGAACTGGTGGCGCTGGACGGTGCCAACATCAAGTACTCCACCGTGCAGAACTGGTACCCCGGCGACGCCGAGGGGCGCGGCGGCATCTTCAACTTCGTCACCAAGCGCGGCATCGCGCACCGCGACGCGAAGATTTCGTGGACGCAGGTGGAGACGGGCTCGGCCATCACCTGGAAGTACCCGAGCGTCATCCTCAAGGGCGACAACTCGGTGGGGGAGTTCTACTCGGTGGCGCTCACCAACCACCGCCAGCAGGCGGATACGGGCACGAAGATGGTGCACATCGGGAAGAACACCCGGAGCACCATCGTGTCCAAGGGCATCTCCGCGGGCCACGGGCAGAACACGTACCGAGGGCTGGTGAAGGTGCTGAAGAGCGCGAAGGACGCGCGTAACTACACGCAATGCGATTCGTTGTTGCTCGGTGACAAGTGCGGCGCTCACACGCTGCCGTACATCGAGGTGAAGAACGCGTCCGCGCAGGTGGAGCACGAGGCGTCCACGTCGAAGATTGGCGAGGACCAGCTCTTCTATTGCCGGCAGCGCGGCATCTCGCAGGAGGACGCGGTGTCGATGATCGTGAACGGCTTCTGCCGGCAGGTCTTCAAGGAGCTGCCCATGGAGTTCGCCGTGGAGGCGCAGAAGCTGCTCGGGGTGAGTCTGGAAGGGAGCGTGGGGTAACACCATGGCACTGCTGTCTGTTCGCAACCTGCACGCCCGCGTGGGCGACAAAGACATCCTCAAGGGCATCGACCTGGAGGTCGGCCCCGGTGAGGTGCACGCCATCATGGGGCCCAACGGCTCTGGCAAGAGCACCCTGGCGGGCGTGCTCGCTGGCCGCGAGGCGTACACGGTGACGCAGGGCGAGGTCTCGTTCGACGGGCAGGACCTGCTCGAGCTGCCCGCGGAGAAGCGCGCGCTGGCCGGTGTCTTCCTCGGCTTCCAGTACCCGGTGGAGATTCCGGGCGTGGGCAACCTCCACTTCCTGCGCACGGCGCTCAATGCGCAGCGCCGCTCGCGCGGTCTGGAGGAGCTGGATGCGATGGACTTCCTCCAGCTCGCTCGCGAGAAGGCGAAGCTCGTGCAGCTCGACACCGCGTTCATGAACCGCTCGGTGAACGAGGGGTTCTCCGGCGGCGAGAAGAAGCGCAACGAGATCTTCCAGATGGCGGTGCTGCAGCCTCGGCTCGCGCTGCTCGACGAGACGGACTCGGGCCTCGACATCGATGCGCTGCGCATCGTGGCGGGTGGCGTGAATGCGCTGCGCTCGAAGGAGCGCGGCATGGTGGTGATTACCCACTACCAGCGGCTGCTCGACTACATCGTCCCGGATCGCGTCCACGTGATGTCCGCGGGGCGCATCGTCCGCTCGGGTGGACGTGAGCTGGCGCTGGAGCTGGAGGAGAAGGGTTACGGCTGGCTGGGCCTGGAGCAGGCGAAGGCGCCGAAGGAGGCGCGGTCGTGACGTCTGGCCTCGCCCACTACCTGGACGTGGCGACGCGCTTCCAGGCGGAGCGCGCGGATGCTCCCGCCTGGCTGAAGCGCCTGCGTGAGGATGCGCTGCGCCAGTTCGAGCGGCAGGGGCTCCCCACGCCGCGCGACGAGGAGTGGAAGTACACGAGCGTGGCGCCCGTGGAGGCGCGGCCTTTCGTGCTCGCTCGCGAGGTCGTCGGTGGCGCGGACGTGGCGGCCGAGGTGGCGCGGCTGTCGAGCGCGGGTCCCCGGCTGGTCTTCGTGGATGGACGGCTGGACTCATCGCTGTCGGTGCTGAGCGGCCTGCCGCGTGGGATGACGCTCAAGCCCCTGCGCGATGCGCTGCGCGATGACGAGGCGGTGCTGGCCGAGGTCCTGGGACAACGTGCCCGGGCGGAGGCGCATCCCTTCGTCGCCCTCAACGCCGCGTTGCTGGAGGATGGCGTGTTCCTGCGGCTGGGGCGTGGCGTTCGCAGCGAGGTGCCGGTGCAGGTGCTCTTCCTGTCTCGCGCGGGGGACGAGTCCGTGCTGTCCAGCCCGCGTGTCGTCGTCCTGGCCGAGGAGGGCAGCGAGGCGACGCTGGTGGAGACGTATGCCGGCGCGGGCGCCAGCTTCACCAACACGGTGACCGAGGTGACGCTGGGCGACAACGCGAGCCTGCATCACGTGAAGCTCCAGGTGGAGGGCGACGCGGCGCTGCACCTGGGCATGCTGCACTCGCGCCTGGGCCGAGACAGCCGCTTCGCGTCGCATGCGTTCAATCTGGGCGCGGCGCTGGCTCGCAACGAGGTCTACGCGGCGTTCGCGGGCGAGGGCGGTGACTGCACCCTCAATGGTCTCTTCGTGGGGCAGGGCACGCAGCACCTGGATCACCGCACGGACCTGGACCATGCGGTGCCTCGCTGCACCAGCCGTGAGCTGTACAAGGGTGTGCTGGATGACCGCGCGCACGGCGCCTTCCACGGGCACGTGCGGGTTCGCGAGAACGCCCAGCGCACGGACGCGCGACAGACGAGCCGCAACCTGTTGCTGTCGGAGACGGCGCAGGTGGACGCGCGACCGCAGTTGGAGATTTTCGCGGACGACGTGAAGTGCGCCCACGGCGCGGCGGTGGGACGGTTGGACGAGAACGCGCTGTTCTATCTGCGCTCGCGCGGCATCGACCGCGTCCAGGCCGAGCGGCTGCTCACGCACGCCTTCGCCAGTGAGCTGGTGCGGGCCGTGCCCGAGGGCGACGTCCGGGCTCGCGTGGAAGCGATGCTGGCGTTGAAGCTGCCGGGCGGGCCCCGGCTCGAGGTGATGGCATGAGCACGCCTGGATTCGATGTGCGCCGCGTCCGCGCGGACTTCCCCATCCTGCATCAGGATGTGCGGGGCCGACCGCTGGTCTACCTGGACAGCGCGGCCACGGGGCAGAAGCCCCAGGCCGTCATCGACGCGCTGACCCGCTTCTACACGCACGACAACGCCAACGTGCACCGCGGCGTGCACATCCTCTCCGAGCGCGCCACGCAGGCCTACGAGGACGCGCGCGAGTCGGTGCGGCGGTTCATCAATGCCCGCGACGCGAAAGAGATTGTCTTCGTGCGCGGCACCACCGAGGCCATCAACCTGGTGGCGTCCACCTACGGGCGCAAGCACGTGGGCCCCGGCGACGAGGTGCTCATCTCCGCGATGGAGCATCACTCCAACATCGTCCCGTGGCAGATGGTCTGCGACGCGGTGGGCGCGAAGCTGCGCGTGATTCCGGTGGATGACCGGGGCGAGCTGGTGATGGGCGCGGTGGATGCGCTGCTCACCGAGCGCACGCGCATCCTCGCGGTGACGCATGTCTCCAACGCGCTGGGCACCGTGAACCCCGTGCGCGAGCTGGTCCGCATGGCGCACGCGAAGAACATCCCCGTGCTGCTCGACGGGGCGCAGGCCGTCACGCACCTGCCGGTGGACGTGCAGGACCTCGGCTGCGACTTCTATGCCTTCAGTGGCCACAAGCTCTTCGGGCCCACGGGCATCGGCGTGCTCTACGGCCGGCTGGACGTGCTGGAGGCGATGCCGCCATATCAGGGCGGCGGGGACATGATCCTCTCCGTCACGATGGAGAAGACGGTCTACAACCGCGTGCCGCATCGCTTCGAGGCGGGCACGCCGGACATGGCCGGCGCGGTGGGACTGGCGGCGGCCATCCACTATCTGGAGTCGGTGGGGATGGCGGCGATTGCCGCGCATGATCAGGCGCTGCTGACGTACGCGACGCAGGCGCTGAGCGCCGTGCCGGGCGTGTCGCTGGTGGGCACGGCGAGCGAGAAGACGGGCGTCCTGTCCTTCACTCTCGCGGACGTGCATCCCCACGACGTGGGCACCATCCTGGACCGCGAGGGCGTGTGCATCCGCACGGGCCACCACTGCGCGCAGCCGCTGATGAAGCGCTTCGGCGTGGCGGCCACGGCGCGCGCGTCGCTGGCCTTCTACAACACGACCGAGGACGTGGACGCGCTCGTCCGAGGGCTGCACAAGGTGCGGGAGGTGTTCCAGTGAGCTCCGACTTGCAGGACCTCTATCAAGAGGTGGTGCTGGAGCACTCCAAGCGCCCGCGCAACTTCCGCGAGGTGCCGGACGCCAACCGCCAAGCCGAGGGTTACAACCCGCTGTGTGGCGACCAGCTCTCCGTGACGCTGCACATGGAGGGAGACGTCATCCGCGACATCGGCTTCCAGGGACAGGGCTGCGCCATCTCTCGCGCGTCCGCGTCGCTGATGACGGGCGCAGTGAAAGACCGGACGCTCGCGGAGGCCGTGGCGCTGTTCGAGCGGGTGCACACCCTGGTGACGGAAGGTCCCGGCGCGGTGGATGTGGAGTCACTGGGAAAGTTGGCCGTGCTCTCCGGTGTGAGCGAGTTCCCCGCGCGCGTGAAGTGCGCGAGCCTGGCGTGGCACACGTTGCGTGCCGCGCTGGAAGGCCGCTCGACCTCGGTGTCCACGGAATAGGGAAGGAGAGGCGGACATGCGAGGCATGATGACGGTGCTCGAGCGCGACGTGGACGCGATGCTCATCCCCAGTGGGGACAAGGTGTCGCTGCCCGCGGGCGCGGAGCTGCGGGTGATGCAGACGCTGGGCGGGAATGTCACCGTTCAGGACCCTTACGGTCAGCTCTTCCGCATCAACGAGAAGGACACCTCCGCGCTGGGCGCGGACTTCGCGGCGAAGGTCCCCGAAGCGGGCGCTCCGGCGTCGGACGCTGCGGCGGAGGAGTTCAGCGAGGAGAAGGTCTGGGAGCAGCTGCGCACCGTGTTCGACCCGGAGATTCCGGTGAACATCGTGGAGCTGGGCCTGGTGTACGTGTGCAAGGCCACGCCCCTGCCCGAAGGTGGCCAGCGGGTGGACATCCACATGACGGTCACCGCGCCCGGCTGCGGCATGGGGCAGGTGCTCGTGGAGGACGTCCGCTCGAAGGTGTCCGCGCTGCCGGGCGTGAAGGAGGCCCAGGTGGAGCTGGTGTGGGAGCCGCCCTGGGACCAGAGCCGCATGACGGATGTCGCGCGGCTCCAGCTCGGGTGGATGTGAGCGTCAGCGCGCGGCGGCCAGACGGCGCGCGGTGAGACCGAGCGCCGCCGTGGCCAGGACGCCCGCGAAGAACTTGGGCCAGCGCTTCTTCGGGGGTGAGGGCTCGCGGTCGGCGACCTCGGGCCTGCGCTCCCTGTGCTCGGCGAAGAGGTCCACCATCGCGCGCTCCAGGGCCGCGAGGTCGTGAGGGTCCCGGCTGGTGACCCAGTTGCCGTCGCGCACCACCGGCTCGTCGACCCAGAGGCCGCCCGCGTTGTGCACGTCGTCGCGGATGCCGGGCCACGACGTCAGTCGGCGTCCCTCCACCAGCCCCGCGGACACGAGCACCCACGGCGCGTGGCAGATGATGGCCATGGGCAGGTCCAGCGTGTCCGCGTCGCGCACGAAGTCCAAGGCGAGCGCGTTCTGGCGCAGCAGGTCCGGACTCAAGAATCCGCCCGGTAGCACCAGCGCGTCGAAGTCCGCTGCCTTCGCTTCGCGCAGCGTCGCGTCCACGTGCCTGGCTCGACCCGGGGCGTGGCGCGCCATTCCTTGCACCGCGCCGGGCTTGAGCGAGACGAGCGTCACCGTCGCGCCCTCGTGCTCCAGCTTCCTGACGGGCCGCGTCAGCTCGGCTTGCTCGAAGCCCTCGGCCGCCAGCACGGCCACTCGCATCCCTGACAGCTTCTTCATCGCGGCCTCCCTCGGGGTGGGCGTGGTCGCACGACCCATTGCTGTCCGAGACGATGGGGATGGCGCGCGCCGAGGGGAACCGCACCGCGCTGCGCTGACCAGCCCCTGCCCGCGCCCTGGCGTGGCAGCGTCCAGTCGAGGGCGCGCTGTGACGAGGTGGCGTTGTCCCGCGTGGGGCGGGCGTGCTACCGACCGGGCTCGTGCGCGGCTTCGCTCCGGCTCCTGTCCGCCGAGGCTCGGCCGCTGGCTGCCTTGGAGGCCCTTCGCATGCTTGCTTCACTCTCGTCTGGTTCCTGGAGCCACCTGGTGGCTGCCTCGCTGGTGATGCTCACCCTGGGCTGCGCCGCCAGCACGCGGTCCGTCTCCGCGCGGCGAGACGAGGCGATGGCGCACGATGAGGCGACGCCCCGGCCGAAGCCGAAGTGGGGGCTCGTCATCCACGGCGGCGCGGGCGTGATTTCGCGCGAGAACCTGTCCCCCGAGCGTGAGGCGGCGGTGCGTGCCGCGCTCGCTCAGTCACTGCAGGCGGGGCATGCCGTGCTGGCTCGGGGCGGCAGCAGCCTGGATGCGGTGAGCGCCGCGATTCATGTGATGGAGGACTCGCCGTACTTCAACGCGGGCAAGGGCGCGGTCTTCAACCACGATGGCGTGAACGAGCTGGACGCCGCCATCATGGATGGGCGCACGCGGGCCGCGGGCGCGGTGGCGGGCGTGCGTCACATCCGCAATCCCATCGACCTGGCGCGGCTGGTGATGGAGAAGTCGCCGCACGTGATGATGGTGGGCGATGGCGCGGAGGCCTTCGCGCGCGCGCAGGGCATGGAGTGGGTGGATCCGAAGTACTTCTACACGGAGGAGCGCTGGCAGTCGCTTCAGCGCGCGCTGGAGAAGGAGCGCGAGACGCAGCAAGCGGCGCCTCCGGGCACATCTCCTTCGTCGTCGCTGCCGGCCGGGATGGATCCGGTGACGGGGGACCACAAGTTCGGAACGGTGGGCGCGGTGGCGCTCGATGCCTCGGGCAATCTGGCGGCGGGAACGTCCACGGGCGGCATGACGAACAAGCGGTTCGGACGGGTGGGCGACTCGCCTGTCATTGGCGCGGGCACCTACGCGGATCCGCGCTGCGCGGTGTCCGCCACGGGGCATGGTGAGTTCTTCATCCGCTACACCGTGGCGCGCGACATCTGCGCGCGCGTCGAGTACCAGGGCCTGCCGCTGGCCGAGGCCGCCCACGTCGTCGTCAACGACGTGCTGGTGAAGGCGGGCGGCGAGGGCGGGGTCATCGCCATGGACAGCCAGGGCAACGTGACCCTGCCCTTCAACTCCAGCGGCATGTACCGGGGCGTCATCGGCGAGGATGGCGTGCCGCACGTGGCCATCTTCCAGGAGTGACCGCGCGCCGCCTCGGCTCTGATGTGGGACAGCGGGGCCCGGAGATTTTCGCGGGGGAGGGTGAGGGGAAATAATCGCGAGCCACGTTGATGGGGTTGTGAGGGAGGTCCTCGACGTGGAACCGAGACATGGCATGGCCGTGCCCCTGGCGGTGGTCCCAGAGCCAGGGCTCGAGGCGCTGCGGCGAGACCTGGAACGGGCGGTGGCCAGTGTGTGTCCGGGGACGCAGCGGGCCTGGCGAGAGGACCTGCTCCAGTCCGCGATGATTCGCGTGGTGGAGCTGCAGCGGCGCGAGCCGGACCGCGCACAGCTGTCCCAGGCCTATCTGTACCGCGTGGCCTACACCGCGTTGATTGACGAGCTGCGGCGGCAGAGTCGTCGGCGCGAGGTGGCGCTCGAGGACCTGGAGACAGGTGCACCCCAGCCGGAGGCGCCGGATAACCCCGAGCGCTCCGCGGGGGCCTCGCAGATTGGTCGGGCCGTGCGCGACTGCCTGTCCCGGTTGGTGACCGACCGCAGGCAGGCGGTGACGCTCCACTTGCAGGGACACAGCGTCCCCGAGGCCGCCGCGCTCCTGGGGTGGGAGGACAAGCGGACGGAGAACCTCGTCTACCGAGGCATGAGCGCGCTGCGTGCGTGCCTCTCCAAGAAGGGAATCGAACCATGAGCGAGCAGTCGCCCGACGACGCAGTCCTCGATGGCGCCGCGCTCGCGCGGCTTCGCGCCGCATTCCAGTCCGGTGAGGGAGTCGTGCCCACTTCCGAGGAGGCCGAGCGCATCTGGCTCGTGGTGACGGGGGCCTCCACGCCCGCGCAGCGCGCGGAGGTGCTCGAGCGTGTCGCGGCGGACCCCTCCTGGGCGCAGGCGTGGCGGCTCGCGCATGCCCTGTCGGTGGCGGCGGCGAGTGCCACGCCGATGGACTCCGCGCTGGGGGAGCGCACGGCGGCTCGTGCCCGAGAGCCGGGAGCGCGCGAGGGACGCACCCGCTTCGTCATGCGTCGGCCGCTGTGGAGCGCGATGGCGGCCATGCTCGTGGTGGGGCTCGCGGGGTTGTGGGTGACGCGCGTGGATGAGGGGTCCGGCACGTATCGCGGCGCCGAGACGGCCACGGTGGTGTCGGAGTTGAGCGAAGGGGCGGTGCTCGCTCGGGCTGACTGTGTCTTGCGTTGGCGGGGCGGGCCGGAGGGGACGCGTTGGAGCGTGCGGTTCTCCTCGGAGGACCTGCGCGTGGTGCACCGCGTGGAGCGGCTGGAGCGCAATGTGTATCGGGTTCCGGCGGAGGTGCTCGCGCCCCTGCCGTCGGGGGCCCGTGTGTTCTGGCAGGTGGAAGCGCACCTGCCCGATGGCCGCGTGTGGCGCGGCGCGACGTTCATGAACCGGCTCGACTGAGTCGGTGTTTCACAGAGGGGGAGACCATGGCGGCACGAGGCAAGTGGAGCAGTGGTTGGGGGGCGTTTGTCCTGAGCGTGGGGCTGTTGATGAGTGCGAGCGCGTTCGCGCAGACCTCGGGGCCTTTCGTGAGCGTGCGGACACGGCCCTTGGAGGGCAGCGCGGGGGACTCGGTGGTGGCCTCGCTGGTGGAGACCGGCGTGCGGACCAACGCGAGCGTCCTGGTGACGGTGCGGCTGGTGGACAGCGCGGGGGCGGTGCTCGCGGAGTCGTCCGGGTGGGTGAGCGCGAGCACGCCACTGCGGCTGCGCCACCGGGCCGCGACGGCGGACGGGGTGCGTGCGCAGGTGTTCGTCCCGGTGGGGACGATTCAGCTCGCCGCTCCGGTCCTGACCTTCGAGCGCTGGTCGGGACCTGGGACTCTCACCTCACCGCACCGCGTCTGTCCTGTTCCGACGCGCGAGGAGACCGGGGGGACTCCTGAGCCGGTGACGGATTGCGAGTACTGGCAGCTCGCGTTCACAATCTGATGTGCCCGAAGCGCGACAGGTCCTTTTCCATGCGGCCCTCCTCGTCCTCGTGACGGGAGTGGCCGGGCGGGGTGTGGCATGGGCCGATGCGCCCTCGGCGCTGGCCGAGTGCGAGGCGCGCTTCCTCGCGCATCCGGAGGACTCCGACTCCGCGATGTGCTTCTACCGCAACGCGCAGGGCGCCGAGGGGCGCGAGGAGGCTCGGCGTCGCCTCACGTCCCTCATCCCGCGTCATCCCGAGCGGCCGTGGTTGTCGTTGGTCCTCGGTCATGTGGAGGTGCTGGCCACGCCGAAGGTCGCCGAGTCCTCGTACCGCCGCGCGGCCTTGGGCTTCCGTTCCCAGCACGACGCGGAAGGGGAGGTGCTCGCGGGCATCAACCTGCGCAACGTGCTCTCGCTGCAGGGACGGACGGAGGAGGCCAAGGAATGGGAACTCCGGGTGAGCGAGGTCGCGAATGCGTCCGGGGTTCCTCAGCTTCGCGCGCGTGCGCTCATCCTGGAGGCGTCCGCGCTGTCCGACGCGGGGCGGGACCTGGGGCATGCGTGGCGTCTGCTCAAGCAGGCGGAGGCGCTGACGTTCCCCTCGGGCAGTGACGGCTTGAAGAAGCAGTGCCTCACCGCGCTGGGCAGGGTGAGCGAACGGCTCGGGCGACTGGACGAGGCGAGCGAGGTCTATCTCCGATTGGCGGAGCTCGCGCGCGCGACCCGCGAGCCCGCGACGGAGGCACGGGTGCGGTTCGATCTCGCGAACCTCGCGATGTACCGAGGAGAGACGGACCCGCAGCCTGGGGTGCGGGCGGAGGTCTTGGGGCTCGCGAGCGAGGCCCTTCGCGCCGCGGAAGCCGCGGGGAGCAAGGTCTTCGAGGCCCAGGCGCTGCGGCTCATCGCCGAGCTTCTGGGCGACACTCCGGACGCGAAGGTCGAGGCGGAGGCCTGTCTTCAGCGCTGTCTGGCGTTGGCAGATGAGCTGTCCCAGCCCGAGCGTCGCATCGCCTGTCTCTGGACGCGTGCGGAGCGGATGGCTCGGGAGAATCCCGTGGCCGCCGAGCGCGAAGCGGATGAGGCGCTCCGGCAGGCGCTCGACCATGGCCGTGCGTTCTATGTGCTCTCGGCGTGGCGGGCGCGGGCCACGGTGGCGTTGCGGGGCCGACCGCTTCCCCAAGCGCTCGACGAGGCCGAGCACCTCCTGGGGGCCATCGAGGCGCTTCGCGAGCTGCAAGGTGACGCCTTCAGTCAGGCGGAGCTCTTCGCGCGTTGGGTAGGGGACTACCATCGACTCGCGGGGCTGATGCTGGAGGCCGGGACAGCTCCGACGCCCCGGGTGCCTCCGCGTGAGGCGCTCTCCCGGGCGTTTCAGATCAGCGAGCGGCTGCGCGCGAGGACGTTGCTGGATGCGCTGGCGTCGGCGCGAGCGCTGCCGGAGCGACAGGACACGGCGCCGGCCCGCGCGGCGGTCATGCGTCGATTGGTGGCGGTGCAGCGGCAGCTGCTGGAGACGTCGCTCTCCGCGGAGGCTCGTGAGGCGGCGCGTCGCGAGGTGAGCGACTTGGAGCGTGAGGAACTCGACCTGCGGCCCCGGCCTCGGCGCGCGGTCTCGGAGATTGTCTCGCTCGACGCGACGGAGCATGCGCTCGCCGAGGATGAGGCCCTGCTCGTCTTTCTCGTGGGCGCGGAGCGGGACGTGTTCAACGAGCCCGCGGGAGGGGCGTGGGTCATGTCCGTGACGCGTGCGGGCACTCGTGCCTATCGGCTGCCGGAGCGCTCCACGTTGACTTCCGCGGCGGCGCTGCTCTCGGGGCTCATCGAGCGGCGGGATGGCTCGGAAGGGGGACTGGCTTCGGCGCTGTATGCGCAGTTGCTCGCGCCCGCGTTGACGGACCTCCCGCCGGGCGTGCGCAGGCTGTTGCTCGTGCCAGATGGTCCCCTGCATGACATGCCCTTCGCCATGCTTCGCGAGCATCCGGACGGACCGCCGCTCGTGGCGCGATACGAGCTCGCGCGGGTTCCCTCCGCGAGCCTGTGGCGTTACTGGCGCGAGCGGTCCATGCCCACACCGGGAGGGCAGGCGCTGGTGCTGGCGGATCCGGAGCGAGGCGCGGGCACCATGACCGCGCAGCGCGTGACGCAGACGCGTGAAGGCGTCTTCGATGAGGTGACGAAGCTCGGTGCGCTCCCTCAGGCCCGCGCGGAGGGGCACGCGGTGGAGGAGATCCTGCGGGACTCCTCGCTCACTCCGCGCCTGTTGGTGGGCACCGAAGCCTCCGAGCGAGCACTGAAGGAGGCCGCGACCGTCCCGCCTGCACGGCCGGGCGAGGGTGCCGCCGTGCCCGTCTCGAAGGCTTCCGCACCGTCATCGGGTGGGCCGCGGCCTGCGACATCCCCAGGCCACGGGGGGACGGACGCTTCCGTGCAGACGGCGGCTTCAGACGGTATCCGCTTGCTTCACGTGGCGGCGCACGCGGCGGTCGACCCCGAGGACCCCGAGCGCTCGGCCCTCGTGCTCGCTCCAGGAGGGCCGGACGAGGACGGCATGTTGCAGCCTCGCGAGATTGTCTCGCTCGGGCTCTCGGATGCGTTGGTGGTGTTGTCGAGCTGCCGCAGTGCCTCGGGTGCGGCGCTCCCGGGCGAAGGGGTCTTCAGTCTGGCCCGCGCGTTCTTCGAGGCGGGGGCGCGCGCGGTCGTGGCGAGCTTGTGGCCGCTGCGCGACGACGAGACGGCCTCGCTCATGCGGAGCTTTCACGCGCATCTGGCCTCGGGGCAGAGCGCCGCCGCCGCGCTGCGTGCTGCCCAACTGGATGCCCAAGAGGCGGGACTGCCGGCCGCTGCCTGGGCGGGTGTCGTCGTCCTGGGCGACGGGGCATGGGCCGCGGTGACACCTCGCGCAGCGCGTGGATGGGCCGGCCTGGAGTGGGCCTGGGTCGTGGGCGTGCTGGTTCTCGCGAGCGCGCTAGGGCTGGGCTGGCGTTGGAGGCATGTCGGCCGCGATGAAGGGCGTTAGGGTGAAGGCATGTGCCGCAACATCAAGCCCCTGTTCAACTTCGCGCCGCCCGCCACGGACGAGGACATCCGTGCGGCGGCGCTCCAGTTCGTCCGGAAGATCGCCGGGACTCGCAATCCGTCGAAGCAGAACACCGACGCCTTCGAGGTCGCCGTGGAGGAGATCTACCGCAGCTCCAAGCGCATGCTCGAGGGGCTCGTGGCGACGACTCCGCCTCGTGACCGCGCCCGCTTCGAGTCCATGAAGCGCCTGCGCTTCAAGAAGGCCGAGCGCGCGCGTCCCCAGGAATGACGAAGGGCCACGGGCGAGTGCCCGTGGCCCCGAAGATGACCGCGCCGTCGTGGGCGCTACTGCTTCACGAGGAACATCTCGCGCACCTGGATGAGGTCCACGTCCCCGGCGAAGGCCGAGAACTTCTCGTAGTCACGCGGCGAGATGCGGTTGCGCGGAACCTGGAGCGACTCGTTGAGGGTCAGCGTGCGGCCCTCCTGCTTCTCCGTGCGGGCGAAGTGACCGAAGTCGCTGTCCACCTTCAGCGACGCCTGCGGATCCGCCAGCTTCCAGCCCTGGGGCATGGTCAGCGTCACCTGCGTGCGGCTGGCCTCCATGCTGTCGATGAACAGCGGCGTGTCTCGCGAGCTCAGCTCGACGTAGCGACGCCCCAGGAGCGCGGGGAAGGTCAGCGCGCCCAGCACCATCTTCTGGTCACCCTCCACGCGGCCGAAGCGCGGCACGGTGAACTCGTAGTGCAGCACGAACGGCGCGCCCACCTCGGTCGCTCGGTCCAGCTTCACCGAGGACAGCTCCGCGCCCCCGAAGTAGCGCGACACCGCGCCCTGGAGCGCCTGGTTGCGGCTCTCGGCGGAGAGCTGCTCGAAGGCCTCGGCGATCTGCGCCGCCTCGAAGCCCGTGTAGACCTCGTCGCCCTTGCCCGTGAGCTTCCCGTCCGTGGACAGCTCCAGGTCCAGCTTCACCTGCTTGCCCGGCCGCTCCTTCAGCGCGGGCGTGGTGACCTTCTGCTGCGCCTTGCCGGGCTCGGGCATCAGGTACGCCTCGCGCTCGCCCATGGCCGTCTCGGGAAGCTCGCCGAAGGGGCCGAAGCGCACCGAGGTGTCCACCCATACCGGCGCCTCGCCCGGGACTTCCACGTGCAGCGCGGCGTAGGGCAAGAGCTGCTCGTTGGGGAAGAGGTACGGCGCGGGGGGCGTGTTGAAGGTGCGCACGGCGGCCACGCGCGAGGGGATGCCCAGCGCGTCCAGCCCCGCCTTCAGCACCGTGAGGCGGCTGCCGCGGTCCTGCGCCACCGTGGAGGCCGCGGACTGGCCCAGCCCCGTGTCGCGGCCGGAGAAGCGCTTCATCACCGCCGCGTGCAGCGCCTTGACGGCCTCCATGCCCGTCTTTCCCTCGGTGGCCTGCTTCGCGAAGGCCTCCACCTCGGCCGTGCGCTGCCAGCGGTCCTGGAACGCGTCGCCGTACACCTGCACGAGCCCGTCATTGCCCGTGGCCCCGGTGCCCACCACGACGAACGGCAGGTACTCGTTGCCAGAGGGCGGCGCGTCCGGCTCGGGGATGAAGGGCGGCACGCGGCGCGCGTCGTAGTGGAAGACCTCCTGGTCTCCCTGCACCACCGGCTCCGACGCCTTCATGTTGTGCGCGTCGACGCGCAGGTTGCTGCCCTTGGGCGCCACCACCGTGTACGTGGACCACGCGTTGGGCTGGTTGGCGATCTGGAAATAGAACGCGGACGCGGCGAAGCCCGGCTGCGCGGGGCCACGGTCGCCCTCGGCCAGCAGGTACTCGACCTCGACGTAGTCGCCCACCTGCACGCCGGGCAGGCTCATGGTGTCCTTGCCCTCGATGTTCTCCGGCTCCAGCACGCGGCCGTCCGCCTTCAGCGTGCGCAGCGCGAGCAGCTGCGCGCCGCGAGGCAGGTTGACCTCGGCGATCTCCTGCACGCCGGACTGCTCCAGCGCCTTCTGGATGGTGTGGATGCGGTTGACCAGCGAGCCATCCGGGAAGGCCTGCACGGCGGCCGCGTCCAGGACGTAGGCCGCGGCGCTGCCGCCCGTGACGGGTGCGGCCTCGTAGGCGCGGATGGCCTCGCGTCCGTCGATGGCGTGGGCCTGGAGCAGCTCCTTGCCCGTCTTCGCGCGCTCGACCGCTCGGCGCAGGGTGAGGTCGCTTCCGTCCAGCATCAGCGCCTGCTCGCGCAGCGTCAGGGCCTCGGCCTTGTCGCCCGCGTACTCGCGCACGTCGGCCAGGCGCTCCAGCAGCTCCTTGTTGCGCGGCCAGATGGCGAAGAGCGAGCGCAGCACGCGGGTGGCGTCATCGAAGCGGCGCAGGCCGATGTACGCGTTGGCGAGCGCGGCGCCGGTGGTGACGTTGTCCGGGTCCCGCGCCAGCATGGTGGCGTAGGCCTGGGCCGCGGCCTCCGGCTCTCCGCGGGTGCGCGCATGGTCCGCCTGCCGCGCGAGGGCGCCGGGGCAGTTCTCCTGCGCGCTCATGAGCGCGTCCGCGCGCGACACCGCGTCGCGCTTGCGAGCGAGGTTGTACTGGAGCGCCACGGCGTCACAGAGGCCGGGCTGGGCCTCCAGGGCCGCTTCCAGCGCGACCTCCGCCTGCGGATCCACGTCCAGCGCGAGCGCCGCGCGGGCCAGCATCAGGTGCACGGCGGAGCCCGTGGGCTTCGCCGCGTCGCGCGCGGCCTTCAGTGCCTCCAGGGCCTGCGCCGCCTGGCCTTCATCCAGGAAGAGGTCCGCGCGCAGGAGCTGCGCGGCCACGTTGCCCGGGTCCTTGGCGAGCACGGCCTCCAGGTCGCGCGTGGCGCGGCCACGGGCCACCTTCGCGGGGATGGTGCGGTCCTGCGACGCGAGCTCCGCGCGCAAGGCGAGCAGCGCGGGCGAGGTGGGCTGCAGCGTGCCCATGAGCCGCCGCGAGCCGTCGCCATCGCGGCCCATGCCGTCGCGCACGGCGAGGAAGGTGGCCAGGGTGTCGCCGGCCTCACCGCGCAGCGCGGCCGCGAGGTCCTCCGTGGTGGCGTAGTGGAGCGGGGCCTCGGTGGTGCTCACGCCGCCGCCCCACGCCGGGGCCGCGCCCGTGGCCGCGGTGTAGCGAATGGTGGAGGGCTTCCCGTCCGCGCGCAGCAGCGCGAAGGTGAAGACGCCCGTGGTCTCGTCGCGCGACACGCTGGTCACGATGCGGTGCTTGCCCGCCTTCAGCGACACCGCGCGCGCCGTCACGGTGGAGGCCGCGCGCGTCCACCGCTGGCGCTCCAGCACGGGCGTGCCATCCAGCAGCACCCGGTGCGACGTCTGGCTCACCGAGCGCACCACGTAGTCACCTGGCTCGGTGACCTCGGCGTCGAACGCGAGCACGTACATGTCCCCATGGCCCGGCTCACCGCCCAGGTCCAGGCGCCCGTCCGGCGCGTGCACGGTGCGCGTGGCCAGCGGGCCGAACGCGCCGGTGAACGGGCCCGCGAGCGAGCCGTCCTTCTCGGGGGGGAGCTGATCCCGGAAGGACAGGATGTGGAAGGGCGAGAAGGGCCCCACCACCGTCGCCTCGCTCACCCCGCCCAGGTCCTTCAGGTCCTGGGCCTGGCGCGCGGTGTCGCCGCGGAAGTTGTGGATGGACAGGCGCGCGCCTCGCAGGAGGTACGCCGCCTCGCCCTGGACGCCCGCGGCCAGCGCGGCCTCGACGCCTTCCAGGATGGCGTCATCCATCGCGGGCGCGGTGCCCACCAGGTCCAGCGCGTAGCGCGCGGCGGGCACCGCGAGCGGGTGTCTCGGCGCGCGCTTCACCAGCTCCAGCGAGGCCGTCAGCGCCGGCGCCGTGCGTCCCGCGCGGCGGGCCAGCAGGGCCTGGCCCTGGAGCGCGTACGGGTCGTTTGGATCCTTGGCGAGCGCCGCGTCGAAGCGCTGCTGGGCGAGCGCCGCGTCTCCCGCCACGAGGTACGCGTGGAAGCCGGCAAAGGCCAGGGTACGCGCCTCGGGGGAGCCGCTCTGCGCGCGCTCGGCGGCGGCCTCCAGGACGCGGGGCGTGACGGTGGGCTTGGGGCAGCCGGTCAGTCCGGCGACGAGAGCGAGCGCTGCGAGTCCGCGGTGGAGGGTGCGCATAGGAGTGTCGAGGGATAGTGCAATCCCACGCACGAGGCCATATTCCCTGCGCCTTCTCCGACCGCGCGGGTGCTACCGGCGTTTGGGGGGCTTGGGGGGAGGCTGCTTGACGGGCTGGCGCTTGGGCGGGGGGGGCGGGGTGGCCACTCGCTTGGTGGGCACCACGGCCTTGGTGGGCACCGCCACGGCCACCGTGCGCGGGGGCGGCGTCGCGATGACCGGGGGCGCGTCCACGGGGGGCGGGGGCGCGCGCCGGACCGCGTAGGTGAGGCCTTCCGCGCGGCACGTCCCCTCGACGCAGCCGAACGCGGGGGTGGGGGCCTCGCCGAACTGCTCCTGCCAGCCGGGCCCCAGGTCCAGCGGCTCGGCGATGGCGCGGCGGTCCTTGCCGCTGCCGACGTAGGCCTGGAGCACGCCGTCGGCGTCCACGGCCAGCTCCAGCCGGGCCTCGCCCTCGGGAGAGGCGAGCCCGAGCATGGTGCCGCGGCGCTCGCCCAGCGCCCACTCGAGCGCCAGCGGCGCGCCCGCGCCGTTGTGCAGGAGCGCCACGTAGCGGCCCGTGCTGCCCACGAGCATCAGCGCGGCGACGGGCTCCGGCGAGGGGCCATACAGCACGGCGCGCGCTCGGCGGCTGAAGGTGGGCGGAGGCGCGTCGGCGCGGACGCGCGCGGTCAGCTCCGCGATGTCACCCTCCAGGCCCACCACGTCCAGGCGCGCGCGACCCACGCGCGACTGCCCGTCCACGGCGGGGAACACCAGCGCCTTGTCCTCGAAGGCCACGGGGCGGCCCGCCACCAGGACGGAAGGGGCGTCCGGGCCTTCGCCCAGCACCACCTTGCGCTTCTCCGAGCCCGTCTCCAGGCGGCCCGTGCCCGTGCGCGGCGAGGGCGGCCCCAGGTCCGCCATGATGGCGGCGCCCGGTGCCACCGAGGGGCGCCGCTCGCCGGCGCGCAGCCACGCCACGCCGAGCACGGCCAGCGCGGCCAGCACCACCACGACGGCCGCGGCGCGCAGCGTGGCGCCCACCAGCCGGCGCATCGCGTGGCGGAAGCGCTGCATGCGGGTGAGCCGCAGCGGCGCCAGCGACGGCAGGCTGCCTGGGACCAGCGGCTCCAGGTCCGTGATGAGCGCGGTCACCGTTTGATAGCGGTCCGCGGGGTCTGGCTTGAGGCAGCGCGTGACGATGCCGTCCACCCGCGGATCCAACCCCGGCCGGCGGCGCGAGGGCAGGTCGAAGGTGCCCAGCGGCACCTCGCCGGTGAACATCTCGTAGAGGATGACGCCCAGCGAGAAGATGTCCGCGCGCGCGTCCGCGCTCTTGGCGTCCACGCGCTGCTCGGGCGCCATGTACGACACGGTGCCCATGGACACGTGCGTGGACGTGAGGGCGAAGCGCGACGAGGCGTTCGCGTCGTCGAGGAAGGAGGCCAGTCCGAAGTCAGACACCTTGGCGATGCCGCCGGCCTGCTGGTCCAGCAGGATGTTCTCCGGCTTCAGGTCCCGGTGGATGACGCCGCGGCCGTGCGCGTACTCGATGGCCCGACAGATCTCCAACATGCGCCGCAGGAGGACAGGCGAGTCCTGCGGGGGCGTGCGCATGAGTTCGCGCAGGCTGGGCCCGTCCACGAACTCCATCACCAGGTAGTACGTGGTGGTGGTGTTGCCCTTGTCGACGATGGAGACGACGTGGGGATGGCTCAGCGCGGCCAGGGCCGCGGCTTCCTTCTGGAAGCGCGCGATGAAGGACGGGTCCTTCGCCAGCTCCGGGTTGAGCAGCTTCACCGCCACGGTTCGGCCGAGTGACAGCTGGGTGGCCTTGTGGACCTCGCCCATGCCTCCCGTTCCAACGAGCTTCTCGAGGCGGTAGCCGGTGATGAGGTCCGGGGTGCGGTGCCGGCTGATCGCCGTGGGTTCAATCGAGGACATGGGGGGGCGTGCGCGGCCCGCAGGCTAACAGATTCGCGGCGGCGCGGCGGCGCACTGTCGCCCCGACGATGGGCCCGGGTAGAGCCCACCCCAGCAGTCAGGCAGGCGGGCCTGACGGGCTCACGAGTCGCTGGAGGCCGTCTGCAGCACGGAGCCCCGCAGCGTGGAGCGCACCTGGTTCAGCGAGGCGCGCATCTGCGCCTGGCGCACGGAGGCGCCCACGGCGCGGGCCAGCGACTTGAGGATGGAGATCTCCTCCGGCCGCCACACCCGCGCGCGCTCACAGTCCTCGAACCCGATGAACCCCCACCACTCGCGGGCGGGGGTGATGGGGCAGAGCAGCGAGGAGTGCACGCCCTGCTGCACGAGCAGCTCGCGCATCATCACCGGGGCCTCCACCGTGGGGCACGCCACCGCCAGCCCGCCCTCCAGCATGTCCGCCCAGCCCGGCGCGAAGTCCCGGAAGGCGAAGGTGCGCAAGGAGGCGTTCGCCAGCGGCGAGGCGATTCCGGGCTTGGCCCACGCGTGGCGCAGGTCCGCCACGAAGCGGCCCTTGGTGGAGAAGGAGGGGGCGCGGTTCTCGAAGATGAAGGCCCGGTGAACGCCCAGCGCGTGCGCCACCATGCCCAGAGCCTCGGCGCCGGTCGCGGGGACGAGCCCCTTCTCCAGCAGCAACCGCGAGGCTTCGGACACTTTGACGAAGGCTTCGACCATGGGGCTCTCCCGATAGGTGGGATGGGGGGGATCCACACCTGTCGCGAATGAGACGTCACTCGCTTAAGTCGTATTAAGCAGATTTCCCGCCGTCCTGTCAAATCACAGCAATGCTGGAAGGCTCGGAGAGCCGCCGAGAGGACAGGGAATCCCCAGAAACGCCACGAGGGCGCCCCTTTGAAAGGGCGCCCTCGGGTGACTCCGCGAACAGGCGGAGGACAGCGAACTACTTGGTGGCCGGGGCGGCCGCGTCCTTCGCGGCAGCGGCCTTCTTGGTGCCCTTCTTCGCGGGCTTGGCCTCCGGCTTGGCCTCGGCGGCAGGAGCAGCCTCGGGAGCGGGGGCAGCGGCCTCCGTCTTCGCCTCGGCGGCGGCCGGCTTGGTCTCGGCGGCGGCCGGGGCCGGGGTGTTGGCAAACGCGGTGGTGGCGGCGAGGACAGCGGCGACGATCAGGGTCTTCATGGAACGCTCCGATGCGACGGTCCGGCGCGGGATTGCGTCGGCTTGCGGACGGGGGCTTGAGCACCCGCCATGCCAGGACGGCATTCACAGCAACTCCGCTGGGTTCGCGCGTTGCCCTCCCGTTGCGCCTGGGGAGAAACTCCTCAGTTGGAATGCAAACATTGGGTGCAGGCTCCCCAAGCAGGCGCGGGTTGCTTTGACGACACCCCCTCTCTTGAGCAAGCTGCGTCGGCCGTCCGCGTCAGAATCATGCGATGGCAGGCCCGGCCCGTTCTCGCTCCGCATGTCGCGGGGCCAGGGGCAGGGAGAGACGGTGTATGCGGTACCTCCTGGTCGCAACGGGCGTGGCATGGGTCGGGATGGGGTGTGCCGCGGTGGGCATTGCACCCGAGCGGCTGGAGGCCCAGGTGATGGAGGCGGACCGGTGGCAGCGCGCCTACCAACTGGAGCGTGAGCGCACAGAGGCCCTGGCGGTGCGCCTGGCCGCGACGGAGTCCGCGCTGGAGGAGCAGGCGCAGGAGCGAGCGGAGGCCGAGCTGCTGGAGCGCGCGCTGCGGATGGACGAGCTGGGACGCGCGGAGCTGGAGCGCCACGCCCTGGAGGAGCACAACGCGCAGCTTCAGGCGAAGCAGCGCGAGCTGGCCGCGATGCACGAGGAGCTGTCGGACGTCTGGTACGAGTCCGCGCTGGAGCGCGCGCGCCGTCGGACCTTGCCGCCGCTCCCTCATCGCCAGGGAGAGGATGGGGGGGCGGCGGGTGCTGAGGACGGGACCTCTCATTGATGGAACGAGGGCCGAGGCGCCAAGGGCCGTGCCCGGTGGAGTCGCTGTGGTGATGAACTCCCGGACACCGCTGCGCGGCTACCGCGCGGGCTTCTTCTTCGTGGTGGTGCTGCTGTCGGCCGTCACCGGCTTCACGCTGTGGACGGAGATGCGCACCGGGCGCCAGGTGGACGGGTTGGTGCGCGAGGCGCTCAACCGCGCGGACCTCATCGGGCGCATTCGCGTGTACGTGATGTCGCTGGAGTCCGCCATCGAGGCGCACATCCGCGCCACGGACGACGCCGAGCGCAAGGAGGCCGACGCGGTGATGGAGGAGATCCTCTCCGACATCCGGCTGGCCTCGGACGCGTACACGCGCGACATGCCGTTGGGGGAGAAGGCGGTGTGGTTGCGCTTCAACGCGGCCTGCCAGGGGCTGGCGGATCAGGTCCGCGCGGCGGCGGTGTTCTCTCGCCAACGCGAGGCGGAGCGCGCGCGCCGGCACCTGGTGGAGGGCATCCGCCCCATGGCCATCGAGGTGGATGCGCTGGCGGGGCAGCTCGCGCAGGAGAACTCGGATGGCACGCGCGAGCTGTTGGGCCACCTGGCCACGCTGCGCGTGCGCAACACGGCGCTGGGCGCGGGGGCCACGCTGCTGGCCATCCTCGTGTCCCTGATGGTGGGCCTGCACATCATGTCCGTGCTGCGCCGCCAGGACGCCACCATCCAGGGCCAGCTGGAGGAACTGGGGCGGCACAACCAGGAGCTGGACGCGTTCACCCGACGCGTGGCGCATGACCTGATGAGCCCGCTGGCGCCGCTCAAGGGCTACCTGACGCTGGTGCGGCGCTCGGGCGAGGTGAAGAACCCGGGCGTGCTGGAGATGCTGGCCCAGTGCGAGTCGAGCGCGGTGCGCATGGGCGAACTCATCGAGGCGCTCCTGCGCTTCTGTCGGGCCGGCACGCGCGGCGAGCGCACGGCGGGAGAGCTGGACACGGCGGTGAGCACGCTGCTCCTGGAGGTGAGCCAGACGGCCGCCGCGCAGGGCGTGGCGCTGGAGCGCGAGCTGGAGGCGGGCGTGGAGGTGGATTGCCCCGGCCAGCTCTTGCAGGTGGTGGCGCGCAACCTCTTGTCCAACGCGGTGAAGTACACGGCGGGCCGGCCGGAGCCTCGGGTGACGGTGCGGGTGGCCACCGAGGGCACGGACGCGGTGCTGGAGGTGACGGACAACGGCCTGGGCATGAGCGCCGCCACGCAGGCCTCGCTGTTCCAGCCGTTCTTCCGGGCGCCCGAAGTGCGCGGCATCCCAGGCCACGGACTCGGCCTGGCCACCACCCGGCGCGTGGTGGAGGCGCATGGCGGCGCGTTGGTGGTGAACTCCGAGGAGGGAAAGGGCACCCGCATGACGGTGCGCTTCCCCAAGGTCTCCGGTTCCACGTTGTCCGCGGGAGCACTCGCGACCGTGGAGTCCGGACAGAACCGTGCTAGTGCAGCGCGCAAGGCCCCCTGATGAGCACAGCGCGAATCCTGGTCGTGGACGATGACCCGCATGCGCGGGACCTGCTGCAGCGGCTCTTGGGCATGCTGGGGCCGGTGACGCAGGCGGCGGATCCGAAGAGCGCGGCCGAGCGCATCGCCGAGCAGCCCTTCGACCTGGTGCTCACCGACATGGCCATGCCGGAGCCGGGCGACGGGCTCAAGGTGCTCCAGGCGGTGCGCACGAACCTGCCGGACACGCCCGTCATCGTGGTGACGGCGTTTGGCAACATCGAGGGCGCGCTCGACAGCATCCAGCAGGGCGCGTTCGACTACCTTCCCAAGCCCTTCGACGTGGACGCCATCCTGCGCGTGGCGCGGCGGGCGCTGGAGCAGAAGCGGTTGGTGGAGGAGAACCGCACGCTGCGCAAGCAGGTGGAGCGCACGTCGCTGGTGGGCCGCAGCCCCGCGCTGCTGGAGGTCTACAAGCAGGTGGCTCGCGCGGCCACGAGCAACGTCCCGGTGTTGATTACGGGCGAGACGGGCACTGGCAAGGAGATGGTGGCCCGCGCGCTGCACCGGCGCTCCACGCGCGCGCAGGCGGCGTTCATCCCGGTGGACTGCGGCGCCATCACCGAGTCGCTGATGGAGAGCGAGCTGTTCGGCCACGCGAAGGGCAGCTTCACGGGCGCCTCGGGCGCGCGGCGCGGCCTCTTCGAGGAGGCCCACGGCGGCACGCTGTTCCTGGACGAGATTGGCGACGTGGGGATGAAGGTGCAGTCCCAGTTGCTGCGCGTGCTCCAGGAGGGCGAGATTCGCCGCGTGGGCGAGAGCGTCCCCGTGAAGGTGGACGTGCGCGTGCTCGCGGCGACGAACAAGGACCTCAAGGCGCGCGTGGCCGAGGGGCTGTTCCGCGAGGACCTCCTGTACCGGCTGGACGTGGTGCACTTGCACCTGCCCCCGTTGCGCGAGCGGCGCGAGGACATCCCCTCGCTGGTGGATCACTTCGCGTCGCTGCACGCGCGCGGCGGGGCCCGGCCGGTGGTGACCGCGGACGCCATGTCTCGGCTGACCGCGTATGACTGGCCGGGCAACGTGCGCCAGTTGGAGAACGTGGTGGCGCGCGCGCTCGCGCTCAACGTGACGGGCGTGCTGGGGCCGCAGGACTTCCCCGAGCCCATCGGGGACGCGCCCAAGCGGCTCACGGGCGGACTGGCCGGAGACCTCCCCAGCCTGGCCGAGCTGTCGCGGCGCTATGCGGCGCACGTGCTCCAGCACGTGGGCGGCAACAAGAGCGAGGCGGCGCGGCTGCTCGCGGTGGATCGCAAGACGCTCTACAAACTGCTGGAGACGCCCGAGCAGGGCGAGCCCCCCCTTCCCTCGGGAGAGGGGCGGAGCTGAAGGCCGTTCCCATGTCCTCACCTTCCGAAGAAGTCTCCACGCGCCCGGTGCTGGCGGTCGCGGCGCTGCGCAAGCGCTATGGCGACGCCGTGGCCGTGGAGGGTTTGTCGTTCCACGTGAAGCCTCGCGAGATTGTCGGGCTCCTGGGGCCCAACGGCGCGGGGAAGAGCACGACCATCAACATGCTGCTCGGGGTGCTGGAGCCCAGCGAGGGCAGCATCCACATCGAGGGCGTGAACCTCGCCACCGAGCGCTCGCGAGCGCTCGCGCGCACGAACTTCGCGGCTGTGTACGCGCCGCTTCCCGGCAACCTCACCGTCGTCCAGAACCTGCGCATCTTCGGGTTGCTGTACGGGGTGCCCGCGCTCGCGGCCCGCATCGAGGAGGTGCTGGCGCAGTTCGACCTCCAGGCGTTCCGGGACGTGAAGTGCGGCGTGCTCTCCTCGGGCGAGCAGACGCGCGTGGCGCTGGCCAAGGCGCTGTTGAACCGTCCTCACCTCCTGTTGCTCGACGAGCCCACCGCGTCGTTGGACCCCGCGACGGCGCAGGACCTGCGCGCGAAGATTCGTGCGTTCGCCGCCGAGGGGCCGGGCGGTGTCCTCTGGACGTCGCACAACATGTACGAGGTCGAGGAGGTGTGTGACCGCGTGTTGTTCCTCGCGCGGGGACGCATCCTTCTCGAGGGGAACCCGCGGACGCTTCCGCGCGAGCACGGCAAGCAGACGCTGGAGGAACTCTTCATCACCGTCGCGCGCGAGCCGCTCGCGCTGGGAAAGGCGTGAGCGCCATGCGTCTGGGCCGAGTCGCCGCCATCGCGCTGCGCCAGTTCTACCTCCTGCGTGGGAGCCCCGCGCGCGTGCTGCCCCTGTTCGCGTGGGTGGCCATCGACATGGTGCTGTGGGGGTTCATCACCCGCTACCTCAACAGCGTCACGGCGTCGGGCTTCAACTTCGTGCCGGTGCTGCTGGGCGCGGTGCTCCTCTGGGACTTCTTCACCCGCGTGATGCAGGGGGTGACGATGGCCTTCTTCGAGGACGTCTGGTCGCGCAACTTCCTCAACTTCTTCGCCACGCCGCTCTCCATCTCCGAGTACGTCACGGGCCTGGTGGCGTCGAGCATCGCGACCAGCTCGGTGGGGCTCGTCGTGATGCTGGTGCTGACGACGGCGGGCTTCGGGCTGTCCTTCTCCGCCTACGGGCTGGCGCTGCTGCCGTTCCTGCTCATCCTGTTCCTGTTCGGCATCGCGCTCGGCGTGTTCGGCAGTGCGCTGGTGCTGCGCTTCGGGCCCGCGTCGGAGTGGTTCGTGTGGCCCATCCCCAGCCTGCTGTCGCCGTTCGCCGGGGTCTTCTATCCGGTGTCCACGCTGCCTCCCTGGATGCAGGCCATCTCGCGCGTGCTGCCGCCGTCGTATGTGTTCGAGGGCATGCGCGCCATCCTCGCCGGTGAGACGTTCCCCGCGTCGTCGCTGGTGTGGGGCACGGGGCTCGCGGTGCTGCACATCCTGCTCGCGTGTGGGTTCTTCACGCGGGTGTACCGGCACGCGGTGCGCACGGGACTGATTGCTCGATACAGCGCGGAAAGTTTGAGCTGAGCGCGGCGTCCGGCCCGCCCGCGGGTCGTGGGTCGCTGCCTGCAATGCGACGGGAGGTGGCGGACTTTCCACTCCTCGCGGCAAGCACCGTTGAGGGCGCACGGGATACGCACTCCCGCCGAGTCCCGCGCAGGCGATCGCACCTGAGACGACGTTGAGACTGTCAGCGCGGATCCGTACCGTGTCTCGCAGATGACGCGTTGGCTCTCGCTCGCTCTGCCGTTGTTCATCGCCGCGTGTTCCGCTCCTGCTCCCGATGCTCCCGCCGCTCCGGGTGCATCCTCCCTGAGAGGAGGCTCTGACTCGCGTTCTCCGCATGAGGATGCGACGGAGGCCAGCCTCCGCGAGGAGCGACCGCCCCCCTCGGGCGACGCTCCGGCGACTGCTGCCACACCGGGCATGCGCGAGCCGAATGGGCCCGCTGCCGTGGCGGGAGCAGATGCCACGGCGGGGGACAGCCATGCGCATCCTGAAGGGGGCGGGCCTGCGCCGTCGGATCCACCTGCCGCGGTAGGTGCACCACAGGGAACAGGTGGGGCGCCTTCGGCTGTGGCGCCAACGGGAGGACCGGGAGCGACTGCGGCCACGACACTGGGCGCTCCTGGCGCGGTCTCGGACGTGGTGGCGGCCTCCGCGGATCCGCATGCGATGGCGGGCGGCACGGCTGCTGCTCCACCGCGCGGCAATGGTGACTTGCTGTCCACCTGGCGCCGCACGGAGCCGCAGTCGGAGTCAGGGCGGCCTCGGGGTGAGCCTTCGCCCGTGGTGGACCTCGCCTCCGAGCCAGAGGGCGCGCACGCAGGTGCGGAGGAGCTGTCCCTCAGCGCGGGCCCTCACGCTTCTGGCGCGTCCCACTCCGAGCAGGAGGAAGCCCTGCCCGGCGAGGACGCTCCCGTCGTCATCACCGAAGACGATGTCCCCATCCTGCCGCTGGGCCCGGATGGAGAGCCCCTCGTGGACGCCGAGGCTCCCGTCGAGTCCGAGGTCCCTCCGTTGGAGCCGGAGCCTCGCGTGGCGACATCGGGCGGGGACGCGGGCGTGGAGGTCATCGCGTATGCCCCCGATGCGGGCTCGCTGCGGGTTCGCCGCTCCATCGCGGTGCGCTCGGCGCCTCGGCAGGACTCGGAGCCGCTGGGCACGGTGGCGCAGGACATGCGCGTGCGCTGGAAGGGTGCCATGCGTGGACCTGACTGCGAGGCGTGGGTGGAGATAGAGCCCCAGGGTTGGGTCTGCGAGCGCTACCTGGAGCCCAACTTCCGCGAGCCCCGTGTGCGCGAGCTGCCCCGTGTCCTGGAGGGCGAGCTGACCCCGGGCATCTACGCGCGCGTGGTGGGCCATCGCGTGCGCGCGTACCCGAGCCTCGGACTCGCTCGCGCGCGTCGCAAAGGCGTGCTCCTGAAGGGCTCGGTGACCGTGAAGTTGAGTGGGCAGGTGAAGGTGGGGCGGCGCACGTTCTGGCGCACCACCGATGGCCGCTACTTCGAGGCGCGCGCGCTGCGCGAGTACCGACCCTCGGACTTCAGCGGGCTTGACGCGGACACGCTCGCCGAGCTGCCCAACCCGTTCGCGTGGGCCCAGTCTCGCGTCACGCCGCGCGCCGCCGTGGAGGTTCGCCGTGCCCCCGATGCGCGGGCCCCTCGCGCGACGCAGCTTCCTCCGCGCACGCTGGTCGCGATGCACGAGCTGTCCGCCGATGGTCGCTGGGTGCGCATCGCCGAGGAGCACTGGGTGGCGCGCGATGATCTGCACGTCGCCTGGTATCTGCCGGCTCCGCCGCAGGTCGAGCCCGGCGAGCGCTGGCTGGACGTGGACCTGGATGCGCAGGTGCTCGTGGCCTACGAGGGCGAGCGGCCTGTCTACGCGACGCTCATCTCGTCCGGCGCTCCGGGCACCGACACGCCCGAGGGCCTCTATCGCATCTGGGTCAAGTTCGCGGAGGCCGACATGCGAGGCCGCACGGGCATGGCCTCGTACACGGTGGCCACGGTGCCGTGGACCATGTTCTTCCAGGGCGACTTCGCGCTGCACACGGCCTACTGGCATGACCGCTTCGGCGAGCCCGTGAGCCATGGCTGCATCAACCTGGCGCCCAAGGACGCACGGGCCCTCTACGCGTGGACCGCACCGGAGGTTCCCCTGGGCTGGTCCATGGTCCATGCGACGCACGACGTCCCAGGCTCCTGGGTGCGCATCCGTGGGCAGTCGCGCGTCATGTCCAAGCCCGGCCGCAAGGTGTCCGTCGCGGTGAACACGCGCTGAGCGGGTACGGCCACAGGGACTTGCTCGGATTAGAGTGAGCCCATGCCCCCCATCTCCACGCTCCTGGTGTTCCTCGCCGCGACGCTCACCCTCAACGTCACGCCGGGGCCGGACATGCTCTATGTCCTCGCGCGCTCGGCCAGCGAGGGACGCAAGGCGGGCTTCGTCTCCGCGTTCGGCATCGCGATGGGTGGCCTGGTGCACACGTTCGCCATCGCGGCGGGCCTGTCCGGCATGCTGATGGCGGTGCCGTTCGCCTTCGCGGTCGTGAAGTACGCTGGCGCCGCGTATCTCGTGTTCCTCGGGCTCAAGTCCCTGTTGAGCAAGGTGCCCGCCACGCTCCAGGCCCCCGTCGTGGAGCGCGCGCGCATGGGCGCCATCTTCCGCCAGGGCATCGTCACCAGCGTGCTGAACCCGAAGGTGGCGCTGTTCTTCCTCGCCTTCCTGCCTCAGTTCGTGGACCCGGCGCGCGGGGCGGTGACGGGGCAGTTCGTGCTGCTCGGCGTGATGTTCAACGTGTCCGGCACGCTGGTGCTCGCGTGCGTGGCGTGGGTGGCGAGCGGGGCGGGGCGGTGGACGAAGCAGCGGCTCGGCGGCACGCCGTGGTTCCAGCGCGTCACGGGCGCGGTGTTCGTGGGCCTGGGGCTGCGGCTCGCGCTGCTGGAGCGAAAGTAGCCGCGCGACGTTCAGCCGCCGAGCACCGACACGGTGACGCGACGCCGGTGGGGCGACGTGCGGTGCTCCCAGACGTAGACGCCCTGCCAGGTGCCCAGGTCCGCCGCGCCATGCTTCACCGGCACGGTGAGCGAGCTGTGCGTCAGCACCGTGCGGATGTGCGCGGCCATGTCATCCGGCCCCTCCGCGTCATGCTGGAACAGCGGATCCCCATCTCGCACGAGCCGCGAGCAGAACGCCTCCAGGTCGCGGCGCACGTCTGGGTCGGCGTTCTCGCAGAGGATGAGCGACGCGCTGGTGTGATGCAGGAACACGGTGCACAGGCCCTGCTTCGCGCCGCTCTCGCGCACCGCCTCCTGCACGTCGCGGGTGATGTCCACGAAGTCGCGACCTCGGGTGGACACCGTCAGCTCCCTCGCGTGGTACATGCGCGCCTCCCGCGTCGCTCGCGCCCGCTACAGCCGCGCCACGAGGAAGGCGGCCAGTCGCTCCAGCTCCTCGGACGCAATCGTGTGGGGCCCGTCGAAAGGTAGGAACTCCATCGCCAGGCCGGCCTCCACCAGCAGGTCGCGCAGCCGCTCGGCCTCCTGGAAGGGCAGCACCGGGTCGTAGCGGCCATGGGCCTGGAACACGGGCAGCCCCTTGCGAGCCGCGGCGCGAGTCCGCCACTCCGGCTCCGCCGTGAGCGTGCCGGAGAGGATGCTCAAGCCCGCGGGAGCCTCCTCCAATCGCAGCGAGACGTCCGTCGTCACCATGGCGCCCTGGCTGAAGCCGCCCAGCACGATGCGGCCGTAAGGAAGCCGAGTGGCGGCGGACAGCGCGGACACGGTGTTCATCACGGCGCGGCGCGCGGCTGGCATCCCCGCGGGCACTTCCTGCGTGAAGCGCGTCCAGTCCCGCTCCTGCCCCATGAGCAGCTCGGGCGGCAGGTGGAACCACGCGCGCCCCGCGGGCATGCCCAACTCGGCGAGCGTCAGCGGCGCGGCGGGGAACACGAAGCGGACGGACTCGGCGAGCCGAGGCTCCAGCGAAGCCAGCTCCGGCGCCAGGGAGACGAGGTCCGTCCCCGGCGCGCCGAAGCCATGGCACAGGACGACGGCCAGCGAGGGCGTGGCGCCCTCGGGCAGCGCGTCCACCACGCGGCACTCCAGGTCACCGAGTCGCGTCGCGACCTGGCGCATGCGCAGGTTCGTCACGGCTGCGAGTCGCTCACCTGGATGGACTGGATGACCACCGGCTCCGCGGGCTTGTCCTGCGCGTCCCGGGCCACGTTGGCGATCTTCTCCACCACCTCGTAGCCCTTCACCACCTCACCGAAGATGGTGTGGCGGCCGTTGAGGTACGCGGGCGTGGAGGTGGTGATGAAGAACTGGCTGCCGTTCGTGCGCGGGCCCGCGTTGGCCATGGCCAGGATGCCCGGCTTGTCGAACGAGTGGGTGCCCTGGAACTCATCCTCGAAGCGGTAGCCCGGGCTGCCCCGGCCCGTGCCGGTGGGGTCGCCGCCCTGAATCATGAAGCCGGGGATGACGCGGTGGAAGGTGAGGCCGTTGTACAGCGGGCGTCCCTCCACGCGCTGGCCCGTGGCCGGGTCAATCCACGGCTGCTCGCCGCTGGCCAGGCCCACGAAGTTGGACACCGTCTTGGGCGCGTCCTTGGAGAAGAGCTTCACGACGATGACGCCCTGGTTCGTCGTCAGGGTCGCGAAGAGCTCCTGGCCCTCCAGGGCCTTCTTCTGCCAGCCCTTGGCGGTGGCGGCGTCGGTGTTCAACTCCACGCTCTGCGGCGCGGTCGTCGTGGACGGCTTGCCCCCAGACTGTCCTTCCTTCTCCTTGTCCTTGGAGCAGGCGGTCAGTGCGAGGCAGAGGAAACCCAGGGTCAGGAGGCGAGTGCGCATGGCGCGCGCATCCTATGCTGCTTTGAGGGCGCGCGCGGCGCGGAATGCGAGGCGGCCTGTCCCTCCGTTCCCGATGGAACGAAGAGGACGCGGCCGTGCGGGGGGACGACAGGTAAAGACAGACACCGCCGGTGATAGCCAGACACCCCGAGTCAGCCCGTGAGGTGTGTGGCAATCCGTCTCAGGCGGCCTTCTTGATGCTCAGGTTCGGGTCCTGGGACTCCGCCTGTGCGAAGAACTCCCAGTCCAGCACCATGCCGATGCCGCCCTTGTCGTTGTAGAAGGCGATGGGGCCGTGCGCGGTGAAGAGGATGAGCGAGTCCTCGATGGCCGTGGTGGCCTCGTGCTCCACGCCGATGGGCTCGTACAGGTAGTCCCCCGTGCGGGTCAGACCCTGCCTGTCTCGAGTGAGGCCCTGGAGCATGAAGATCTCCGCGGCGCCCAGGTGCTTGTGCGGAGCGAAGACGGCGCCTGCCTCCATCTTCAGCATCACGGTCCACACCCCCGTCTCCGCGCTCACCCTCAGCAGCCGGTATGCCGTTCCCGGGCCCAGCGGCTTCCACGGGAGCTCCGAGCTGTGCACCAGGACATCCATCATCTGCCTGTTGGCCATGACAGCCTCCTTGGTTGACCGTCGTGTTGCGACAACCATTCTAACGCTCCAACCAGAAAACCTTGCAAGTTCGGTCAACACGGAATGTGTCGGTGTTTCACGTCAGGCTTCAATCAAAGACATGGAACAGAAGATTTCACGCATGCTGTCCGCCGAGTGACGACGTGGGTCGCATTTTCTCATGCGGTAGCAGGGGAACCCGTGGGGTGCCCGTGACTGAGCGAGCAGGCGAGCGAAAGTGGTCCCATCTTCCGAGCGGAAGTGGACCTTTTGGGGAGACCACTTCGGGACGATAGTGCCGCCCGTTCGTCGTTCCGCCCAGGAGCCCATCATGCGTCCCGCCACCCCGAGTCACACGCCCCACTTCTCCTTCGTGCTGGAAACCCCCGCGGCGTCGCCGGAGGCCGCGCGCGAGCACTTCCTGGCCAAGCTGTCGGTGGAGACGGACGCGGCCGACCTGAAGCTGGACCTGGAGCGCGGGTGCAAGGGCTTCGTCGTGGTGGACACCCGCTCACCCGAGGCCTACGCGCGGCGACACATTCCGGGCGCGCTCAACCTGCCGACGCGCACGCTCTCGGCCGAGACGACGGCGGCGCTGTCCAAGGAGGATGTCATCGTCGTGTATTGCTGGAGCCCGGGCTGCAACGGCGCCACGCGGGCCGCCGTGCGTTTGTCCGCGCTGGGCTTCCGCGTGAAGGAGCTGCTGGGCGGCATCGAGTATTGGGTGAAGGAGGGCTTCCCCACTGAGGGCACGCTGCCGCGCGGCGTCCCGGTGTTCGGGATGCAAGGCGAGGTGTAGCGGCTCGGTCCCGGCTCGGGCTCGGGACACGTTAGGCTCGCGCGACATGCCACGCGGCGCATCTCCCTCGTTCTTCCTTCCCTCGCTCCAAGGGCTGCGCCACGAGCAGGGCCCGCTGCATCGGCAGCTCTATGAGCGGCTGCGGGAGGCCATCCTCACGGGCGGCCTGGCGCCGCGCAGCCGCTTGCCATCCACGCGCGCGTTGGCGGAGCGGCTGGGGTTGTCTCGCAACACGGTGGAGCAGGCCTTCGCGCAGCTCGACGCGGAGGGACTGTTGGAGCGGCGCGTAGGCTCGGGCTCGGTGGTGGCGCTGCCCGAGCACGCCCGTCCGCCGCATGGGGCGACTCGCGCGGCCTCGCGACGCCCGGTGCCCCCGCCTGTGTTGAAGGGGCGGGCGCGACGGGTGTCCGAGCTGATCCTCCCGGAGCAGCCCGCGGACCTTCTCCCGCTCACCCCGTGCATGCCCGCGCTGGAGGCGTTCCCCTTGTCGCTCTGGCGGCGCTCGCTCCAGCGCCAGGGGCGGAGCCAGGGCGCGCGGCTGCTGGCCTATGGCGACGAGGCGGGCTGGCGTCCCTTGCGCGAGGCCGTGGCCGCCTACGTGGCGGCGTCTCGCGGGGTTCGCTGCGGATGGCGGCAGGTGCTCATCGTCTCCAGCACGCAACAGGCGCTGGACCTGGTGGCGCGCCTGCTGCTGGAGGCCGGGGACGCGGTGTGGCTGGAGGAGCCAGGCTACCTGGGCGCGCGCGCCGTGTTCTCACTCGCTGGGGCTCGACTCATCTCCGTTCCGGTGGATGACGAGGGGCTGCGCGTGGAGCACGGCATCGCGCGCGCGCCCGAGGCCCGCTTGGCCTACGTGACGCCGTCCTATCAATACCCGCTCGGCCTCACGATGAGCCTGCCGCGTCGGCTGGCGCTGCTCGACTGGGCGCGGCGCGCGGGAGCGTGGGTGGTGGAGGACGACTACGACAGCGAGTTCCGCTACACGTCCCGTCCGCTCTCCGCCATGCAGTGCTTGGACGACGCGGGACGCGTGCTGTACGTGGGCACCTTCAACAAGGTGATGTTTCCCTCGCTGCGGCTGGCGTACCTGGTGCTGCCCGAGGCGCTCGTGGAGCCGTTCAGTCGCGCGAAGGCCCTGACGGACGGACACACGGCGCCGCTCTCCCAGGCCGCCATGGCGGACTTCATGGAGCGCGGCCACTTCACCGCGCACGTGCGACGCATGCGAGGGCTGTACGCCGAGCGCCGCGAGGCCCTGCTGGATGGCCTTCGCCGCGCGGCCTCGGAGCGCCTGCGGCCGGTGGGGTCGGCGGACGCGGGGATGCATGTGGCCGTGACGCTGGCGGGGCGCGAGGACGATGTGGCGCTCGTTGCTCGGGCGGCCCAGCGCGGGTTGGATCCACGGCCCTTGTCCATCCACTACCTGGGACCCCGGCGAACGCGAGGACTCGTGCTGGGCTTCTCCGGCGTGGAGACCGCCTCGCTGCGGACCGCCGTGGCCACGCTGGCGTCGGTGCTCTAAGTCACAGGCGCGAGGTGTCCGTGGGCTGCCCCAGGAGATGGCCGCCAATCAACTCCAGCGTGGGCGGTGCGACCATGGCGTGCTGGGTGGCCGTGTGGATGTCGCGGAAGCAGCGCTGGAGCGGGCTCGCGCGGAAGACCGCGGTGCCTCCCGCGGCCTCATACATCCGGTCCACCACGCGCGCGGCGCTCCGCGTGGCGTGGGTGAGCGAGAGCCGCAGCTCCGCGCGCGTGCGGACCGAGACCTCCTGACGCGTGGCCTCGTCGAAGGCCGCGTGGATGGTTTCGAGCGCGAACGCACGGGCCGAGCGCAGGGTGGCCTCGGCGTCGGCCACGGCCTCCTGCACGGCGGGGCGCGCGGCCAGCAGTCGCCGCTCCGTGAGGAGCTTCTTCTGGGACGCGAGCGCCACGAGTTCGTCGATGGCCCGGCGCGCGATGCCCAACGCGACCGCGGGAATTCCCAGCGCGAGCATTCCGAACACGGGGAAGCGGAACAGCGGGCGGTCCACGGTGGGACGCCCTGTCATCAACGAGAAGCCGTGAGTCTCGGGCACGAAGACCTCCGTCACCGCCATGTCTCCGCTGCCCGTGCCGCAGAGTCCTGACGCGAACCACGTGTCGTGCAGCACCACGTGCTTCGCGGGGAAGAAGAGCAGCCGGGTCTCCGGGATGCCAGGGGCCTGCATGCGGGGCGTGCCTCCCTCCGTCACCACCACGCCTCCCACGAGCCAGTCACAGTGTTGGCTGCCGCTCGCCCACGTCCAATGGCCCGTGGCGCGGTAGCCGCCGTCGATGCGTTCGGCGCGTCCGAAGGGCGCCGCCACGCCGCCGGTGATGACCTCCGGCGCGGAGAAGATGTCGCGCGCGGCCGACTCGGGCAGCCAGCCTGACGTCACCGCCGTCGCCGCGCCAATCATCGCGCACCAGCCCGCGGATCCATCCGCGCGCGCGAGCAGCTCCAGCGCCTCGAAGGTCCGAGCGGGGTGCAGCTCCAGGCCGCCATAGGCCTCGGGCACCACCGCGCGAAAGAGGCCCGTCTCCGCCAGCGCTCGCACGAGGTCCTTGGGCAGGGTGCGTGCCGCTTCGATCTCCTCCGAGCGCGCGGCCACTTGGGGCGCGAGCGTCTGGAGGCGGGTCCACAGCGGGGTGTCGGAGGGCAGCTCACGGGCAGGGCTCGTCATGCGCGGCAGCCTAGGGGGGCCGTCCGTCCGGTTGCCATGAGGCCACGGAGACACCATGGTGACGCCTCGGTACGAGGGAGGCGCGCATGGGTGTCATCACCAGTCGTCGGATCGTCCTGGCTCGGCACATTCCCGGGCTGCCGGAGCCGGAGCAGTTCCGCCTCGAGTCAGACGCGGTGCCGGAGCCCGGGGACGGTGAGCTGCGCGTGCGCACGCTGTTCTCTTCGTTGGATCCCGGCACGCTCGCGCGGCTGGGCGGCGTGGACTCCTACGCTCCCGCGCTGAAGCCCGGCGAGGTCATCCCCAGCGCGGCGGTGGGCGAGGTGCTGGAGTCACGGCATCCGCGCTACGCGGCGGGCGACCGAGTGGTGGGCGCGTGGGGGTGGCGCGAGCACGCGGTGGTGGGGACTCGCGGGCTGCGCAAGGTGGAGGCGGGCGTGGAGCCGGTGTCCGCGGAGCTGGGCGTGTTGGGCATCCCCGGGATGACGGCGCACTTCAGCATCCTGGAGCTGGGTCGTCCGAACGCAGGCGACACGGTGCTGGTGTCCTCGGCGGCGGGCGCGGTGGGCTCCCTCGCGGGGCAGCTCGCGAAGCGGCTGGGCGCGCGCGTGGTGGGCATCGCGGGCGGCGCCGCCAAGTGCCGCTGGCTGGTGGACACGCTGGGCTTCGACGTGGCCGTGGATCATCGCGCGGAGGTGGACCTGGAGGCCGCGCTTCAGCGGGCCTGCTCCGCGGGGGCCAGCGTCTTCCTCGACAACGTGGGCGGCGCGGTGCTCGACGCGGGCCTTGCGTGCATGGCGATGCGGGGCCGCGTCGTGGTGTCCGGGCTCGTGGCGGACTACGGCGTGCCACCGCGCGAGCGCGTGGGCCTCAAGAACACGACGCATCTCATCACCCGCCGCTTGCGGATGGAGGGCTTCGTGGTGCTGGACCACGCGGAGCGCTTCGCCGCGGCGCGCGCCGAACTCTCGGGCTGGTTGCGGGATGGGAGCTTGCGATACCGCGAGCACGTGGTGGAGGGACTGGACGCCGCGCCCGCGGGCTTCGCGGGCCTGTTCCGAGGCGAGAACTTCGGGCGCGCGCTCGTGCGCGTGGCGACCTAGCGCGCGTCAGCGCGGGATGACCTCCGCCGAGGGCGCCTCCGCGTCCATCGTGACGATGACGATGTCCCGGCGACGGATGAGTGAGACCAACTCGCTGGGGGAGGGCACTCGGGTCGCGCGGACCTCTCTTGCGCCCTCGGGGAGGAACAGCGCCTGTCCTCCCCCCAGGTAGAGGACCGGCACGTGCGCTCCCAACGGCGCTGAGGGGTCGGGCATGAAGACGCGCACGGCTCCGGGTGGGACGGGGGCTGGGGTGTCGCGCGTCTCCAGGGCGCGACGTGCGCTGCGCGCGGGCTCTCGCAGCAGGCGCGGCAGGTGTGGCTCGATGACTCCGAGGCTCAGCAGCATCAGCGGAATGAGAAGGCGCATGACGCTCCTTCGCGCCCGGCGACGAGGCCGGGCGCGTGAAAGTTGACGTGGAGACGGCTGGGACTTTCAGGGGACGCGGGTGACGTCGCACCGGCCAGAGGCGTCGCGCGCCAGGTCCTCGGCCACGGACCTCAGCAAGGTCTTCGACAAGGGCGAGCGGGCTTCGCCATCGTCCGGGCCCTGGGTGAGCCACTCGGCGACTCGGCCCAGGCTCGCCGCGGTCACCACGTGGAGCCGTACGTTGATCCGCACCACCCAGCGCTCATCGGCGGCGGGAGTGGTCTCCAGCGACCAGGCCACGCGCTCCAAATCCAGTGGCTCCGTCGCCGAGGCGAGGGGTCTCCCGTCGAGCACATAGCCTCCGCGCGTGAAGGCCAGCACCTGCGTGAGCACGGCGCCCTCCACCCGCGTGTCGAACCAGAGCGCGCGCTTGCGCAGGAGCGTGAGTTCGACCTCCAGCTTGCCGGCGAGCCCCAGTCGCACCAACCGGTCCAGCTCCGACGACATGAACGAGAAGGCCTGCGATTTCACCAGCACGCGCCGCCCGGACACCGTCGCGACGCAGGCGACATGAGGCTCGTCCGCGCGCGCGTTGGACGCGAGCAGTCCCGTCGCGGCCATCCACGCCGCGCCGAGCCACTGCCCGGTCCGCTTCACGTAACGTCGCATGGGCCTCAGAAGGTCCGCTCGAAGAACAGGCGGGCCTCGGGCGTCGCCGAAGCCTTGTCGTCCGTGCGCCATGCGACGTCGAAGCGCACGCCGTCTCCGAAGTGGAAGCTGCCGCCCGCGCCCAGCCGCGCATCCGTCCAGCCCTCGGTGCCGTGCACCGTGCCCACGTCGGCGAAGAGGCCGAAGGCGTGCCAGCGGTACTCACAGGTGCCGAGCACCGACACGTCGCCGCGGAACTCCTTGAAGCCGTAGCCGCGCAGCGCGGTCCATCCGCCCAGGCTCTCCTGCTTCTGCAAGGGCAGGGCATGACCGCCCGCCACGCGCGCGCGGAGCTGGAGGCCCGAGTGCCACCCCGTCGGAAGCTCCGCCGTCGTGTCCGCCAGCAGCTTCCAGAAGCGAGCATCCGCGCCGTCCGCATTCGGGCCGTGGCCCACCTCCAGCGTGACGAGGCTGCGCAGCGAGAGGCGGCGGTCATCGTCCTCTTCCAGATGGAACAGGGACGTCTCCGGCGTGCGGAAGAGCGAGCCCACCTTCGTCGAGGCCTTGGCCTCGCTGGCGTACTCCAGGCGCGCCACCACGGACTCGAAGCGGCCCTCGCTCACCGGCGAGTTGATGAAGGGCGCGGAGTCGCGACGGAACAGGCTCAGGGGCGGCGCGAAGGGCTGCATCGACTCGTAGCGGTCGTTGCGGTACTCGACGCCGACGAGCGCGGTGTCCGTCCAGCGCACCGTGGCGAAGGCCGCGAGGCCCTTGCGTCGGAAGTACTCTCGGTCCGGCCGGTTGATGAGGAACGAATAGAGCGCCGAGTCGATGTCGCCCATGCGCCAGCGGTCGGCCGTGTCGGTGAAGTCATGCGCCTGCACGCCGAGTTCCGCTACGGCGGCGGCGGGAATCTGCACCTTCAGGCCCGCCAACAGGTTCAGCTTGCGCTGCCGGCGCGTGCCCTCGGGATCATCCGGAATCTCCTGGTGCCGCAGGCGCAGCGGAATGAAGAGCGCCGCGTCCACCGTGGGGTTCACTCGGTTGCGCGGGTCCCAGGCGCGAAGCTGCGTCGTCACGCCGGGCGCGAAGCCCGTCACCTGCGTGTGGACCGGCAGCGGGAGGAGCCGCAGCGAGATGGGGCGCGGGCGCAGGTAGACGACGAGCTTGCGACCCTCCAGCGAGAGGCCCTCCGTGTCCCAGTCCCACGAGCCCTCGCCGAAGTAGCGCGTCCATCTCCACTCGTCGTCCGTCGACTCGTGGGTGGAGTGTCGCGGTTGCTCCTCGGCGATGGCGGCGTGATAGCGCCGGCCGCCGTCGGGGACGGACTCCTCGGTGGCGCGGACCTCACCCTTGTGGTCCAGGCCGTCATCGCCCACGTTCTGCAGTCGGAGGAAAGGCAGCCTCGACTCCAGGCGGCGGGCCGCGCGGCGGGCATCGCTGCGCAGGAACACATCGCCTTTGTTCAACCCGAGGGCCTCGCGCACCTGCGCCGCGGTGTCCGCGTCCACGCCGCGCACGTCCACGTCTTCCAAGCGGCCCTCGTCCACCCGCACGCGCAAGCGGCCTTGGGCATCCAGCTCCGCGTCCAGGTTCGCGAGCAGGTAGCCGTCGTCGCGCAGCTCGCGCAGCGCATGCTCCAGCGCGCGCGGAATTCCTCCCAGCACGAGGCCGGGACGGAAGACGCCGTGCTCCACATGCGCGAGCCACGCGGCGGGTGGCTCGCTGGACGCGCACGGACGCGACACCGACAGGGAGCCGGTTGCTCCGTGGATGCGCAGGGTGGCCACGAAGCCCGCGGGGCGCTCGTCGTCGTCCTCGTCCTCCGAGTCGTCGTCGCGGAGGTCCGCCGTGCGGAAGAAGAGGGAGTCCATCAGCTCGCGGGCCTGCACGTCCTGGAGGCCCTCGAAGGTGACGCTGGTGACGAGCGGGTTCTCCTCCAGCATGACGTCGAGCACCGTGGGGGCGCCCTCCGCCATCTGCACGCGAGGCTCCACGCGCGCGAAGAGTCCCGTGCGGGCCAGCCGATGCAGCAGGACATCCGCCTGTCGCGCATCGACCGCGCCCGCCTCGGGGATGCCCACGAGCGCGCGCACCTGGCCCGCGTCGAGGCGCTGGAGTCCATGCAGCTCGATGCGGCCGACGTCATGCGCGCGGCCATCGATGCTCAGTCGCAGCGGCGCGAGGACCGAGCTGCCCCCGGTGTCCTCGTCGTCGTCCCAGTCCGGCTCGGGGCAGCGGTGCCGGTTCGCCGAACCCCGGACGGAGAAAGACACGGTCGCGCCCGTCTCGTCCGCGCGAGCACGTGCGGTCAGCGTCTCCGCTTCGGAGCGAGTGGCCGGCGTCTCTGTCTGTTCTGAGGGAGCGGAAGTCGGCGCCTCGGCGCGAGCGGCGGGTGCGGAGGCCGGCGCTTCGGGCTGCGCGGCGGGTGCGGAGGTCGGCGTTCCGGGGCTCGCGGGCGTGGCCTTGGGCTGCGCGGAGGTCGGCGCTGCGGGGCTCGCGGATGCGGCCTTGGGCTGCGCGGAGGTCGTTGCTCCGGGGCTCGCGGACGAGGCCGGAGCCTTGGGCTGTGTGGGGGCCGATGCTGGGGCCGGTGGAGCCGCGTTCGGCTGGGACTGCGCGGTGGCCGTCAGCGAGAGGAGCGAGATCAGAAGCGCGGTGCGTTTCATGCGCGACAGAGAGAGCACGGGCCGTTCCAACCGGAGGTTCAGGGCAAGTGCCCGAAAGGACTGGCGAGAGTTCGCCTGCGAGATGTCACGGCCACATCCTGATGTTCCCGCGCGATGTGAGTTCCACATCGGACGTTCCTGAGGGAGTGGGGCCGCGCGGCGTCATCATGCCTCTTCGCTCGTGCCGCCGTAACACATGGGCGGCGGACGACATGAAGGGCAGGGAAGGTCCGAGTGCGCTGCGTCGGGCGCGCTGCACGCTGGGACCCGGGGCGCTCGTGTCGTGGATGATTGAATGACTTCAAGCATTGGGTGCGAAAGCGGGCCCGCGCGCACGCGGTGCCTGTCGAATCTGTTCGAGGAGGCGAGGACTGGCTGGCCTCCCAGCCCTCGCGCTGGTGAGCGCGGGTTAGGTGACGGGGAGCCCCAGCGCTCGGATGCGGCGATAGAGGTTGCCGCGATCCACCTGGAGGATCCGCGCTGCGCCCGCGATGCTTTCACCCTCTTGGAGCGCGGCGCGGATGAGGTCGCGCTCGAAGTCCTCCACGTGCTCGCGGTAGCTCTTCTCGGTGAGCTTCGGGCTCGGTCCTCGCGCGGGTGCGGTCGGCGCGCCGAGCGAGGCCGCGCTCAAGCTCAGCGGGCCCTCGCCGCGCAGGAGGTTGGCGCGCTCGACGACGTTGCGCAGCTCGCGCACGTTGCCGGGCCAGGGATAGGCGCGCAGCGCGGCCTCTGCTCCCGGCTGGAGTTCAAGGGACACGTGATGGCCCGCGAACTCCGCCGCGAAGGCGCGGGCCAGCGGCAACAGGTCCTCCAGTCGCTCGCGCAGCGGCGGAACCTGGAGCGGCAGGACATTGAGGCGGAAGAGCAGGTCCTGTCGGAAGCGGCCTTCCTTCACGCCTCGGGACAGGTCCTGGTGCGTGGCCGCGAGGATGCGCACGTCCACCGGCACGGGCGTCGTTCCGCCCAGCCGCTCCACTTCCTTCGTCTCCAGGACGCGCAAGAGCTTGGCCTGAAGCTCCAGCGGCATGTCTCCGATTTCATCGAGCAGCAGCGTGCCGCCCTGGGCCTGCTCGATGCGGCCCACGCGCCGAGACAGCGCGCCGGAGAACGCTCCCTTCTCGTGGCCGAACAGCTCGCTCTCCAGCAACGTGGCGGGGATGGCCGCGCAGTTGACGGCGACCAGTCGCCCCTTGCGTCCCGAGGCGAGGTGCAACGCGCGCGACACGCGCTCCTTGCCCGTGCCCGTCTCGCCGGTGATCAGCACCGCGGTGTCGCGAGGCCCCACGCGCGTGATGAGCTGTCGCAGCGACTCCATGGCGGGACTGTCCCCCACGAGGTGCCCGGGTCGAGCCAGCTCACCGAGCAGCCGCTCGCGCTCCTCGCGCAGGGTGTCCAACGCCAGCGCGTTGCGCAGGGCGGTGAGGAGCCGCTCGGGGGACGGCGGCTTCTCCACGAAGTCGGTGGCGCCCAGCTTCAGGGCCTGCACCGCCTCGGCGGGAGAGGCTTCACCGGACAGGACGACCACGGGCGCGGGCAGGGGCCGAGGCAGGCGCGCGAGCAGCTCCAGGCCCGTCTCTCCGGGCATGCGCAGGTCCAACAACATCAGCGCGGGCGGAGGCGTGGACGCATCGAGCAGGAGGCGCGAGGCCTCGGCGGCGGACGAGGCTTCGAGGACGGTGAAGCCCTCGTCCCCCAACAGCCCGCGCAGGGCCTTGAGGACGCCGGAGTCATCATCGACGACGAGAACGCGAAGGCCGGGCTTCATGCGAGGGGCGTGGGCGGAGAGAGGGGGAGGTCCACCAGCGCCAGCGTACCGCCCTCGGGTGAGGGCTCCAGGCGCAACACGCCGCCGTGCTCGTGGACGATTTTCTGCGCGATGGGCAAGCCCAGTCCGCTGCCCTCGGGCTTGGTGCTGAAGAGTCCGCGGGTGAGCGCGGGGCCTTCCACCACATGCGGGATGCCGGGGCCCCGGTCGTGGATGATGACGCGCACCGCGCGAGCGTCACGCGGCTCGATGCGCACGCGCACGGGGCCCGCGCCGGGCAGCGAGGCCTCGGTGGCGTTCTTCACGAGATTGCCGAAGAGGCGGCGCAGGCCATCGGGGTCGGCGTGCAGCGCGGTGTCCTCATCCGAGAGCAGCTCCACCGGAACGGGCGAGGTGCCCTGATAGAGCGCGCACACCTCGGCGAGCAGCGGCCTCAGCGCGACGGGCTGGAAGCGCGCGGCCGGCAGTCTCGCGAAGGTGGAGAAGCTCTGCGTCATGCGCATCAGGAGGTCCACCTCTTCCTGGAGGAGGGCCACGGCCTCGGCGATGCGGGTGGGGTCGGGGGCGGTGCTCGCATCCGTCCGGGACAGACGCGCGAGCGACAACTTCATTGCCGTGAGCGGATTCTTCAGCTCGTGTGCGAGCGCGCGGGCCACGTCCTGCCACGCGGCGATCTGCTCGGCGGCGCGGAGGCGATCTCGCTGGGCGAGCAGCTCCTGGCCCATGTGGTTGAAGCGCGCGAGGAGGAACTGAAGCTCGTCGCGTGGAGGCTCCGGGGTGGGCAGTCGAACGCCCAGGTCTCCGCGCGCGTAGGCCCACATACCGTCGGTGAGCGTGACGATGGGGCGGGTGAGGGCGCGGCCCAGCAGCACGGCCGCCCCCGCGAGCAGCACGGCCGCGACGAGCACGAGGCCCGCGATGAACGCGGGGACCCTCCGCGCGAGGGCGCGCCGTGCCAGCTCCGCCTGCGCGAGGTTGAGCCGCGCTTCGCGCAGCGCATCTTGAGGAAGCCCTCGCGCATCCATCTCGGAGGCGACGTCCTCCAGCACGCGCTCCACGGGCGCGATGGACACGGAGAGCACGCGCTCCAGCGCACCCTGCGCGAGCAGGCCCAAGAGGACGAGGGGAACGAGCCCCGTCACGAGCATCACCGCGAGCAACCGCCGCCGGAAACGCAGGGGCGGCCGCTCGGGCCCGGGCACGCCCGGTTCGAGGTTCGCAGTGGAGGACGCGGAGAGCGACGGAGGGCCGCGCATGATGGGCCGTTCATACCTCACCCGCGCGCGCGTGGCCCTGTTGGGTGACAGTCTCCTGGTACTGGAGTCGGACGCTCGGGGCGGTCCAGCATCCGGCACGCCCTCGCTCCAGTGGTAGCCATTCCCGACGAGAATGAATACAGGTCGAGGGACCATGTCTCGACTCCTTCTCGTCTCGAACCGACTGCCCGTCACCGTCAAGGTGGAGAAGGAGAGCGTCTCCGTGGTGCGCAGCGCCGGTGGCCTGGCCACGGGCCTGAGTCGGCCCCACGCGCGCTCCGAGGGCATGTGGCTTGGCTGGCCTGGCGACGTGTCGCGCCTGTCGCCGCAGCAGCGCGGACAGGTGGAGTCCCAGCTCGCGGCGCAGCGCTGCGTGCCGCTGTACCTGTCCGCCAGCGAAGTGAGCCGCTACTACGAGGGCTACTCGAACCGGGTCCTCTGGCCGCTGTGTCACTACCTGCTCGACCGCATCCCCCGCCAGGACCGCGACTGGGACACCTATCGCAAGGTCAACGAGCGCTTCGCGGACCTGGTCGCGCGCCACTATCAGCCCGGGGACACGGTCTGGGTGCACGACTACCAGCTCATGCTGGTGCCCGGCTTGCTGCGCCAGCGCCTGCCCGAGGCGCGCATCGGTTACTTCCACCACATCCCGTTCCCATCCTCTGAAATCTTCCGCACGCTGCCGCACCGCGAGGAACTCCTGCGCGGCTTGCTCGGCGCGGACCTCATCGGCTTCCACACGGTGAGCTACGTGCGGCACTTCTCGGGCTCGCTGACGCGGCAGCTCGGCCTGGACACGGACATCGACTGTGTCCACTGGCAGGGGCGCCAGGTGCGGGTGGGCGCGTTCCCCATGGGCATCGACGCGGCGGCCTTCGAGTCACTGGCGAAGGACCCCGGCGTCCTCCAGGAGGTGACGTCCATCCGCAGTCGGGCGCAGGGGCAGCGCATCCTGCTGGGCATCGATCGGCTCGACTACACGAAGGGCATTCCGCGGCGGTTGCTCGCGGTGCAGCGCCTGTTGGAGCGCGAGCCCGCGTGGCGCTCGCGGCTGCGCTTCATCCAGGTGGCGGTGCCGAGCCGCACGCAGGTGGACGCCTACGCCGCGTATCGCGAGACGGTGGACGAACTCGTGGGGCGCATCAACGGCCTCTACGGCACGGTGGACAACGTGCCCGTGCACTACCTCTACCGCTCCGTGGGCGAGCGGCAGCTCACCGGCCTCTACCGCGCCGCGGACGTCATGCTGGTGACGCCCGTGCGCGACGGCATGAACCTGGTGGCCAAGGAGTTCTGCGCGGCGCGTCCGGATGAGGATGGCGTGCTGGTGCTGAGCGAGTTCGCCGGCGCCGCCGCCGAGCTGCGCGAGGCCGTGGTCATCAATCCGTACGACGTGGAGGCCATGGCGGACGCCATCGAGCTAGCGCTGGAGATGGGCGAGGATGAGCGCCGCGCCCGCATGCGCGCCCTGCGCGAGCAGGTGAAGACCCGCGACGTGCACTGGTGGGTGAACGCCTTCCTGGAGCGCCTGCAGTCCCTGCCCGCCGTCACGGCGAGGGCGCGTCCGGAGAGCGGCGCCGAGGCGCTCGCGCGCATGCGGGCCGCGCCGCACCTGGTGCTCCTCCTGGACTACGACGGGACGCTGGTGGGCTTCGCGCCCACGCCGGAGCAGGCCTCGCCGGACGCGGAGTTGATGACCTTGTTGGAGCAACTGGCCACGCGGCCGAACACGTCCGTGCACGTGGTGAGCGGTCGGCCTCGCGAGACGCTGGAGGCATGGTTCGGACACCTGCCGCTGGGCCTGCACGCCGAGCACGGCCTGTGGACGCGCGAGGGGCCCGGGAAGTCGTGGGCGATGCTGCCGGGCGCGGCCTTCGAGTGGAAGGACCGCGCCAGGCCCGTGCTCAAGTCCTTCGCGGAGCGGGTGCCGGGCTCGTTCGTGGAGGAGAAGACCGCGTCGCTCGCGTGGCACTACCGACTGGTCGACCCGGAGTTCGGTGCGCTCCAGTCTCGCGAGCTGCGCCTGCACCTGTACGAAGTCTTCGCGCAGGAGCCCATGGACATCCTCCCCGGCGACAAGGTGGTGGAGGTGCGGCCGCGCGGCGTGCACAAGGGCCGCGTGGTGACGTCCATCCTGGATGGCCAACCCGACGACGCCCTGGTGGTGGCCGCCGGAGATGACCGCACGGACGAGGACCTCTTCGCCGCCGTGCCCGAGGGCGGGCTGACGATTCACGTGGGCAACAAGCCCACGCGCGCGGCGTACCGTCAGGAGGGACCCGTGGAGCTGCGGCGCCTGCTCGCGGGGCTGCTCACCTGAGCCCCGCGAGTCACGGACGACGCTAGCGCGACGCCGTCTTCACGCCCGGGCCCTGCAAGAGGACGCGGCGACCGAAGGCGCGGTCCACGCGGCCGAGGAACTCACGGAACTTCGGGTAGTCCTCCGCCTTGATGCGCGCCTGGGTGAGGGCCACTTCGCCCTCGGCGATGAGCGTGCCCTGCTCCACGCGGTAGGAGAGCTTGAGGCGACCGAAGGGCGTCTGCTCCTCCACGGCCTGCGGCAGCTCCGCCACCGTGTAGCCGCCCGGCAGCGTGTAGCGCAGCGCGAACGTGTTGAGCCACGGGCCCTGCATGACCAGGTCGAAGCGACGCTCGGCGAGCGCGGCGTAGGCCTGCTGGTACGTGCGTCCCGTGCCGAAGGGCAGGAAGCGCAGGCTGCCACCGGGCAGCACCTCCGTGTAGCGGGGGATGCTCATCCGGAAGTTCAGCGTGACGTCATCGTCCAGCTTGGTCGTGTCGCTGAGCTTCACCTCGCGCACGGTGAGGCCGGGGAAGCTCTGCGCCCACGCGCGCTCGAAGGTCGACTTGCGCGTGGCCTCGGGGCGGTACGCGCGGCGGTAGTCCGGCGCGGACTGGCCCGCCACCGTGCTGGCGCCCTGCACCTCGGCGCCGCCGTCCGGCCGGAGCGTCACGTCCATGGAGAGCTGCGTGGCGTTGTCCTCGGCCTTCGCCTCGGGGGTGACGAGGAAGTTGCTCTTGCCGTCCGGATCCACCACGAGCACGTTGGCCACGCGGTCCGCGCTGGGCATCTCCTTGGCGCCGTGGAACTCCGCCGTGCCGTCCAGGTAGAGGTCGAACTTGGGCACGTAGGTGATGGCGTGGTTGAAGGCCGCCAGCGACGCGGGCTCCGCGTCCAGCGTGCCCAGGTTGCGCATGCGCAGGAGCACCAGCCGGCTGTCCACGCCCGCCACCTTCAGCATGGCGTGGATGAGGCTCGCCTTGTCCTTGCAGTCACCGAAGCGGCGCGCGAGCACGCGGTCCACGCGGTAGGGCTTGAAGCCGTGGATGCCGAACTCCAGCGCCACGTAGCGCGTGTTCGTCACCACGAAGGAGTAGATGGCGCGCACCACCGCCAGCTCGTCCTTGCGGTCCACGCCCTGGAGCACCTGCTCCACCGTTGCCTTCAGCTCGGCGTTGGGCTGGAGCTGGTCGCGCACCAGGCCCCACCAGTAGCGGCCCACCTGGTCCCACGTCTTGTACGTGGAGACGTGGAGGTTCTGCGCCACCTCGGACCAGCCGGGCATGCCGGGCTCGGGCACCACCTTGGAGACGCTGCGCGCGTTGAAGCGGTACAGCACGCGGCCCGCGTCCACGGTCTCCTGCGCCTGCTGCACGCCGGCCAGCTTGCTCTTGTTCCAGTACAGGGGCCGCTCCTTCGGCATGTCCACCAGGTACTGGAAGCGCACCTTCGGGTAGACGCCCTGCACGCTCTCCACGTCGCCCCAGTAGTCCGACAGCAGGTTGTCCTGCGCGGTGTCGTCCAGCCGGTACGTCAGCTCCAGCGTGTCGCCGGCGGCGAGGGACGGGAAGGAGATCACCTTGGCGCGGGCGTCGTAGTACATGCCCGTCCACGGCTCGTTGATGTTGCGGTCGTTGTCGCCGTAGCTCTCCACCACCGAGCCGTCCGGCTTGGTGACGCGGGCGCGCAGCACGCGCACCTCCTGCCGGTCCGGCGAGTACGTGACGGGCAGGCTGCGGAACGAGTCCACGCCGCGCTGGTTCAGCACCTTCACCACCATCTGCTGGAGGCGGCTGGACAGGCCGCTCTTCTGGACGCGGACGTAGGTGTTGTCGACCAGGTAGACGGCGTCCTCGTTGGCGTAGGCCTCTGCTTCCTTCTGCAGCGGGCGCGCGTCCACCAGGTACTGGGTGCCCGCGGCCTCGGCCTCGCCCTTGAGGGTGCGCAGGGCTTCCTTCAGGCCCGGGTTCTGCGGACGCAGCACCAGGGAGCGCTCGAAGGCGGCCAGCGCCAGCTCGCGCTTGCCACCGGCGAGCAGCGCCCGGCCCTCGCGCTCGTGCACCTCGGGCTCGTCGGGAGACAGGGCCTTCGCCTCGGCGAACAGGGCCGCGGCCTCGTCCACCTGACCGTTGGAGGCCTTCAGCTCCGCGAGCCGCACGCGCGCGCCGTTGTCGAAGGGGTTGAGCACCAGGAGCTGCGCGTACTCGCGCTCGGCGGCTTCCACCTGACCCGCGTCCGCGAGCAGCGAGGCGAGCTGGCGACGGGTGCCGGTGTCGTCGAAGCGCAGCGCGAGCACCACGCGCATGCGGTCCATGGCCTCCTTCGAACGGCCGAGCTGACGGGACACCTGCGCCGCGGCGCGCACCACGCCAGGCGTGCGGGGGAACTGGCGGAACGTCTCCTCCACCAGCGTCTGCGCCCGAGGCCGCTCACCGAGCGTCTCGTACGCGCGGGCCAGGAGCAGGCGCGCGTCCGCCGAGTCCAGGTTGTTCTCCAGGAGCGCCAGCACGCGCTCGGGGTGGCCGCGGTCCAGCTCGTGCTCGGCCAGCGCCACGCGGGCATCCATGTACGTGGGGTCCGCCTTCACGGCGGACTCGAGGAAGCGGCGGCGGTCGTTCAGGTCATCGCGCTGGGTCTCGCTGGCGAGGTACTGAAGGCGCGCGTCCTGCGGCGCGGCCTCGGCGGCGAGCGCGGCCTCGGTGGTGGCGGTGTGCTCGCGCTCGTCATACGCGCGGAAGTACGCCAGCACCTGCGCGTAGTCGCCGCGCAGCGAAGCGTCCTTCGGGTTGCGCTCCACCAGGGTGCGCAGCGAGGACGTGAGGGTGGGCAGTGCCTGGGGCGCGGGCGCGGCGTTGCGCTCCAGCGCGGGCGCCTTCGCGGGCAGGTTGGCGCGCGCGGAGGTGGACTCGGAGCGCAGGTAGAAGCCCAGGGGGCCGGACTCCTGGCACACCTTGAGGAGCACGCGGTTGAGGCCCTTCTTCAGCTTCACCGACACGCGCGCCTGGTCGGGGCGGGGCAGGTTGTAGCGGTCCTCCTTCGCGGCCTGCTGGCCGTTCACCCACAGCCGGAAGGCGCCAGACGTTCCGAGGCCCAGCGTGACGCGCGTGTCCTGCGGCATCTCCAGCCAGGTGAGGGCATAGGCCACCGACTCGCGGTTGGGCCGCACCGCCGCGGACAGGTCCACGTAGCCATCCGCCGGGCTGACGGACAGCTTGCGCCACCCGGCCTCATGTCCCTTGGCCGCGGGGTAGCGCGCGCCCAGGTCCAGCGTGGCCGACTCCGGCCCGAAGTCCGTGTCGCAGCCGGCCTTGCCTTCGTTCTCGAAGCCGCCGACGACGTAGTAGTCCCCGATGAAGCCCAGCCACTGGCGGACTTCATTGGCGCGCACGAGGCGACCGCGGGAGCGCTCCACGTCCATCAGGAGCATCTGCGCGGTGGCGCGCGTGCCGGGGTCCGCGCTGCGCTTCGAGGCCAGCGACTGGTAGGTGCTCACCAGCGGGGTGAGGTCCTCCACGTCGTCGATGAGGCCATGGACTCGGAGGAGGGCGGCGCCGCCGCGGGGCGACGAGGCCAGGCGCTGGGCCTCGGCCATGTAGCCCTTGGCCGTCTCGTCCGCGCTCGGCTTCGCTTGCACCAGGAACGGGCAGGTGAGCACGAAGACTGCGGACAGCCATTTGAAGCGCGACATCCGTTCTCCTCGGTAGGGCGTCCAGCGCGAGAGGTCCCGCGTGGGCCTGGGGCGACGACGGCGGTGAACAGGCGGCCCCCCCTGGGCCTTCCCCTGCCACGTAACGCCGAGCGACGAGCAGCCAACCTAGAACGGATGGCGGTGTGGGAGAAGTGGGGAGGCGGGGGCTCAGGTGAGCGTGAACGCCCGGGCCAGGGTGAGCACGTCCACGCGCACCGCGCCCGCCGTGAGCAGGGCCGAGGCGGCGGCGCGCGCCGTGGCGCCCGTGGTGAACACGTCATCCAGCAGCACGAGCGAGCGACCGGCGACCTCGGAGGATGCACGGAAGGCGGTGGCCACGTTGGCGGCGCGCTCGGCTTCGCTGAGGCCCACCTGTCGCCGCGTGTCGCGGGTGCGCTCGAGCCAGCCCACCGGGGCCTCGCGACCCGAGGCCTGCGCAAGTGCTCCAGCCAGCAGGTGTGCCTGGTCGTACTGGCGCTGCTGGAAGCGGTGGGTGTGCAGCGGCAGCGCCACCACCGGGCCCGTCGCGTCGGCGAGGAAGCGCCGCGCTTCATCCGCCAGCAGGGCGCCGAGCGGCGCGGCCAGCTCGGGATGGTCCTCGTACTTGAACCGGTGGATGGCGCGCGCGATGGGACCCTCATGCGCGAAGGGCGCCCACGCGCGGGTGAAGGGCGGTGGGGCGGCGCGACATCGCGGGCACGTCTCGGCGGGAAAGGTCCCGGGCTCGGCGCAGGCGCGGCAGCACGCGGGAGGCAGGCGCTCCAGCGCGGTGTCGCAGGACTCGCAGAACGCGGAGCCCGGGCCAGACAGCACCCGGGCGCACGCGATGCACGCCGGTGGGTACAGCAGGTCCAGGAGCGCCGTCAGCACGCGGAGCAGCTCCTCCCGAGGCGACGGGCCCGAGACCTCACGGCAACAGGCCCTGGCGATTCATCTCCGCGGACGTGGGCAGGCCCATGACCTTGCACAGCGTGGGCGCGATGTCCGCGAGGATGCCGGGGCGCAGCTTCTGTCCTCGGAAGTCCGGGTGGATGAGGTGGAACGGCACGGGGTTGAGCGTGTGCGCGGTGTGCGGCTCGCCCGTGACGGGGTCGGTCATCTGCTCGCAGTTGCCGTGGTCGGCGGAGATGGCCATCACCCAGCCGTTGCGCTCACACGCCTTGCCGAGAATGCCCAGGCATTCATCCACCACGCGCACCGCCTGCATCGCCGCGTCCAGCCGGCCGCTGTGGCCCACCATGTCCGGGTTGGCGAAGTTCACCAGCGCGAAGTCGTACTTGCCCGAGTCCAGCCGCTTCACCAGCTCGGCCGTCAGCTCGCGCGCGGACATCTCCGGCTTCAGGTCATACGTCTTCACGTCGCGCGGACTGGGCACCAGGTGGCGGTCCTCGCCCGGGTAGACGACCTCGCGCCCGCCGTTGAAGAAGAACGTGACGTGCGCGTACTTCTCCGTCTCGGCGGTGCGCAGCTGGCGCAGCCCCTGGCGCGACAGCAGCTCCGGGAAGATGTCCTGCGGCTGATCCGGCCCGAAGGCCACGGGCAAGTCGAAGGTCTCGTCGTACTGGGTCATGCAGACGTAGCGCCCCAGTCGCAGACCGCCTCGGTCGAAATCCTTGAAGCTGGGATCCGCGAGCGCGCGCGTCATCTCCCGCGCCCGGTCCGCGCGGAAGTTGAAGAAGAGGACGACGTCGCCATCCTGGATGCGCCCCACGGGCGAGCCATCGCCGTGGGTGATGACGGTGGGCTTCACGAACTCGTCCGTCACCTTCTCCGCGTACGAGGCGCGGATGGCGGACAGCGCGTCCGGAGCCTTGGGGCCCGCGGCGTGCACCATCGCCTCATACGCGAGCTGCACGCGGTCCCAGCGCTTGTCGCGGTCCATGGCGTAGTAGCGCCCGCTCACGGTGGCGATGCGCGCGGCCTTCGTGTCCTTGAGGAAGCGCTCCAGCTCCTCCACGTAGCCCAGCGCGCTCTGTGGCGGCGTGTCGCGACCGTCGAGGAAGGCGTGCACGTAGACCTGCGGCAGGGCCCGCTCGCGCGTGGCGCGCAGCAGCGCGTACAGGTGCTCCATGGAGGAGTGCACGCCACCCGGAGACACGAGCCCCAGGAGGTGCAGCGCCTTGCCGTCCGCCTTGGCTTGATCCATCGCCGCGCGCAGCACCGGGTTCTGGGCCAGCTCGCCAGAGGCCGCCGCGCGATTGATGCGCACCAGGTCCTGATAGACGATTCGCCCCGCGCCGATGTTGGTGTGGCCCACCTCGGAGTTGCCCATCTGGCCATCGGGCAAGCCCACCGCGAGACCGGCGGTCTGAAGCTCGGTGGAGGGGTAGGGATGGGTCAGCCGGTCGAGGTGCGGCGTGCCAGCGAGCAGGATGGCGTTGGCGTCGCGCTCGGCGCGGATGCCCCAGCCGTCCAGGATGCAGAGCAGGACCTTGTGGGCGGGTGTCATGCCCGAACCCTAATCACGCGGGCGCCGGGGCGGAGAGCACAAAAGTCGCGCGGCGGGGCTTTCGAGAGGGACGGCTGGCCCCTCCTGGCGAGCCTCTCCCACGTGCCGCGTCGGTGGAGTCATGGGGGCGATGGGCCGGCCGCTGGCCCGCCCTGGGCACACGTCACCGTGGCGCGGGGGCCGGGGCATCCAGGCAGATGGCGTCCTTCGCCCGAGCGAGCGACTCCTCCGAGGGCCGGCCGCCCGGGTTCTCCGTGGCCAGGGCCTGATTGAGCGCGATGAAGGGGCGCAGGCGCTCCTCGTAGCGACGGAATGCGCCGGTGAAGTCGCCCTGCGCGCGAGCCAGCTCCTCGGCCAGGACATAGGCGCCCACCAGGGCCATGCTGGTGCCCTGCCCCGACAGCGGCGAGGCGCACCACGCCGCGTCACCGAGCAGCGCCACGCGCCCCGAAGACCAGTGCTCCAGGTGCACCTGGGCCATCGCGTCGAAGTAGAAGTCGGGGGCGTCCCACATGGCGCGGAGGATGCGAGGCGTCTCCCAGCGCAGGTGCGCGAGCCGCTCGGCCACGAGCTGCTTCTGGGCCTCGGGGTCGCGCAAGGACGTGTCCTGGGCCCCACCGCCGAAGCCGACGGTGATGCGCAGCTCGGTGTTGTCCCGCACGGGATAGATGCCGAAGCCCGCGTCGCCATCGCGCATCCACACCTGCCACTGGTCCAGGCCCAGGAAGTTCTCCGCGCGGAAGATGGCGAGCTGCGTCCCCAGGTGGCGCACGAACTGTGACTCGGGGCCGAAGGCATGGCGCCGCACGTTCGAGTGCAGGCCATCCGCGCCCACCACGAGGTCGAAGTCGCGCGGGGGGCCATGCTTGAACTCGACGTGCACGCCTCGCGCGTCCTGCCTGAGCGAGGTGATGGAGTCGCCGAAGCGGTACTCCACTTGGGGCTGGGTCCGCTCGAGGAGCATGCGCGTGAGGTCCTCGCGCAGCACCTCCAGGTCCGCGCTGTCCAGCTGGCCCGCGCTGAAGGTCATCTCCTCGGTGCGCATCCGCTCGTTCCCGTCTGGATCCAACACGGACATGCCCTTCATCCGAGTGCGGACCCGCTGGGCCTCGGCCAGGAGCCCCATGCGCTCGATGACCTGGAGCGCGACGCCGCGGATGTCGATGGCCTGTCCGCCGAGTCGCGGCGCGGGGGCCTGCTCGACCACGGTGGGCTCGAATCCATGGTGACGGAGCCACCACGCCAGCGCGGGCCCCGCGATGCTCGCCCCAGAAATCAGTACGGTCTTCATGTCGCCTCCCTGTACGGTGTACGCTGTGATGTGTACGACGTACGCGGAGGGGTGCCAATTGGCCGGGACGCGAATCTATCCTAGGACAGCGATGGTCTGGACGCGGCGCGAGCACGGCTGTCCTAGGACAGCGGCGAGGTGCCCGTGAGCACGCCCACGCCGCCTCCCTATCTGCGCATCGCCGAGGAGCTGCGGCGGCGCATCACCTCCGGAGCCCTCGCGCCAGGTGCGCGTCTGCCGTCGACTCGGCAGATTGCTCGCAAGTGGCGCGTGGCGCTCGCCACGGCGACCAAGGCGCTCAACGTCCTGCACCAGGAAGGGTTGGTGCGTGGCGAGCCCCGCGTCGGAATCGTGGTGCTCGCGCGCGGAGTGCCCGCGCCGCCACCGCCGCCTCGGCCTCCCGAGGACCCCGAGCGAGAGCTGTCGCGCGAGCGCCTCGTGCGCGTCGCCATCGAGATGGCCGATGCCGAGGGCCTCTCCGCCCTGTCCATGCGCGGCGTCGCGTCACGGCTCGGGGTGTCGACCATGTCGTCGTATCGCCACGTGCGCGACAAGGAGGAGCTCGTCCTGCTCATGGCCGACGCCGCGTTCGGAGAGTACGTCTACCCCGAGGCTCCACCCGAGGGCTGGCGCGCGCAGTTGGAGCTGGCGGGCCGAGCGCTGTGGTCGCTGTTCCGGCGTCACCCGTGGTTGGCCCAGCTCAGCCCGCTCACGAGGCCGCTGCCGCTGCCGGGCCTGCTGTCGCATGCGGAGTGGTCGCTGCGCGCGCTGAAGGCCCTGCGACTCGAAGGACCGGCGTTGTTGGACGCGCATGTGCTGCTCTTCAGTCACATGCAGGGGCTCGCCGCCAACCTGGAGCGAGAGGCCCAGGCCGAGGCGGCCACGGGCCTGTCGGACGACCAGTGGGGCGCGACCCAGGAGACCGCGTTGAAGTCCATCGCGGAGTCGGGGCGCTTCCCGACCTTCGCTGCCCTCCTGCGAGAGCTGCCCGCGGAGGGCTACACGCTGAACCTCGATGCGCTGTTCGAGCAGGGGCTGGCGGCCCTGCTCGATGGCTTCGCTCATTCCCTCGAGCGGCGGAAGAGGAGAGCCGCCGCGAGATAGTCACGTGCCGCTACGGCATGCAGCCGCACCAGCACGTGCCCTCGTAGTCGCAGATGCCACATCGCGGTGCGCCGCAGGCGCGGTCGCACTGAGAATTCATGGTGCACTTCCAGCCCGCGGCCGCGGGCTCCTGGCCTCCCGCGACGAAGCCCAACCCCAGGCCCAGCATCAGCGAGGCACCCACCCACAGTTGCTTCAGCATGACGACCGCTCCTCCGGAAAGGCGCGATCTATTCGCGCCACCTCGGCATTTCATGCAATTCAAGCGAGCTGTTCAAGCGCGCAGCGAGAGGGAGAACGCGAGGGCGGACGCAAGACAGGCCACGGTGCGCACGGTGTTCCACAGCGTCCACCGCACCTGGTAGTCCGCCCAGAGCCGAGTGCCCTCGGTGCTCGTGGGGTCCACCACCGCGAGCGCCTCGTTGAGCGGCACGTTGCCCAGCCCCGTCACCACGATGTGGCCCACGAGGTAGAGCACGCCGCCCGCGAGCAGGAGGAGGGCATGGGGCTCCTGCCGACCTCGCGTCAGGGCGTAGATGATCAGCGCCACGCACAGGAGCGCTGTTCCGGCGAAGGGCGTGGCGAACGCGGGATGAAGGCGCCCCCCGCTCACGATGGTGGCGTTGATGGACTGCATCGCCGCCATTCCCTGCGCGGGCGGCAGCCGCGTCAGCGCTCGCATGAGGAAGGTGGAGAAGGGCAGGTAGACGCCAGCCATGAGGCCGCAGCCAACGGCGGCCAAGAGCTTCGCGATGAAGACGGAGCGGTCGAGCATGGGGGACCTCATGACCTCAGGCCGCGGCGCCGGAGACGGCCACGGACCGGCCAATGAACGCCGCGCTCTGCGCCGCGTGCGCGAGGAACCGGCCCACGCTGTTGCGAGAGACCTTCATGAGTTCGGTGTCTCCCTCCGTGGACAGCGCCGGCATGGGCTGCTCCGCCGCGTCCGTCAGGTGCACCGGCTGGGCAATCACCCAGTCGAGCCCGCTCTCACGGACCACCTCCTCCTGCTTCTCCGTGTCGGCGATCTGCGGCTTGAGCAGGAGCTTGAAGAACAGGGCGTCCACGGTGCCCAGGCGATGGCGCGTCACGCCCACGCCGTAGCTGGTCTGCACCACCAGCTTGCGCACCCCGTGCTGGCGCATCGCGGAGACGACATTCCGAGTCCCCGCCGAGCGCACGTCCATGGGCGTGTGCGCCGCGCCGAAGAAGCGCACGCGCAGCGGGTTCTCGCGAATGCCCAGCGTGATGATGACCGCGTCCTGCCCCTTCACGGCGCGCTCCACATCCTCGGGGTTCATCACGTCCCCCACGAAGGTGTGCAGGCGCTCGCGCGCGTTCTCAGTGGGCTCGGCGCGCCGGGTGAACGCCGTGACCTCATGGCCCGCGGACAGGAGCTGCTCCACCGCCGCACGACCCGAACCGCCCGTGGCACCCAGAACGAGGACCTTCATTGGTGACTCCAAGGCAGGGAGGAGAAGCGCCGCGGAGTCGCGGTTGGCTCGCCCTGCACGCCATCCAAGATGCGTTTTTGGGGCTGGCTTCTCAATGCCTGGAAGTCGCTGGTTCATGCTCGTTCGTCCAGAACGCCTGGACGAACGATGCGGCAACACCGATGCTCGGGCCATGAAGAATCCATGGACTCGGGTGGACCCGGTGGGCGAGGCGCTGCACCTGCTGCGGATGAGCGGCATGTTCTATTGCCGCTCCGAGTTCACCGCGCCGTGGGGGCTGGCGTTGCCGCCCATGGACGACTGCCTGATGTTCCATGTGGTGACGTCGGGCCGGTGCTGGCTGGAGCTGGATGGACTGGAGCCCCGCCTGTTGCAGCCGGGGGACTTCGCGCTGGTGCCGCACGGAACGGGGCACGCGCTGACGAGCGAGCCGGGCGTCCCCGCCGCGAACCTGTTCGACCTGCCGCGCGAGCTGCTCAGCGAGCGCTACGAGGTGCTGCGACACGGGCAGGGCGGCGCGCCCGCGAACCTCATCTGCGGCGCGGTGCGCTTCGACCATCCGGCGGCGCGCCACCTCGTCAAGCTCCTGCCGCGCGTCATGTGCGTGGACGCCTCGAACGAGTCGCAGGCCGAGTGGCTCGGAGGCACGCTGCGCTTCATGGCGGCCGAGGCGCGCGGGCTGCGTCCCGGGGGCGAGGCCGTCATCACGCGGCTGGCGGACATCCTGGTCATCCAAGCCATTCGTGCGTGGTTGGAGCAGGACCCCGCGGCGCGAACGGGATGGTTGGGCGCGTTGCAGGATCCGCAGATTGGCCGCGCGCTGGCGCTCATCCACCGCGAGCCGGCGCGGCCCTGGTCCGTCGAGTCGCTGGCGGCGGAGGTCGCCATGTCTCGCTCGGCGTTCGCGGCGCGCTTCACCGAACTCGTGGGCGAGCCCGCGATGCATTACGTGGGGCGCTGGCGCATGCACGTCGCGCACACGTGGCTGCAGGAGGAGGACGGCGTCTCGCTGGGGGAACTCGCCAACCGGATGGGCTACCAGTCCGAGGCGGCCTTCAGTCGGGCCTTCAAGCGCTTCCTTGGGATATCCCCGGGCGCCGCGCGCAAAGGCGGGGGACGAGGCGCCGCGGGTGCGCTCCCTTCGCCTCCTGGCCCGGATGCGTGAAGCTGCCCAGCCGCGCTGGATTGGCGTATGCACGTCCGGGTGAGCGTCTCCGACACCCGTGGAATCCTCTTCGACCTCGACGGCACGCTGGTCGACTCGCTGCCGGACATCATCGACAGCTTCCTCCATGCCTTCACGCACCTGGGCCTGGAGTCTCCCTCCCATGCGCAGGTGCGCGCGCTCATCGGGCATCCGCTCGAGGCGATGTATGCGCGCTTCGCGCCCGCGGACCGGGTGGCGGAGCTGTGCGTCACCTACCGCGAGCACTATCCGCGCAACTTCCACCGACGCTCACGGCCCTTCCCGGGCGTGACGGAGGTGCTGCAGGTGCTGCGCGAGCGCGGCTATCTGTTGTCTGTCGCGACCACCAAGCGCAGCGACATGGCCCATCGCTTCGTGGAGGCGATGGGACTGTCGCCGCTCCTGCACCACGTGCAGGGCACGGACGGCTTTCCTCACAAGCCCGCCCCGGACGTGATTCACCGCGCGCTTGCCGCGCTGGGCACCCGCGGCTTGTGGATGGTGGGTGACACCTCGCTCGACCTGGGGGCCGGGCGCGCGGCGGGGCTGCGCACCTACGCCGTGACGTGGGGCACGCACTCCGTCGAGGAGCTCACGGCCGCGGGGCCGGATGAGCTGCAGCCCAACCTGCTGCGACTGCTGGAGCTGCTGCCTCCGCTGCGCTGACCCGTCGTCGCAGGTGTTGTCCGGATGGCCCCGGCCTGGAGTGCCGCTGCCGCGACCGAGGGGGCGTGCGTAGGTTCGCGCCTTGCGAGGGAGCCAGCATGGGGCGAACTGCAACGGGCATCGAAGGTGTGCTGTGGGGCATGGCCTGCATGACGCTGGCCGCGTGTGCACCGGGAGACGGTTCCGCCCCCTGGCCTGATGGTTGTCCCGGCGCGGGACCGCGCGAGACTCCGACCGCGGTGGGCCTCCCGTGGGAGGTGGTCAGCGGCGGCTCGCGAGGCGTGAGCGCCTACGACGCGCGGCCCTCCGTGAATCCCGCCGTGGACCAGCAGGAGGATGGGCTCCCCGTGTTCCACCTCTTCGTCCCGGACTCGCTGCCGGACGACGATGACGAGCACCCCGCGCGCCTCTATCACCTGGGGCGCTGCTATGCGCTGTCGCTGAAGGCGCACGGCAGCACGTCGATGGCGTTCCCCAAGCGCAGCTACACGCTGGAGTTCGAGGGAGACTCCTTCGATGCGGCGCGCCACAAGGTGACCCTCATCAGTCCCTTCAATGACAACTCCTATCTGCGCACGCGCCTGTCCTTCATGCTGTGGAACCTGCTGTCGCCCGAGCACGCGCAGGTGCAGGCGTCGAGCGCCGTCGTCTACGTGAATGGCCGCTACGAGGGGCTCTACACCGTGGTGGACCACGTCGACCGGCACCTCCTGGCCCAGCAAGGCTGGGACGCGGAGGGCGAGCTGTTCAAGGCCGTGGACTGGAACGCCAACTTCTCGCGGCTCGATGAGAGCGGGAGGTCCAAGCACTCGCTGAACCAGGGCTTCGAGAAGAAGGACGGGGAGCCCAAGAAGGGGGACGCGGCCTTCGCCCACATCGAGGCGCTCACGGCGTTCGTCGCGGATGCGTCACCCGAGGACTTCGTCGCGCACCGCGAGGAGTGGCTGGTGTCTCGCGACTACGAGGACTGGTGGATCCTCGGCACGCTCATCCAGGCGCGCGACTCGGTGGCGAAGAACGCGTACCACTTCCGCGACTCCGGGCCCGAGGGGAAGTGGCGCTTCGTGCCCTGGGACATGGACGCGAGCTTCGGCCAGGAATGGGACACGCGCCGCGTGGACGCGGAGGCGTGGGACGACTTCTCCGGCCCCAACCAGCTCTTCGCGCGAATGCTCGCGGCCCCGGACATCGCCGCCCCCCTGCGCGCGCGCTACCGCGCGTTGCTGCACGGAAGCCTTCGGGTCGAGAACGTCCTGGGGCTCGTGGACATCGCCGCGAGCGAGCTGGCGGAGGCGGCGCGCAAGGACGAGGGCAAGTGGGGCGTGGCCTATGCCACGTTCCCGCGGTGGAGCGACCGGACGGACATCGTGGGCCATGACGACGAGGTGCGGGCCCTGCGCGAGTGGGTGCGGCAGCACTGGGAGAGAGTGGATCAGCAGCTTCGCTGACGTGCCTCGCGCGCGCTCACTCCGCGGCCTGTCCGCGTGTCTTGTAGGTGAGGACCGGGGCCAGGGTGGCCACCACGCGGACGAGGCCCGCCTCGACGAGGTCCGTCACCACGCGGTCGATGGCCTTGTATGCGGGCGGCGCCTCTTCGTAGAGCAGGTCGCGGTCCTCGCAGATGACGTGGCTCTTGAAGGTCGTGCGCGTGAGTGACTCGGCGGTGAAGCGCTCGCGGATGCGCTCGCGCGCGGCGGTGCGCGTCCACTTGCGGCCCGCGCCGTGCGCCAGGCTTTGCGCGCTGAGCACGCCGCTGCCCACGGGCATCACCACATAGCTGAGCGCTCCGCGACTGCCGGGAATCACCACCGGCCCCGCGTCGGAGGGGGCCGCGCCCTTGCGGTGCAGCCACGTCACGCGGTCCTGCTCCTGCACGCGGGTGATGCTGTTGTGACAGACATCCAACACGCGCCGGCCGCTCGCCCCGATTCCGTCCAAGAGGCGCGTGGCCACCACCGCTCGGTTGGCCCGGCCCCACTCCACCGCGGCGTCATGGCGCGTGAGATAGCTCCGCGCTTCATCCGAGTCCGCCGCCAGTCCGCCCGCCGCGTGACGGTCCACATGCGAGCGGAGGATGGATTCTCCCAGGCCGCGTGAGCCCGAGTGCACGAGCAGGAGCAGGCGGTCCGCGGCGAGGCCCAGCGCCTCGAAGACGCGGGCGTCGTGCACCGCGTCCACGCGCTGCACCTCGGCGAAGTGATTGCCGCCGCCCACCGTGCCCAGCGCGGTCTCGAAGCCCGTGGGCTTCACGCCGTATTCGGCGAGCACGGCCTCCGCGTCACCGGCCCACGGGCCTTCCAGGTCCAGCTTCGCGGCCCAGCGCTCCGCCTTCGCCTTGCGCACCGGCAGGTCCGTGTCCCACAGCCCCATGCCACAGCCGATGTCGCCGCCCACGAGGTACGGATAGAAGCAGCCCTCGGACACGAACGCGGCGCCCACCGGCGCGCCCTTGCCCGGGTGGATGTCCGGGAGTCCCACCGCCTGGCGCATGCCGGGCCAGCGCGCCACGGCCTCCAGTTGTCGCACCGCTTCGCCCTCCACCCACGATTGGGGCGACGCGATGACGCGGACGAGCGGCTCGGAAGAGGGATGCTCGGAGGACGGAGAGGAAGGAAGGTTCAGGTCGGGCGGCGACATGGCCGGCTCCGACGGGGGCTTCGCGGAGCGCCTGACGGTCCGCCCCACGGGGTTGCCCGCCTACTTGTGGTAGGGCTCACCCTTGAGGATGGTGAACGCGCGGTAGAGCTGTTCGACGAGCACCATGCGCGCCATCCGGTGGGGCAGGGTCATCTTCGAGAGCGACAGGACCCGGTCCGAGGCCGCGCGCACGCGGTCATCCAGGCCCTCGTCCCCACCGATGACGAACAGCAGGTCCTTGGCGCCCGTCTGCGCCTTGCCCACGTAGCGGCTCAGCTCCACGGAGTCGAGGAGCTGGCCGCGCTCGTCCAGGGACACGAGCCAGTCCTGGGGCTTGCGCTTGGCGAGGATGGCGTCGGCCTCGGCGGACTTCGCCTCACCGGCCTTGAGCTTCTTCCCGCTGGCCTCGGACAGCTCCACCAGCTCGAAGCGCGTGTAGTGCCCGAGCCGGCGCGCGTACTCCTGGACCGCGGGCTCGAACAAGCCCGAGCGGTCCTTGCCGATGGAGAGCAGACGGACCTTCACGTCAGGACAGCTTCTCCCGAGGGGCATCCGCCCACAGGCCGTCCAGGTCGTAGAAGGCGCGCACGTCGCCGAGGAACAGGTGCGCCACCACCTCGTCGTAGTCCAGCAGCACCCACTGGCCCGTTTCCATGCCCTCGGTGCTCAGCGCGCGGACCGCGTCCGGGCCCTGCTTGAGCTGGATCTGCACGTGCTCCGCCATGGCGCTCACCTGGCGGTCGGCCTCGCCGGACGCGATGACGATGTAGTCCGCGTACGAGGTCATCCCGCGCATGTCGAGGATGACGACGTCCAGGGCCTTCTTGTCGAGCAGGAGCTGGCCAATGCGGTGGGCGAGCGCCTTCGCATGGGCGTTCTCGGCGGGGGGCGGCGGCGGCGCGACGACGCGGGCCTTCTTCTTGGCCGGCGCCTTCTTGCGCGCGGGAGCCCGGGGGGCCGCGGACTTCTTGGCCGAGGGCTTCTTGGCCGCCGGCTTCTTGTTGCCCGCGGGGGCCCGCGTGCCGGTCTTCTTGGGGGTGCTCGTCTTCTTCTTCGTAGCCATGTGGAACGGCACCCTACCGCACCCTTGGCAACCCGCCAGCGGTCCTCTATCTGCTTCCGTCCATGAGCGACGCCCGCCTTGAACAGTTCAAGAAGATGGTGGCCCAGTTCCCCGCCGCCCCCATGGCCTGGTTCTCCCTGGGCAAGCTGCACCTGGAGCGCCGGGAGTACGCCGAGGCCATCCAGGCCCTGGAGTCCGCTGTCCGACTGGACCCGAACTATGCCGCCGCCCTGGTGTCCCTGGGGGATGCCCATGCCGCGGCCGGCCAGACGGACCAGGCCCGCGAGGTGTTCGGCCGGGCCCGTGCGCACGCGCTCTCCCAGAACCACCCGGGGCTCGCCGAGGAGATTGACGCGCGGCTCGAGGACCTGGGCTGAGCGGGACTACGGGGCATCCCGCCAGGTGATACCCACGCCCATGAGCTGACGCGAATACGACAGCCCGTTGTGGGGCAGTCGCGTACTCCACAGGCCCCAGGACACTTCCAGGTCCACGTGCTCGCTCACCGGTCGCGTGAGCTTGAGTGAGAGCGAGTCCTGCCCCTCGTCCTCCTCCACGAGGATGATTTCGGGCGACAGGTAGATGCCGTCCGGGTAGCGCGACAGCCCGAGCGAGCCCTGGACGAACAACGACAGCCGCCACGGCAGGCGCACCCCCGCGTTGGCCGTCACGCGGTGGCGGAGCATCGTCTCCCCGAAGCTGTTGGAGTCCGTCTCCTGGTACGTGTACGTGAGGCCCAGCGCCACCGGGCCTCGGTATGCGTAGCCCGCGCCCACCTGGATGGCGCCGTCGTGGCGGCGGGTGTACGTCTCGGGGACCGCGTCTCCTGGGAGCCGGGCCTGGGTGCCGTAGCCGCGCGAGCCCCAGCCCCCGAAGACGTTCAGGCTGTGGCGCCGGTTGAAGCGGTAGCGCGCGAGCCCGCCCACCTCCAGGCCGCCGAAGTTCGCCGAGGGATTGGCGCGGTAGACGAAGCGCCGAGGCCCCAGGTTGAGTCGCAGCGCGAGCCGTACGTCCGGGGCGTACTCGGCGAAGAGGCTCGCCCCCAGGTCCGAGTACGCGCGCGAGCCGCCTCTGCGGTCCTTGGCGTGGCCCTCCACGCCCACGCCCCACTCGGTCCCGAGCGCGAGCGAGCCCTCCACCGCGCCGGATTGGATGAGGGTGTCCTCGCCGGGGAAGGCGCTGTACTTGCGCGCGCCCAGCTCGTAGCGGCCGAGCAGCTGCGTGCGCTCGCCTGTCCGCCGTGCCTCGGCGGCGCCCAGCACGCTGAGCGCGAGGTCCAGGGTGGACGGCGCCTCGGGCCCGGACGCGTAGTCGCGCGGGGCGTTGCTGTCCACCAGCAGACGGGCCGTGCCCTTCAGCGCGGTCTGCCAGCCCTCCGCGCGCACACCTCCCCCGAACGCGGCGACCAGGACGATGAGCAGCGAGCGGAGGCGGCGAGCCAAAGCGCGCGCACCATATCCCGGCCCCCGCCTGCACGCCCCAGCCTCGGGAGGGCGGGCCCCCGTGGCCTCGCCGGGCCTTCGAGTGGACGCGGCCCGGCCGCCTCTCCGATGACGGGCCACCCGGGCACCCGATAGATTGCGCCCATGCGCTTCATGTCTGTCCTCGCGGCGGCGGCCTGCCCGTGGCTCGTCGCCTGCTCGTCTTCGTCCTTCATCACGGAGGTGAAAGGCGAGACGACCGTGCCCGCGAGCCCCCCCGGGGTCGAGACGCCCCTCAACGCCTTCCCCGCCATCAGCAGCTTCGCGGCGCTGGACTTCGACCAGAACCAGGACTTCAAGAACCAGGGCGTCTCCAAGTCCGACGTGAAGGGCGTCCAAGTGCGCTCCGTCACCTTGAAGATGCTGGGGCCGAACGACCAGGACCTGCGCTTCCTGGACGCGCTCGAGTTCTTCGCGCGCGCGGGAGACAAGCAGTCGAGAATGGCGCACCGCGAGGGCATCGCGGAGGTGCAGCTCTCCCTGCCCAACCCCGAGCTGCCGCTGCGCGCCGAGGACGTGGACCTGCGCGACTTCGTCGCCGCCCCCACCATGGGCATCATCGTGCGCGGCAGTGGTCGGCTGCCGGAGAAGGAAGTTCGCCTGCAGGCCACGGTGGTGCTGGACGTGGCCGTGAGCCTTCTCTAGGGCGCCATCACCGGAGCGATCAGCTCCTTCGCGCGGCGCTCCAGCGCGGTGGCGCGGCCATCCAGGTCACGCACCAGCGACTCCAGCCGCGTGGCCTCCGCCTCCAACTCGCCGAGGTCCTCGGGCGCACCCGCGGCCAGCGCCTGCGCGCGCGGGGCGACCACGTCCGTGCGGCGGTCGCTCGCCCGGTAGGTGTTGAAGGTCGGGGGAGGATTCGTGGGGCCGCCCTTGCCGGGCTCCTCGCCGGGCGACGTCGTCGGTCCCGGCCCGTTTTCCCCCACGTTGGCCATGGGAGGCGAATCCGCCAGGGAGCCGCCTCCGCGCCGCTGCGTCGTCTCCACCTCGAGGCCCCGGCTCGTGCTCGTCCGCAGTCGCAGGTGCCGGTCGTGCTCGTCGAACATCGACTCCTCGCCGAGGAAGTCGTTCATCCGGCGATCCAGGTCGCGCTCCTCGCGCACCTCGGTGATGCGGGCGCGCAGGGCGCCGAGCCGCAGCCGCGCCTTGTCCTGGCTGTCGCGCAGCGTGTCCGCGCGCGCGAGCAGGTCCTCGGGATCATCGCCTCCCGCCGTGGCCTCGTTCAGCGCGGGCACGCGCGAGGCGGGCAGGGCGGCGCGCACCGCCTCGCGCTCCATCCGGACCGCGCGCATCTGCTCCACCAACTGCGTCCGCTGGGTGCGCTCCGAGGTTCGGTCCCACGCCGCGCGCAGCCGCGACAGTTCATCGGACAGCTCGGTGTGCAGCGTGAGGTGAGCGCGCTCCACCTCGGTCTCGGCGCCGGACACCGACTGCGCCAGCCCGGTCAGCGTTCCGCTCAGCTCCTGCGAGCGGCGCAGCGCGGTCTCCAGCTCCGACCCGGGGCTGAGCCGGCCCTGGTGTTCGGCTTTGAGTGTCTCGATGCGCGCGGCCAGTCCGTTCAGCTCATCCCGCAGGGCCTGTTGCCGGGTGCGCAGCGAGCGGGCTTCCGCGCGTGCTTCCTGGGCCCGCGTGCGCGCCACATCCAGCCCCGAGGCCGCCCCAGCGGGGGCCCCGAACGCGAGACAGGCCAGCATGACGAGGGCGCGCAGCTTCATCTCCAGGGGTCCTTCAGCAAGGCGGATGCCAGCCTGCCCGTGTCCTATCCAATCCCCCTGGGTCGACGAAAGCCCCCGCGCTCCAAGCACTTGGCGCGCCCGAGGGTGGGCGAGGGTGGGCGGGAGGCTGGTGGAAAGTCATGGTGCGGGGGCGGGAGTGATGGATTTTCGAGGCTCACCCCTCCTCGGGGCGCTCTCCCTTGGGGAGGAAGCCGTACTTCTCCAGCTTGTAGTACAGCGCCGAGGTCTTGATGCCCAGCAGGCGAGCGGTCTCGGTCTTCACGCCGGCCGCCTTGTCGTAGGCGCGGGCGATGAGCTGGCGCTCCAGGTCCTCCAGGATGTCCGGAAGCGGGCGATCTCCGTGCGGCACGGGCAGCCCCGCGTCCAGGCGGGCCGAGCCGCCGGTGAGGTGCGAGGGGAGGTCCGCCTCGGTGAGCACGTCGCCCTCGGCGAAGACGAGCGCCTGCTCGATGCAGTTCTCCAGCTCGCGCACGTTGCCCGGCCACGCGTGGCGAGTGAGGGCTCGCAGCGCGCCGTCGTCCATGCCCGTCACGCGGCGGTTCACCCGGGGGCCGTGCTTGGCGACGAAGTGACGCGCCAGCAGGGGCAGGTCCTCGGGGCGCTCGCGCAGGGGCGGGAGCTGGAGCGGGACGATGTGCAGGCGGTAGTAGAGGTCCTCGCGGAAGCGGCCCGCCTTCACCTCGGCCTGGAGGTCGCGGTGGGTGGCGCTCACCACGCGCACGTCCACCTTGAGCGTCTCCTCGCCACCCACGCGCTGCAGCTCGCGCTCCTGGAGCACGCGCAAGAGCTTGGTCTGCACGGAGGCGGGAATCTCGCCCACCTCGTCCAGGAAGAGGGTGCCGCCGTCAGCCAGCTCGAAGCGGCCCAGCTTGCGCTTCACCGCGCCGGTGAAGGCGCCGCGCTCGTGGCCGAACAGCTCGCTCTCCAGCAGTGTCTCGGCCAGCGCCGCGCAGTGCACCACGACGAAGGGCCCGTCCTTTCGCGGTGACTCCTGGTGGAGCATGCGCGCCACCAGCTCCTTGCCGGTGCCGCTCTCTCCGCGCACCAGCACCGTGGCGTCCGTCGCGGCGGCCTTGCGCGCTTGGGCCAGGAGCTTGCGCACCGGCTCGCTGTCTCCCACGAGGCTGCCGTGGGTGAGCGCCGCGTCCGCGTCGTGCGCGGCGGTGCGCGCGGTCAGCTTCTCCACCTGGCGCCGCGTGGCGGCCAGCTCCAGGCCCTTGTCCACCTTGGCGCGCAGCACGTCCGGGGCGAAGGGCTTGGTGATGAAGTCGGAGGCGCCTTCCTGCATGGCCTGCACGGCGGTCTCGATGGTGCCGAACGCCGTCACCACCAGTACCACGGCGTTGGCGTCCGCGTGCTTGAGCGCGCGCGTCACCGCGATGCCGTCCATGCCGTCCATCTTCAGGTCCGTGACGACCAGGTCGAACGGGGACTTCTTGTAGGCCGCCAGGCCCTCGGCGCCGCTGCGCGCCGCGGAGACCGCGTGGCCCGCGCGGGTGAGCGTGACGGTCATTCCCTCGCGCAGGGTGTCGTGGTCGTCGATGACGAGGATGCGGGCCATGGGTGCTCGGGCCTCCAGGGGCAAGGAGTATCGCGGACGCGTGGCCTGGGCGCGCGCCCGGCGTGGCACCCTACACCGGTCGTGGCCGCCCGCACGCTCGGCATGCGAAGGCGCTGGCGTCGCGCGCGGGGGTGGTGTCTACCCGCCGCATGTCCGATGTCACTCCGTCTCCGCTCCAGGAGCTGCTCGCGCGCCACGTCCCCGAGGACGACAAGGAGCGCGAGGACCTGGTGCGCATGCGCCACTTCGCCGCCGTGCTGCCCCTGCCGTTCTCGCGCGCGCAGGCCCCCGCTCACTTCACCGGCAGCGCCGTGGTGGTGGATCCCACGGGGCAGCGCCTCGTGCTCTTGCACCACGCCAAGCTGAAGCGCTGGCTGCAGCCCGGAGGACACGCCGAGCCCGCGGACGGCGGCCGCATGGAGGCCACCGCGCTGCGCGAGGCGCGTGAGGAGACAGGCTGCCGCGTGAGGCCCCATCCCGCCGCGCCCGTGCCGTTGGACGTGGACGTGCACGGCATCCCCGCGCGCAAGGACGAGCCCGGCCACGAGCACCTCGATGTGCGCTTCCTGTTCGTGGCCGACGACCCCGAAGCCCTGGCGCATGACCCCGCGGAGTCGTTCGGTGCGCAGTGGCTCACGTGGGACGAGGCGCTCGCCCGGGCCGACGAGGCCCCGCTGCGCCGCTTGCTGGAGAAGGCCCGCCGCTTCGCGTGACGGCACTCCGGGGACGGGCCGACGGTCCCCGGTGAACACCCGTGGCCTTCTACTGGGCCACACTCGGCGCGCTTCGTGCGAGCCCGCGCGGCGGGGGTATGGCCGAAGCAGAAAGTTGTATCCACCCTAGGTGGGGTCGGGGTGGGCGAAGGCCGAAGGGAAGGCCCATCGCTCCCCGGGAGACCGGGAGGGGGGAGTTCCATGTCGTTCACTGTTCAAGGGGGAGCGCATCCGGCGCCAGGCCGGAATGTCGCGGCCTCGCGGGCGAGCGCGGAGGGCCAGCGCTACGCCCCCGCCGAGTTGAGGGTCACACCGCATCCTGAGTGGTTGCGCGCGATGATGGCGCGGCTGGAGCCCGAGTGGCGCACGGCCTGTTGGCCCGCGCTGTTCGCGGAGACCGCGCGCGGTGAGCATCCACCGCTGCGGTGCTGGCGCCGGGTGCTGAGTCAGTTCTTCGTCATCGTCGAGGCCTTCCCCAAGTACATGGCCCTGTCGTTGGTGAAGACGACGTACGGCAAGCGCGAGGGCGACGCGAGCGCTCGGCGGTGGCTCTTGCGCAACCTGGCCGTCGAGGCGCGGCACGCCGAGTGGTACATCGACTGGGTGCGTGCCCTGGGCGTGGATCCGACCGCGCTCTTCCAGCAACAGCCTCTGCCGGAGGTCGCCGCGCTGCACGACTACCTCGTGGCGGTGTGCGCGCGCGGCACGCTGGCCGAGGGCGTGGCCGCGTCCAACTGGGCCATCGAGGGCATCACCGGCGTGTGGACGCGCGAGGTGGCGCAGCCCTTCCGGGCCTACGCCGCGGATGGGGCGCGCATCGACGCGACGTCGATGATGTGGCTCAAGGCGCACGCGCGCTACGACGACGCGCACCCGGACGAGGCGCTGGAGCTCATCAAGCTCGCCACCGACGACACCACCGACGAGCCCGCGCGCGTGGAGGTCGCGGCGCGCACGGTGCTGCGGCTGTATGCCACGGCCATCGCCGCGTGCGTCTCCGATTGACGGACGGCGACGCACACCCTGCGACTCGGACTCCGGACCGCGGAGGCGCGACGCGTGTCCGCTGTCTCGCGTCCGCGCGAGGAATCGTGTCAGCCAGCCGGCAGCGCGCTGGACTTTCGTCGCGATGCGCTGCGGAGGTCGGCGACGAGGGCCAGTGTTGAGGCCGGGCCGAGCGCCGCGCGCCTCCATTTCCGCGACGCGAAGGGCCCACGAGGGGGCGCCGCGTCCATGCGTGAGGAAGAAGAGAATGACATCCGGGTGCATTCCCGGCGTGCGCTCGGCGTCTTCACGGCCTGGGTGCTGCCGGTGGCGCCCGTGGCCGCATACCTGAATGGAATGACCATGGGCGTGGCGGGCCGCGACGGCGTGCTCGCGGTCGCCGTGGTGCTGCCGCCCATCGTCGTCCTGCTGGGCCTGCTCTATCCCTATGTGGCCCTGCGCGCGCTGCTCACGCACGCCCTGCGGACGCGCGCCTCGGATGCGCCGGGCGCGAGGCTGGAGCGCATCCTCCGGCTGCCGTGGCGCGCGGCGGTGGCCTCGTCGTGCGTGGCGTGGACGCTGGGCGGGTTCTTCTTCAGCCTGCCCGTGTGTCTGTGGTTCCAGAAGGACCTGTTCCGCGTGGGCGTGGGCACGCTCATCGGGCTGGCGTGTGGCGTGGTGCTGGGCTTCCCCATCTGCATCACGCTGGAGCGGGCCCTCCTGCCGTTGGCCCTGGCCGAGCAGCGCCGTCAGCCGGAGCTGGTGCTGACGGGGCAAGGGCTGTCCTGGCCTCGGCTCGCGTGGTTCCTGCCCTTCACCTTCGTGGGCTCCACGCTGTCCACGCTCATGCTCAGCGGCTGCGTGGTGGTGATGAAGCTCTTGCACCTGCGAGACACGCTGATGGCGCAGATGGTGGCGGATGGGGCGCACCGCTCGGCGGCGCGGGTGCTGGAGTTGGGGGATGCGCTCGCATCCGAGCTGGGCTGGGCCCTGGCGTGGGTGGGCGGCATCCTCCTGCTGCTGCCCACGGCCACCACGTGGCTGTTGGCGCGGCGACAGGCGAGCGCGGCGGGCGCGGTGCGCACGGCCATCGAGTCACTCGCGGCGGGCCGCGCGCAGGCGCCCGCGTGGGTCTCCACCGACGAGATTGGCGACCTGGCCGCGGGCATGAACGCCGTGCTCGCGAAGCTGCGGCGGCTGCCTCGGGCGTTGCAAGCCTCCGCGTCGCAGCTGAGCGAGGCCGGTGGTCACCTGAGCACCGCCAACGACGAGCAGCGCGAGAGCATCACCCGTCAGGCCGCCGCCCTGCGCGAGGCGCAGGTGACGAGCGAGGAGATCAAACGCACGTCTGTCGCGGCGGCGCAGCGCGCGGAGTCCGTGCTCCTGGTGGCCGCGCGCGCCGAGGAGCTGGGCCGCACCGGCGAGGAAGCGGTGGCGCAGAGCCTCAAGGGCCTCACCGCCATCCGCGGCGCCGTGGACGGCATCCAGCAGCGGCTGTCCCGGCTGGCGGACAGCACCACGCAGATTGGCGAAATCACCGAGGCGGTGAAGGACCTGGCGGACCAGTCCCACCTCCTGGCGGTGAACGCGGCCATCGAGGCGGCGCGCTCGGGCGAGGCGGGGCGGGGCTTCGCGGTGGTGGCGCAGGAGATGCGCGGGCTGTCCAACCAGTCCATCCAGGCCACCCGACGCATCCACTCCATCCTCCTGGAGATCAGCCGCGGCATCGGTGACGCGGCCCGCATGGGCATGGTGGGCGAGGCCCAGGTGTCCGAGGGGCTGGAGCAGATGCGCGCCTCGGGGGACTCGCTGCGCGCGCTGTCGCGCATCTCCCAGGAGAGCTCCACCGCCGCGCGGCAGATTGCCTCCGCCGTCACGGCGCAGAACGCGGGCTTCACCCAGGTGTTCACCGCCATCGGCGAGCTGTCCCAAATCATGGGCGCCACGCTCACGCGCCTGGAGTCCACCCGCGAGGCCACTCGCGCGCTCCAGTCCGTGTCACACGAAGTGGAGCGGATGGCGGAGCAGTTCAACGTCCACGAGGACGAGGACCCCGTGCCTGTGGCTCCGGAGCCTCCTGGGGCGCCAGCGGCAGGGTGAGCAGGAAGGTGGTGGCGCCGGGCTGAGACGTCAGCGCCAGCTCGCCGCCGTGCGCGCGGGCAATCTTTCGCGCGAGCGGCAGGCCCAGGCCGGTGCCCTGCTCGCGCGTGGTGAAGAAGGGCTCGAAGATGCGCTCGCGTTGGGTCTCCGGGACGCCGGGGCCTTGGTCGCGCACGTGGATGGTGTAGCGGCCATCCTGGGCGTGGCCCGTCACGCGCACGGGGGCACCGGGCGGCGAGGCCTGCACGGCGTTCTTCACCAGGTTCACCAGCGCGGCGGTGAGCAGGCTTCCATCTGCTTCCAGGCGCGCGGGCGCGGCGTCCACCTCCAGCACCACGCCGCGGGCTTCCGCCTCCATCGAGAGCAGCTCACACGCCCCGTCCACGAGCGCGGGGGCCTCCACGGGAGCACGCGCCAGCGGCTGCTCGCGCGCGAAGGCGAGGAAGTCCTCGACGATGCGCTGCAGGTACGCCACCTCGCGCTGGATGCGCGCGACATGCGCGCCGGCCTCCGGGTGTGAGCCGGCCTTGAGGTCCTCGTCCAAGAGCCCGCTGAACAGCGCGATTCCGCCCAGCGGGTTTCGCACCTCATGGGCCACGCCCGCGAGCATGAGCTTGAGCTGACGGTCTCGTCCCTCCAGCGCGCGGCGCATCTCTTCGAGTTCGCGCGCGAGCACGCCAATCTCGCGCGTGGGCTCGGGGGGCACCGGCGTCGTCAGGTCGCCTCGGCCGATGCGCAGCGCCGAGTCCATCAGTCGCCCGAGCGGTCGCGCCAGCCCGCGCGCGGTGAGCACCGCGATGAGCGCCAACACCAGGAGCGCCACCGCGCTCGCCACCGCGAAGGCGCGCCCCATCCGGCGCAGCGGGACGAAGTACGCGGCGCTGCCCTCCACGGCCACCGCGCCCACCACCTGTCCGTCCTGGAGGATGGGCGCGTAGCCCGTCTTGTAGAGCTGTCCGTCCGAGCCCGTGAACAGCACCTGGCTGGCCGCGCGCCCGCCCGCGAACACGCGCGACAGCTCCAGCCGGTCCCTCGCGAGTTCGGGCACCTCGGCGCCCACCGGGAGGCTGCCGGTGGAGTCCGCGCGCACGCGTCCCGCCGTGTCCACCGCGTAGATGCGCCGCACCCCGCTGGCCGTGCGCACGCCATCCAGGAGCCTCGCGAGCGCTCGCCACGTGCGCGTGCCGCCCTGGTCATCTCCGGGCTCGATGGTGAGCATGCGCTCGCCATTCACCTGGCTGGCCGTGGCCGCGGCCAGCGCGGACAGGCCCGTGCCCAGCTCGTCCTCAAGGCTCGCGCGCGCCAACGCGTACACCGTGACGCCCGCGAGCGTGAGGAAGAGCAGGGTGGGCACGAGGAACGCCACCAGGAGCCGCGCGGACAGCGAGCCGAGCGCCTCCCACGGGCGCGAGGATGCAAAGGGATGCTTCATCCGCGCGGAGCCTTGCGGCCCTCCTCGTTGCCCTCGGTGGGGCTCAGTTCAGCTCACAGGGCGTCACGCAGACCATCTTGATGAGCTTCCAGCCCGTACAGCCGCCGGAGCCACAGCACGCCTCATAGTAGGCGCCCTTGGCTCCCGCGGCTCCTCCCTGGGTACACGTCCCACAGGCGCCCGTCACCTCCGTCTTGCCCTGCAACGTCTGCCCGGACGTGCACAGAGGCGACGTGCCGATGCCCTGCTCCACCTGGGCCGGCGCCTCGTCCATGGGCTCCATGCTTCCCACGTCGCCGCACGCCCCGAGGGTGATGGCCGCCAGCCCCACTGCTGCCCACGTCATCCAGCGCTTCATGGTTGCTCCCTGTCGCGGACCGGGCGCCGGGTCTGGCGCAGCCGGGAGCCCCATCGCACCGTGAAATGAAATTCACTTCAAGTGAATGTGTCCGCGACGGAGCGTGGAGCGCGCGGTCAGTCGAACATGGCGGTCAGCGCCTCGCCGAGCGTCTCCACGCCGACGAGCTGGAGTCGCGAGCCCTCCACGCGGCGCGCGCTCCCCAGGGGCAGCACGGCGCGCTGGAAGCCCATCTTCGCGGCCTCGGCGAGGCGTGCCTCCACCTGGCCCACCGCGCGCACCTCGCCCGCGAGCCCCACTTCGCCCAGCACCAGCGTCTTGCCGTCGAGCGGCCGGTTCTGGAGGCTGCTGACCAGCGCCGCGCACACGGCCAGGTCGCACGCGGGCTCGCTCAACTGCATGCCGCCGGCGACGTTGACGAACAGGTCGCAGCCCACGAGGGGAATCTCCTCCTTCTTCTCCAGCACGGCGGCCAGCAGCGCCACGCGGTTGCCGTCCACGCCGATGGCCGTGCGCCGCGCGGTGCCGTAGCCGGTGGGGGCCACCAGCGCCTGGACCTCCACGAGCAGGGGCCGGGTGCCGTTGAGCGTGCTCGTCACCACGCTGCCGGACTTGCCCGTGGGGCGCTCGGACAGGAAGAGGGCGGAGGGGTCCGGAACCTCCACGAGGCCCGCGCCCTTCATCTCGAAGACGCCAATCTCGTTGGTGGAGCCGAAGCGGTTCTTGTGCGCGCGCAGGATGCGGAACGGGTGGCCGCGCTCGCCCTCGAAGTAGAGGACGGTGTCCACCATGTGCTCCAGCACGCGCGGGCCCGCGATGGAGCCTTCCTTCGTGACGTGGCCCACGATGAAGGTGGGCACGCCGCTGCGCTTGGCGAAGGCCATCAGCCGCCCGGCCACCTCGCGCACCTGGGTGATGCTGCCCGGGGCGTTGCCCAGGTCCGGCAGGTACATGGTCTGGATGGAGTCCACCACCAGTGCCTGGGGCTTGAGCGCCTCGGCCGCGTTCAGGATGCGCTCCGCGTCCGTCTCCGCGAACAGGTGGATGGCGGGGCTCTCCACGCGCAGGCGCTCGGCGCGCATCTTCGTCTGGCGGAGGCTCTCTTCACCCGAGACGTAGAGCACCGGGCCGTGGCGCGCCAGCCGGTCCAACGCCGCGAGCAGCAGCGTGGACTTGCCGATGCCGGGGTCTCCGCCCAGGAGCACGAGCGAGCCGGCCACCACGCCGCCGCCCAGCACCCGGTCGAACTCGGCGATGCCCGTCTGGCGCCGCGCCTCCGTCTCCCCCGTCACGTCCTGCAGCAGCACCGGCTTCGCCGCACCGCCCGAGGCGCCCCAGGCCGGGCGCTTGTCCTCCGCCTTCGCCTCGGACTCCTCCACCAGGGAGCTCCACGCGCCACAGTCCGGGCACTTCCCGAGCCACTTCGCCGACTGATACCCGCACGCCTGGCAGGTGTAGTGCGTCTTCGCCTTCGCCATGGGTTGGGTGTCTACCCCAGACCCCCGACGTTTCCCTGCCTCGTCGCCCCGGGCCGCACGCTCGGCGGCCGAGCGGGGGTGTCAAGGCGAGAAAGACTCGGAGCCATGCTCCGACCGGAAGTCGTCAACCTGTTCTCGCGACAGCGTTGACAATGCCCGGCGCACCGCGCAGTTTCGCGCCCCTCACCCGCCTGCTCGAGGAGCCCATGTCCGAGTCCGCCAGCGAGTCCTTCCACGGCCATGCCCACCACGTCGCCGCGCCGCCCCCGGGCGTGACCGTGCGTCACGACTGGTCGCTCGCCGAGATTCGCGCGCTCTATGACCTGCCGCTGCTGGAGCTGGTGTTCCGGGCGCAGACGGTGCACCGGGCCGTGTTCCAGGAGAACAAGGTCCAGCTGTGCTCGCTCCTGTCCATCAAGACGGGCGGGTGCCCGGAGGACTGCGCGTACTGCCCGCAGGCGGCGCGCTACAAGACGGGCGTCCAGGCGGAGAAGCTGATGTCGGTGCCGGAGGTGCTCAAGTCCGCGTCGCAGGCGCGCGAGGCCGGCGCCACCCGCTTCTGCATGGGCGCGGCCTGGCGCGAGGTGAAGGACGGCCCGCAGTTCGACAGCGTGCTGGAGATGGTGCGCGGCGTGCGCGCGATGGGCATGGAGGCCTGCGCCACGCTGGGCATGGTGTCCGACGCGCAGGCTCGGCGCCTCAAGGACGCAGGGCTCACCGCGTACAACCACAACCTGGACACGTCCTCCGAGCACTACGAGGACATCATCTCCACGCGCACGTACCAGGACCGGCTGAACACGCTGGCGCGCGTGCGTGACGCGGGCATCTCCGTGTGCTGCGGTGGCATCATCGGCATGGGCGAGTCCGTGGACGACCGCTGCAACCTGCTGCGCACGCTGGCCAATCAGGAGATGCACCCGGAGTCGGTGCCCATCAACGCGCTGGTCCCCGTGGCGGGCACGCCGCTGGCCGAGCAGAAGCGCGTCGAGTCCATCGAGATGGTGCGCACCATCGCCACCGCGCGCATCCTCATGCCGCAGTCCATGGTGCGCCTGTCCGCCGGCCGCATGCAGATGAACGAGGAGGCCCAGCTGCTTTGCATGATGGCGGGCGCCAACTCGCTCTTCTTCGGCGAGAAGCTGCTGACCACCGGCAACCCCCAGTACACGCAGGACATGGCGCTCCTGGAGAAGGCCGGCATCCGGCCGCTGGAGCCCCGACAGGAGCCGTGATGAGTGGTGGAGTGACGGCGGCATGGGCCCGCGCGGACCTGGAGACTCTCTCCGCCCGCGGGCTGCGTCGCTACGTGGAGCCGCTCGACTCGCCGCAGGGCCCGGTGGTGCGGCTGGGCGGCGAGACGCTGATCAACTTCTCCTCGAATGACTACCTGGGGCTGGCGTCGTCGGCCCCGGTGCGCGAGGCGGCGCGGCTCGCGGTGGAGCACCTGGGCCTGGGCACGGGCGCCAGCCGGCTGGTGGTGGGGGACACGCCCGCGCACCATCGACTGGAGGCGCGGCTGGCCGCCTTCGAGCGCGCCGAGGCGGTGCTCCTCTTCAACTCCGGCTATGCGGCCAACACGGGCATCCTCCCCGCGCTGGTGGGGCCCGAGGACGCGGTGTTCTCGGACGCGCTCAACCACGCGTCGCTGGTGGATGGCTGTCGCCTGTCCCGCGCGCGCGTCGTCGTCTATCCGCACGCGGACGTGTCCGCGCTCCGCGACGCCCTGGCGCGCACGGAGGCGCGGCGCAAGCTGGTGGTCACCGACACGGTGTTCTCCATGGACGGAGACGTGGCGCCGCTCGCCGAGCTGGTGGAGGCATGCGAGGCCCATGGCGCGGCCCTGATGGTGGACGAGGCCCACGCCACGGGCGTGCTGGGCGCTCGGGGCGCGGGCCTGTGCGAGGAGCTGGGCCTGGAGGACCGGGTGGACCTGCGGATGGGCACGCTGAGCAAGTCGCTGGGCGGCATGGGGGCCTACGTGGCCACGTCGCGCGCGGTGGTGGACCTGCTCATCAGCCGGGCGCGGCCGTTCATCTTCTCCACCGCGCTGCCCGCCGCGCTGTGCGCCGCCGCCGAGGCCGCGGTGGACATGGTGGAGGGCGTGCCCGACTTGCGTGCGCAGCTCTGGCGCAACATCCGCCGCTTCGCCGAGGGGCTGCGCGCGCTGGGGCTCCCGGCGGAGACGCGCAGCGCCATCTTCCCGGTCGTCCTGGGCGAGCCCGAGAGGGCGCTCGACGCCGCCCGCCGTCTGCGCGAGCGCGGCATCCTGGTGAAGGCCATCCGTCCGCCCACCGTCCCCGAGGGGACGAGCCGCCTGCGCTTCTGCCTGTCCGCGGGCCACACGATGGGGCACCTGGACCTGGCGCTGGACGCGCTGCGCGCGGTGGGGGTGTTCCATGGCTAAGGCTCCGTTCCAGGTCTTCGTCACCGGCACCGACACGGGCGTGGGCAAGACGCAGGTGTCGCGCGCGCTCCTGTCGTTGTTGGCGGACGCGGGCGTGCAGCCCCAGGGCTTCAAGCCCTACGAGAGCGGCTGCGAGTCGCTGAAGCACCCCGCGGACGCGCTGGCGCTGCGCGAGGCGGCGGGCAGCACGCTGCCGGTGGAGGCCGTGTGTCCGCACCGCTTCCGCGCGCCGCTGGCCCCGGGCATCGCCGCGCACCGCCTGGGGCGGGAGCCGGACTTCCGCGTCACGCTCGCCGCCTGGGAGCGGCTGCGCACCGGGCCCGTGGTGGTGGAGGGCGCGGGCGGTCTGTTCGTGCCGCTGGACGCCAAGCACGACGTCATCGACCTCATCCAGGTGCTGCGCCTGCCCGTGGTGCTGGTGGCGCGCGCGGGCCTGGGCACGCTCAACCACGTCGCGCTGTCGCTGGAGGCGCTGGCCGCGCGCGAGGTGCCGGTGCGCGCGGTGGTGCTGTCGCGTTCCACGGCCGCGCGTGATCCCTCCGAACGCGACAACCGCCAGTTTTTGGAAGCGCGTCACGGCGTTCCGGTCCTGGGACCGGTGCCTTACCTGGAGGATGCGCGCGCGCGCCACGCCGCGTTCCGTCGCGCGCTCCGCCCGCTGGTGAGCGAACGCGCGCGAGGCCGATAAATCGGCCTCCGGCGCTTCGCCGTCCGGAGGAGTGCTACAGGTCGCGCAAGTTTTCGCGTGTGCACGTCCGTGAAATGGACGTGTCGTTTTTTCCGCGCGAGAAAGCCGTCACGAATGGCGGACATCATCGACCTCACGCTCCTCGCGGACGTCCGGCGCTTCTTCCTCAAGCTCATTGATCAGCGCGGGCTCTCGTACTTTCTCCAGAAGGACGGCCCTCGGCTGTTCCACCTCGAACCTTCGAAGGTGGAGCTTGTGCTTCGGACGGCGCTGCGCACCCGCGATCCGGAACTCCCCAAGCCCCATGACAAGGCCATCGAATACTGTCGGCAGGAGCTGCGCCGCGACCTGATCCGCCGCGTCGCGAACGCGATGCTCCAAACGGGGCTGTGAGCCGCTTCTCCCTCCGAACGGACTTCCCCCGAGCGCCCAACGCGCTCACCGAGGCCCACGCGGCGCGACAGGCGCGCGGGCTTCCACTCCTGGACCTCACCGAGTCCAACCCCACGCGCGTGGGCCTGCCCGCGCCCGACGTGGACCTCCTGTCGCTCCCCGGGGGCCTGGGCTATGCCCCGGAGCCCCTGGGCCTGACCTCCGCCCGTCACGCCGTGGCGGAGTCCTGGCTCGCGCGCGGCGCTCACGTGTCCGCCGAGCACATCCTCCTGTCCGCGAGCACCAGCGAGACCTACGGCTGGCTCCTCAAGCTCCTGTGCGAGCCCGGGGACACCGTGCTCGTGCCCGCGCCGTGCTACCCCCTGGTGGACGTCCTCGCGAGACTGGAGGGCGTCCAGACGCGTGCCTATCGCCTGCCGCAAGCGCATGGCTTCGGCCTGGACGCGGGCGCGGTGGAGGCCGCGTGCGATGCGCGCACCCGCGCCGTGGTGGTGGTGAACCCCGGCAACCCCACCGGCCACTTCCTGCACGAGGGAGAACTCGCCGCGCTCGCGGACGTCTGCGCGCGCCGAGGCCTGGCGCTCATCTGCGACGAGGTCTTCTCCGAGTTCCCCTGGGACGACGAGCCGGACCGCGTGCCCACCGTGGCGGGCCGCGCGCTGCCCTGCCTCACCTTCGCGCTCGGTGGGCTGTCCAAGTCCGTGGGCCTGCCCGGCCTCAAGGTGGGCTGGACGCACGTGGGCGGCCCCGAGCCACTGCGTGACGAAGCCCTGGCCCGATTGGAGTGGGTGGCGGACGCGTTCCTGTCCGTGAACACGCCCGCGCAACACGCCGTGCCCGCGCTCCTGGCCCACGCGCCTTGCTTCCAACAGGCGCTGCGTGAGCGGGTGCTCGCGAACCGCGCGCGACTGCTCGCCGCAAGGCCACGCGGGGCGACCTGGGACGTGGTGCGAGCGCACGGCGGCTGGAACGCGGTGCTGCGCGTGCCCGCCGAGCCCGGGGAAGAGGCCGCGTGCCTCGCGCTGCTCGACGCGGGCGTGCGAGTCCAACCGGGATACTTCTACGACTTCGAGGGCGGTGCCTTCCTGGTGCTCTCGCTGCTGGCGCCGCCCGAGCGCTTCACCGCCGCGCTCCAGGTCCTCGTGGACGGGCTCGGGCGGATGTTCCCGGCGGGGTAGCCGCCGCGCCGGGAACGCCGCGCCCGCGCCGTCAGTCCGCCTGCGGGGTGATGAGCTGGAGGGTCGTGAACTTGTTGTTCTCGATCTTCCACAGCTCGTACTGCGACGGGGCCTCGCCCTTGGCGTTGTCGAAGTCCAGCTCGCCGCTGGCGCCGCGCACGTTGATGACGTGGCCTGCGCGCACCTCGTCGCGCGCGGAGGTGAATTGGATGGGCCCGATGGCGTAGGTGGGCGGGGCGGGGCTCGCGCCCGCGGGCGGCGTGACGAAGGTGAGCCCCTCCGCCACGCGGTTGCCGGTGATGGGCTGCGGCGAGTTGATGTCCGGCCCCACCGCGTACGCGTGGCCCAACGCCACCAGGTACATGGCGTCATACGCGTGGGCCGTGTACGAGTACTGGCCCGCTTCCTTGTTGGTGGCCGTCTTGAAGCGCGCGGCGAACAGCGAATAGACGGAGTCGTTGGGGCGCTCCGTCGCCGGCGTGGTGCCGTAGGCGCCCGCGACCTCGGTCTTGTTGTTGCCCAGCGCGGGGAACAGGTCCGACGTCTTGTTCGCGTCGGTGAAGAACCACCGGTAGCCCGCCGCCTGCGTCAGCCCCGCGCTCACCGCCTGGTTGATGATGCGCGTGTTGTCCTCGGGGAAGCCCGCGAGCACCGTCAGGTTGGCCTTCTCCGTGACCAACTGGGTCACCGCCGCGGCCACGTCGCCGTTGCGCGGGTACTGCACGCCCGGCACCTGCTTGGGCTGGAAGCGGTCCAGAAGGGCCGAGTAGAGGCCCTGGCCGTACGCGTCGTTGACGTAGGCCACGCCCACCTTGGTGGGCGGCGTGAACGTCCCCGCCGGGTCGTTGATGGTGATGCGGCCCTGGAGGATGTCCGCGATGACGCGGCCCTGGAGCACGTCCGAGGGCGTGGTGCGCCACACGAGGCCCGTGGAGCCGCCGTTCTTGTCGCTCAGGTTGCTGATGGCCGCGCTGGTGGCGGTGTAGCTCATCAGCAGCACGCCCTTGGGGATGGTGATGCTGCTGATGGAGATGGTCTGCGCGCTGCCCGAGGTGAAGATGGCGGACACGCCCTTGTCGCCCACCATCCACTGGGCCTGCGTCTTGGCCCGGTCCGTGTCCGCGTGGGAGTCACAGACGTAGAGCACGAAGCGGCGGCCGCCCACGCCCTCCAACTGGTTCACCTCATCCAGCGCGAGCTTGAGCGCGTTGAGGTCCTGCTCCTCGGACTCGTCCGTGCCCTCGCTGGTGGTGATGGGCAGCACGGCGCCCAGCGGGATGGCGTTGGCCACCGTGGTGGCGCCGAGCACGCGGTCGCACCCGTCCGGCTGCGGCAGGCAGTAGCCCTGCGTGCACACGCGGTTGGCGCCGCAGTCCGCGCTCGTCTCGCACTCCGTGAGGCCGCCGGCCGTCGTGAAGCTGCACCCGGCGAACAGCACCGCTCCCACTGCCATGAATCCCAGCGCGCGCATCAGAAGCTCACCTCCATACCGGCACCAGCGCCCCGAGGCGCCATCGTGACCCGCACCTCGCCCGCGGCCGGGGGACCTTCCTTGGGATACAGCACGATGGCGGTGATGGCGCTCACCAGGCCCACGCCGAAGCCGATGTCCGCCAGGAGCGCCTTGCTGCGCGTGTCGCTCTTGAAGCTCTCCTTGTCCGCCAGCTTCGTCGCCGAGTCGAACTGCTTGCGCGCGTCCCGCGCCTGCATGCCGAAGAGCACGCCCGCGCCCACGCCCACCACCGCCACGCCACCCGCGGCGAAGGCGCCCAGGCGCTGGCGCTTGTAGGACTTCATCTCGCGCTCCGCCTCGGCCTGCTGACGCACCCGGTTCTCTTCCTCGGCGCGGCGAGCGGCCTGCTGCTCCTGCTCGGCCTTGAGGCGCGAGGCCTCGGCCTCCGCCTCCAGGCGCTTGCGGTCCGCGTCGGCGGTGGACTGGGCGTGCTCCTCGCGCTCGAGCTGCGCGCGCACGCGCTCCATGTAGCGGGTGCTCTTCTTGAGCAGCTCCGGGTCCGTGCCCTCGGAGCTGCCCACGTATTGCTGGTACCAGGTGAGCGACTCGCGCAGCTCGCCCGCGTACTCCAGCGCCACGGCGATGTTGAAGAGGAGCTTGGGGTGCGGCTGCGCCTCGTTCGCCTTCTTCAACACGTCGGCGGCCTCGCGGTACTTGCCCGCCTTGTAGAGGCGCTCGCCCTCTTTGATGAGGGCGGGAGCGTTCGCGCTCTTCGCCGTGCCGCCCCGCTGGGCCAGCGCGGCCGCGGGCGCCAGGGCCAGGGCCACCGTCAACACGAAGACCAGTCTCATGGGGCCGGCAGCCTAGCGCTGAATCGTTCCGCCAGCGAACACCCGCCCACCTGTCCCCGCAAATGAACCGGGGCCGCGCGCACCCCGTGGAAGGGTGAGGGCGGCCCCGGCGGGCACTCACTCGAACGTCAGGCGTGCTCGACTACCCGCCCAGGCGGGACATCAGCAGCTTGCGCTGGAGCATCAGCGCCTCGGGCGCCTTGGTGCCGAGCTGCTCGAAGAAGACTTCCTGGCTCTTCAGCTCGGTCTTCCACTCGTCCTCCTTGATGGAGGTGGCCTCGGAGATGGCCTCGGGGGCCACGTCCAGGCCCTGGAGGTTGAGGCCCTGGTCCTTGCGCGGCACCCAGCCCAGCAGCGTCTCCTGCGTGGGCACGCGGCCGTGGACGCGGTTCACGATCCACTCGAGCACGCGCATGTTGTCGCCGTAGCCTGGCCACAGGAACTTGCCGTTCTTGTCCTGCCGGAACCAGTTGACCTGGAAGATCTTCGGCAGCTGCGGGATGGACTTCTGCATGTCCAGCCAGTGCTGGAGGTAGTCGCCCATGTGGTAGCCGCAGAAGGGCAGCATGGCCATGGGGTCGCGGCGCACCACGCCCACCTTGCCGGTGGCGGCGGCGGTCGTCTCGCTGCCCATGGTGGCGCCCAGGAACACGCCGTGGGTCCAGTTGAAGGCCTGGAGCACGAGCGGGACGGTGTTGGAGCGACGGCCGCCAAAGATGATGGCGCTGATGGGAACGCCCATCGGGTCGTTGGACTTGGCGCTCAGCACCGGGTTGTTCGTCATGGGCGCGGTGAAGCGGCTGTTCGGGTGCGCCGCCTTCTCCGCGCTGCCCTTCTTCCAGGGCCGCCCCTGCCAGTCGGTGAGCTCCTCGGGGACCTCGCCGTCCTTGCCCTCCCACCACACGTCACCGTCGGGCGTCAGCGCCACGTTGGTGAAGAGGGTGTCCTTGGCGATGGTCTCCATCGCGTTGGGGTTCGTCTTGTAGTTGGTGCCGGGGACCACGCCGAAATAGCCGGCCTCCGGGTTGATGGCGTACAGGCGGCCATCCGGACCCGGGCGCATCCACGCGATGTCATCGCCCACGGTCTCGATCTTCCAGCCCTTGTACTCCTTGGGCGGGATGAGCATGGCGAAGTTGGTCTTGCCACACGCGGACGGGAAGGCCGCGGCCACGTACGTGGTCTCGCCCTGGGGGCTGGTGACGCCGAGGATGAGCATGTGCTCGGCGAGCCAGCCCTCCTCGCGGCCCAGGTAGCTGCCGATGCGCAGCGCCAGGCATTTCTTGCCCAAGAGCACGTTGCCGCCATATCCAGAGCCGAAGCTCCAGATGGTGTTGTCCTGGGGGAAGTGGCAGATGTAGCGGCGGTCCGGGTTCACGTCGCCGGTGCTGTGCAGGCCGCGGTTGAAGTCATCGCTGTCGCCCAGCAGGTCCAGCACGGCCTTCCCCATGCGGGTCATGATCCGCATGTTGAGGACCACGTAGTTGCTGTCCGTCAGCTCCACGCCAATCTTCGTGAACGGGCTGCCCAGCGGCCCCATGGCGTAGGGCACCACGTACATGGTGCGGCCCTTCATGCAGCCATCGAAGAGCTGGCCCAGCTTCGTGTACGCCTCGTCCGGCTCCATCCAGTTGTTGGTGGGGCCCGCGTCCGTCTTGTTGGGCGTACAGATGAACGTGAGGTGCTCGACGCGCGCCACGTCGTTGGGGTTGGAGCGGTGCAGGTAGCAGCCCGGGCGCTTCTCCTGGTTCAGCGGGATGAGGGTGCCGTCCTTCACGGCCTCCTCCGTCATCCGCTTCTTCTCAGCCTCAGAACCGTCGCACCAGACGATGCGATCGGGCTGGGTCATTGCCGCCATCTTGGCCACCCAGGCCAGCAGCGTGGGGTTCTTCGTGGGCGCGTTTTGCGCCACGGCGGCCGCTTGCGTCGTAGCCATCGGAGTCTCCTCGTGTTGTCTCAAGTTAGGGTCTCCCGCGTCTGGTCCAAGGGGGGATCACCCTACTTGCGGAAGAGCGACAAACCTTCTGGAGCGGCGCTCCAAAAGCAACTGGCGTCCGGCAGTCAACCGGCCCCGGCCCCGGTCCGCACTAATTCCACTTATGAGAAGGCGGTCATCCAGTAGCTGACGGCGCAGTGCGCCAGGGGACTGTCTTCACGCGGAGCGCGACTCCAGGGTGGGGCGTGGACCCCATGAACATCGCCATCGTCCTGGGCCTGGTGCTCGTCGCGCTGGTGCTCTTCTCGTTCGACGCCATCCCCCTCGAGTTCAGCGCGCTGAGCGTGGTGTGCCTGTTGGCGCTGACGGGGGTTCTGACGCCAGCGCAGGCCTTCGAGGGCTTCAGCAACGACACGGTCATCTTCATCTTCACGCTGCTGGCGATGACCCAGGGGCTCGCCTCCACGGGCGTGGTGCAGCTCATCGGGCAGCGGCTGGCCTTCTTCGCGCGCTTCGGCCAGCGCGGCTTCCTGCTGGCGATGATGGTGACGGTGGCGGCCTTCTCCTCCATCATCTCCAACACCGTGACGACGGCGGCCTTCCTTCCGGTGGCCATTGGCGCGGCGAACCGGGCCAAGGTGCCCACGAGCAAGGTGCTGCTGCCGCTGGCCTATGCGTCCATGCTGGGCGGCACCCTGCTCTTGTACGGCACGTCCACCAACCTGGTGGTGTCCGCCGCGCTCAAGCGGCTGGGGATGCGGCCCATGGGCGTCACCGAGCTGACGCCGGTGGGGCTGCCCGTGGTGCTCGTGGGCCTGCTCGTGGTGGTGCTGCTGGGGCCTCGGCTCTTGCCCGCGCGCGAGGGCAAGGACGCCGAGGGCGGATGGACGCTGCGCGACTACCTGACGGAGGCCATCCTGCCGCCCGGCTCGCGCTACACGGGGCGCGAGCTGGCGGAGCTCACCGAGGGGCTCGGGCTGCGCGTGGTGGGCGTGCTGCGCGAGGGGCGGACGCTGGCCGCGACACCCTCGCTGCGCCTGCGAGGAGACGAGCGGCTGCTCATCGAAGGGCAGCGCGAGGACATCCTGCGGGTGAAGGACCTGCGGGGCATCGAGCTGCGGCCCGACGTGCGTCTGGCGGAGGGTGAGCTGGGCGCACCCGACGCGCTGCTCGTGGAGGCGAGCGTGCCGGTGGGCAGTCCGCTGGTGGGGCGCGGCTTGAAGGAGGTCGCGTTCGTGGAGCGCTACGGACTGGTGGCGCTGGCGCTGCATCGGCGGCCCGCCATCCAGCGCGCGACGAAGCTCCAGCTCCTGGGCCGCGTCTTCGGCGAGCGCTCCATGTCCATGCTGCCCTTGTCCGTGGGGGACGTGCTGCTCTTGCGCGGCCCTCGCGAGAAGGTGGAGGCGCTGGCGAGCGGCACGCAGCTGGTCGTGCTCGGCGGCCACGAGTACCAGCCGCCGCGCTATGGCAAGGCGGCGCTCGCGGTGGCCTTGTTCCTGGGCGCGCTGGCGGCGGGCTCGCTCGGCGTGCTGCCGCTGTCGGTGGCGGGGCTGACGGGCATGCTCGCGATGATTGCCACGCGCTGCGTGGATGCGCGTCAGGCCTTCCGCGTGGACTGGCGCGTGGTGCTGCTCATCGGCTGCATGATGGCGCTGGGCGTGGCCATGGAGGTGAGCGGCGCGGGGCACTTCCTCGGCGGCGTGGTGGCCCGGCTGGGCGCGTCCGGTGGGCCTCGCGGCGTGCTCGTGCTGCTGATGGTGCTGACGCTCGGGCTGTCCGCGCCCATGAGCAACCAGGCCGCGGCGCTGGTGGTGCTGCCGGTGGCGGTGGACGTGGCCCGGAGGTTGGGCGTGGACGCGCGGCCCTTCGCCATGGGCGTGGCGCTGGCCGCGAGCTGCTCGTTCATCACCCCGCTGGAGCCGAGCTGTGTGCTCGTCTACGGGCCCGGGCACTATCGCTTCAGTGACTTCTTTCGCCTGGGCACGCCGCTCACCGTGGTGCTGCTCGTGCTGCTCGCGGTGGCCGTGCCCTGGATGTGGCCCTTCCAGCCCTGAGGCTCACGGCTCAGTGGATGGCGGCGCGCAGGCCCACTTCGGTGATGACCTCCGCCTCGCGGGCGAGCAGCGTCTCCATGCGGGCGCGCACGGCGGCCTCGTCTCCTCCGGACGCAGTCACAGCGAGGCGGAAGAAGAGGGACTGGTGCCCGTCCTCGGACTGCGCCAGCTCGCCGTAGAAGCGGGCGAGGGCGGGGTCCGTGAGGCCCTCGGCCAGGAGCGACAGCCGCTCACAGGAGCGGGCCTCGATGATGGCGGCCACGAGCAGTCGGTCCACGCGGCGCTCGGGGCCGGGCGTGCGCACCTGCTTCTGGAGGGCCTGCGCGTACGGGTCACCCGCGTCCTTGGTCAGCGTCAAGCCGCGCTCGGCCATCAAGTCCAGCACGCGCGCCAGGTGGGCGCTCTCCTCGCGCGCCAGCCGAGCCATCTGCGCCGGCAGCCCCGGCAGGTCCGGGTACGCCTGGAGCATGGACAGCGCGTTGGCCGCGGCCTTCTTCTCGCAGTGGGCGTGGTCGACGAGCACCTCGTCGAAGCGCTCGAGGGCCAGGGGGAGCCACCGCGGGTCGGTGGCGGCGTGGAGGATGACGGGGCCCTCTCCAGAGAGGGGACGGCGGGTCGGCGTGGGACGGCTCATGGGGCGCGCGGACTGTAACTCACTCGACCAGCACCAGGCGCTGCGTGCGGCCCGCCAGGTAGCCCACCTTGCGCGCGATGCGCGCGGCGCGCTCGTCGCGCTCATCCACTCGCAGCGTCAGCCGAGGCAGCGAGGACAGGAGGTGCCGGGAAATCTGGCCCAGGCACAGCGTGGCGTGGCCCTGGTGACGCTCGGAGGGCAGGGTGTAGAGGCCCTCCAGCTCGGCGCCGTATTGCGAGCGGCTGCCGATGTCGACCTTGAACACGAGCTCGCCCTTCTCCTCCAGCACGTAGGTGCGGCGCTGACGCACGCGCTGGCGCACGCGGGACTCGAAGTGCTCGGGGTCCTCTTGGAGGGGGTCTCGCTCCATCGCCTCGCGCACGTAGCCCTGGGCCAGCGGCATCAGCCGGGGCACGTCCTCTTCGCGCGCCAGCCGCAGCGTGGGGTTGGTGAAGGGGCCCAGGTCATCCGCGGACACGCTGAACAAGCGCTGCGTGCGCGACAGCCGAGGCTTGCCCGCGCACAGGCTGCGCACCAGCGCGTCCACGGCGGCCTTGTCTCCCACGGTGGCGCGCATGCGGAGCGAGGCGGCGAGCGCGTCCGCGATGATGCTGGTGGCGGTGGCGTCACTCGCGCTGGGGACGACGAGGCCGCCGTCTCCGCCCACGAAGACGGCCGCCGTCAGCACGCCCTTGTCGAAGCGGCCGTGGTAGGCGAACTGGACGCTGCCTCCGCGTGGCGAGACGCCGAACTCCTCCAACAACCCCAGCAGGTAGAGGTTGTGCACCGGGTCCTTGGCCAACAGGGTCCGCAGGGCGGACATGTCCTGAGGGCCGAGCTGTTCGACAGTGACTGGCATTCGCTGGCGAGGGGCCTCGGGGGCGCGAAAGGAGCGGTCCGGCCACCTTACGCAAAAGCCGACCTCACGGGCCAGCCTCCCCGGGTGTCCGAAAGCGGAACGGGTAGACGACCGTCGCCTTCCCACCGCCGGAGGGGGCGGAAAATTGCGCGTCCAGCAGCGAGTCCAGCACGCACGCCTGGACCATGGGGTCGGCGATGGTGCTCGACAGCAGCTCGCCATGGGTGAGCTGTCCCGCCTCGCCGCTGCCCTGCACGGTGAAGCGCAGCTTCACTTCCTGCGGGCCTGGGTTGCGCTGGGCCACGTCCTCGAAGCACTGCTGGACCAAGGGGGAGACCGCTCGCACGGCCACGCGGATGTCTGCCCGGTCGATGCGACCGGAGGCATCCTCGATGACGAGGTCGGCGTCCTCCAGGCGGCGGGTGTCCCAGCTCGGGGCGCCCGCGAGGCCGGGCACGGCGCTCGGTGGCGAAGGGAAGGCGGGCGGAGCCGCCACGGTGGGCGGCTTCAGGTGCGGAGGCGGCGTGAGGGGCTCGCGCGTGGGCGGGGGCGCCTCTTGCGCGGGCGGGGTGGGCGCGGGCGCGGGGGCGGGGCGCGTGAGCCAGGCGGCGAGCGCCGCGCTGAGCACCAGCGCGCCCAGGCTCAGGCCGGGAATGAGGACCCAGCGGATGAAGTGGCGTTTCGGCATGTCGCGTCGCGGGAGGTCAGTCGCTCCCTTACCAGAAACCGCCGAGGCCTCGGGCCCAGTCCCCGCGCCGAGCGAGCGAGGTCATTCGCAGGTGCGTCGCGCGGGCTTGCCCTGCTTGCACTGAGCGGCCGAGGGCAGCGCCGCGCGAGCCTCCGCCGCGACCTCTTGCGGGCCGCGCTCGCACTCCTGCGTCGCCAGGGTGCCCTGGATGTTGAAGAGGGTCATCACTTCCATGCAGCGCTTCTGGAAGGACTCCACGCCCTGCACGAACAGCGGCTGCATGACGTCCGGCGAGAACGCGTAGCCGCTCGCCGACTCCAGGTCGCTCTCCGGGCGGAACATCCAGGACGTGCGCCAGCTGGTGGCCACCTGCTCGAAGCGAGCAGGTCCCATCCACAGCGGGATGCCGGCCTCCGGAGCGCGCAGCGCGTGCGGCTGGAAGGCCGTGCCAGTGCGCCGGCAGAAGGCCTCGATGTTGCCGGTGTCGTCGCGCCCCAGGCGCAGCGCGCACACGTTGTACTCGGCCAACCGGCGCGTCACCGCGGACAGCTCCGCTTGCTGCACCTCGCCCATGCGCGGCTGCGCGATGAACAGGTCGAGCGTGCGCATGAGGACGTCCATCGCGTGCGCGGGCTTCGCCGCCATGGGAGGCGTCAGGCCCCCCGTGGAGATGACCAGCACGCGCTCGGCGCCGCGCTGCACGGCCTGGAGCAGCGGCAGTCCCGAGCGCACCCCGCCATCGAAGTACGCGCTCCAGCGCTTGCCTGAGCGCGAGGGCAGCGCCTCGATGGGATCCGACAACACGGGCTCGACGATGGACGCGACGATCGCCTGGGTGAGGCCGTGCTTGCGCTCCAGGTCGGACGCCTCGGGCTCGAAGTCCGCCGGGTCCTGGTCGCTGATGCCGAACACGTCGCCCGTGGGGAAGTCCACCGAGACGGCCACCAGCTCCGTGCCGTTGTGCAGCATCTCGGGATGGATGGCGGTGTCCAGCTTGGAGACCACGCCGTCGAAGCGCACGAGCCCCCGCGTGTTCTTGGCCAGGTTCCACAGCCACGTCGAGTTCACGCAGTACAGGTCCGACTCCACCGTGCACGTGTAGTTGCTGACCAGCAGGTCGCGCGCGGCCTGCTCCTGGCCCGGCGTGTGGAACAGGTCCACCATGGTGCTGATGAGCGCGCCCGTGCTGGTGCCCGCCGCCAGGTCGATGCGCGCGTCTGCGCAGCCCTCCGGCGCGGGCTTGCCGCGACACTGCTGGAGGATGCCCAGGAGCCGCCACACGGCCCCCGCCGAGAACGCGCCGTTGGCTCCGCCGCCGCTCAGCACGAGGGCGTTGGAGGGACGCTGCAGCATCCGGTGCCAGCTTCGGGCCTCCACGTAGCGAGCGGCGGAGGCGGCGCCCAGCTTGATGCCCGTGGCCAGCTCGTCACGCGTGAGCGACTGGGCCAGTGACTGCTGGAGCACCATGAGCGAGGGCGCCAGGGTCATCGCGTTGGAGAGGAAGCGCTGGGCATCCACCTCCACCGGGTCCGGCGTGTTCGCGTTCACCGACGCGGGGGCTCGCGGGATTCCCCACGCGGAGGCCTTCACGGCGCGATCGATGAAGCCAGGGTGCGTGGTGTCCTCGTAGCAGCCGCCGCTGTTGCCGCCGGCCCGGTCGAGCAGGCACTGCGTCATGTCCAGCACGATGGCGGGCGCGTTGCCCAGCCCCGTCATCCAGCCGGCCACGGCGTGCGGATCGACATAGGCGTCCACGAGCTGTGCGCGGGTGAGGGACGCCACGCGCTCGACGGGCGTCACGCGCGCGGGCGGCGAGGAGGGGTCGGGTGGGGTGGGTTTGTTGAGGGTGTCGAGAAGGACGTCCGTCTTCATGAAGCTGCACCCGCCCAGGGCCAGCGCGGCGAGGACGAGCGACGACAGCACGGCGTTTCGGCTCACGAGAATCCACCCCTGCGAGACGGAGGGGACGTGTCCTCGCGGCGCCTCATGGCCCCGGTGTCCCTCCGTGACGACCGCGGGAGGATATCCCAGCGCTCCGTCGCGGAGGGCTCAACATGGCGAGCGGATCCCCGGTGTCGGGCTGTCGCCGTCGCCCTCAGGGGTAGACTTCGCGGCGCGAGGTCGCGGTGAGGACGCCCTCGGCGCGGATCCGCTGCCGCTTGCTGACGCCCAAGGTGGCGCCCAGCACCGCTGACACGAGCCCGAGCAGCAGCGCGAAGAACACGCCCCAGAAGACGTGCCCCGTCTGGTCCGCTGCCTTCAGGGCGCCGTGCTGCACCTGCTGACCCACTTGCTGCGCCTTGCCCTGGGCCACATTGAACTGGTCCTCCACGCGGTTGGCGACGTCCTCCGCGTCCGCGCGCGAGAGGTTCGTCTTCTGCGCGATGGACGTGACGAGCATCTCCCGGTCCAGATGGCCCGCTCGCACCGCGTCGCCCACCACGTCGCGCGTGGCCGCCTGGAGCTGCTCGGCGGTGACGGTGGGCTTGCCCGCTTCGCGCAGCCGCTGGTTGAGCGGGGCGATGGCGTCATTGGCATTCAAGCCGAACGCCTGGGCGGCCTGTCCTCCCTGGCTCGCGACGCCCACCACGGCCGCGCCCGTCGCACCCACCGCCGTCTTTCCCACGCTGAACACGGCGCCCAGCAGCGATGAGAGCACCGCCCCCATGAGCACCGCGCCCGCCAGCGTCGTCAGCCCCCACAGCACCGCGCCGTGGAGCGCGCCGCCTGCCTTGTCCACCACGCCCGCGGTGCGCGAGGCCACCATGCCGCCGACGAACAGCGCGATGAGCGGCGCCAGCAGGCTCCAGATGCCCGTGCCGATGCCCGCGGCGCGCGCGCTGCCCGGATTGTTGGGGTCCACTGACGAGAGCCCCAGGGCGAGCCCCAGCGAGTACAGGAGGATCCACATCCCGAGCGCGACGAAGGCGCCTCCCAGGATGGCCCCCCAGCTCAGCTTGTACGGCGTGCCGGGTGTGGCGGGGATGAAGCCGGTCTTCTCTGTCTCTACGATGGCTGCCATGGCTGCTTGCTCCCACTGATGAGGGAGCGCGCTCGCCTGCCGACGGCGCGCCCGCATCCGCGGCAAACATGGGACGCGTGTTCGCTACGGCACGGTACGCAGGGCCTGGATGCTTCCTCGGAGCGCGGGGCGTCAGGCTCAGCCCAGGCCCAGCGCCTCGCGCAGCGTGGCCTCGCGCGCCACCACGGGCTCGCGTGGCAGCGACTCGACTCGGAAGCGGCGCACCAGCTCGTCGAGGTGAACCGGAGCGCCATCCCCCAGGCCACTCCAGGAGGCGAGCAACCCGAGCACTCGCTCGGGCGCGACCCCCCGCTCCCGCAGCTCCGCGAGCGCGAACGCGCCCTCCCGCTTGGCCAGACGCTTGCCGTCCTCACCCAGCACCAAGGGCACATGGAGGAAGTCGGGAGCGCTCAACCCCAGCGCCGCGTAGAGCTGGAGTTGGCGGGGCGTGGACGTCAGCAGGTCGTCGCCGCGCAGCACGTGCGTGATGCGGCTGGCCGCGTCGTCCACCACGACCGCGAGCTGGTAGCTGGCCACGCCATCGTTGCGCCGGATGACGAAGTCCCCCACCAAGGCCTCCACGTCCTGCGTGGTGGGGCCGAGGAGCCCATCCACGAAGCGCACCTCGCCGGGCTGCGCTCGGAATCGGTAGGCGGGCGCTCGCGTGCGGGAGCGCTCGGACACCTGCTCCGCGGTGAGGTGCGCGCAGGTGCCGGGATAGCGCGGGCCTTCGTCCGTCAATCCGTGAGGCGCGCTGGCGGCGCGGGCGATCTCCGCGCGCGTGCAGAAGCACGGATACACGAGCCCCGCGCGTTCCAGTCGCGCCTGGGCCTCGCGATACTCCGCGTCGCGCTCGCTCTGGATGAGCGGGGGCTCATCCCAGTCCAAGCCCAGCCAACCGAGGTCCTCCTTCAGCGCGTCCACATGCGCGGGCTTGCAGCGCGCGCGGTCCAGGTCCTCGATGCGCAGGAGGAACGCGCCGCCCGCCGCCCGCGCCTGGAGCCAGCCGAGCAGTGCGCTGCGGATGTTGCCCAGGTGCATGCGCCCCGTGGGGCTGGGCGCGAAGCGTCCCCGCGCGCCGCTCATGGCTTGACCAACGGGCGTCGGATCGGCGCTGTCTGCGAGCGGTCCACCGGACGGGCCGGGGCCTCGCCCGTGGGGTAGGGGGCCAGCGTGGCGCGCGGCGTGGGCAACGGCTCACGGGATGCCAACGCGGGCAGCGTCACGGGTGTGGCCTCCGCCAGCTCTCGCGACACGAGCGTGGCGACGAGTTGGCGCAGCGGCTCGCCCGAGTCGAGCAGTTCATTGTCCAGCGCCAGTCGCGGCAGCCGGCGCGGAGCCGCGTCACCGGGCGCGAACACGAACGCATCCAAGGCGAGCCCGCCGCCCGCGCGCGACACGGCGCCCAGCACGATGAGGTCCGCCCCCGCCGCGCGCCCCAACGTGGTCGCCGCTTCGAGCGAGGCCGCATCCAGCGTGTTGCCCGCGAGGGCCCTGGCGAGCACGGAGTCCGGTCCCGTGCTCGCGGTGGGCGCGATGTCCACCCGCGTCTCGCTCCCGGGCGCGACCACCACCACGCCGCCGGCGACCTCGCCCGAGGGGAGCCGGGCCTGCCACAGGTGCGCGCCAGGAGGCACCTCGGTGATGCGCAGGGGCGTGACGCCCACGGGCCGACCGTCGAGCGAGAGCGGAACGCCCGGAGGGATGGATGCCGCGCTCACGACACCGGGGGGCCGAGCCTGGAGGGCCGCGCGCGTGCGCTCGACGGTCCGCGCGAACAAGGGCGAGGTCGCGGCCAGCGGCGGCGTCCGTCCCGGGGCCAAGGTGAGGGCGTGGGTGAGCAGCCGCTCGGCCTCGTCGTCCTGGCCCGTGGCGTAGCGGACGGCGGCGCTCAGGGCGTAGGCGTCCGCCACTTCACCCGGATCCGTGAGGCCCGAGGCCCCGGCGGCGTAGGCGTCTCGGGCCTCGGTGAGCGCGGCCTCCGCGCGAGGGAAGTCATGGGCCTCGCGCGCCTCGGTGGCTTGTCGCATGGCGGCGCGGGCGCGGGTGAGCGCGTCGGAGGGCGCCGGTGTCGCGGGAGGCTCGGAGAGCGACAGTCCCTCCACGGCGCGCACCTCCGAGGCGAGCCGCGCGGTCACGCGAGGGCCCGCGCGCGTGGGGACATCACCCGAGAGCGCTTGGATGGGCAGCACGGCCACCTTGCGAGGTGCGGCGAAGGACGCGGGGGCCAGGAGCAGGCTGAGGAGGAGCGCGGTGCGCATCGGCGGGGACCATAGCGCTGGCGCGCGCGTCATTCAGCCCAGGTTTCTCGGCAGGTGCACCGTGAAGGTGGTGCCTTTCTCTCGGGTGGAGCGCACGTCGACGGTGCCGCCATGGGCCCGCACGATCTGGTCCACGATGTAGAGCCCCAGCCCCACGCTGCGCCCCGCGGAGTCCGCATCCGGCGCCCCGCGCTGGAACGGCTGGAAGAGGCGGCTCACGTGCTCCGCCGGGATGGGGGGCCCCTCGTTGTGGATGCCCACGCTCACGGCTTGCCCATTCCCGCGCACGGTGACGATGACGGGCGCGGTCGAGGACCCATGGCGGAGCGCGTTGGTGATGAGGTTGATGAGCGCCTGCGCGAGTCGGTCCGCGTCCCATGCGCCGCGTGTCTCGCCCTGGATGGCCAGGTGGACGTCCCGGTCCACGTGGGTGGCCTTGACCTCGTCCACCACTTGCCGCGCGAGGACCGCCAGGTCGAGCCGGGCCTTGCGCACGCCGAGTCCGCCACCGAGCCGCGCCTGGGTGAAGTCCAGCAGGTCGCGCACCATGCGCGTGGCGCGCTCGGCGATGGCCTGGATGCGCAAGAGCCCCTTGAGCGTCCGCTCATCCAGGGCCTCCGAGTGGCGAGTCAACGCGGTGGTCGCCAGCAGGATGGCGCTGATGGGGTTGCGCAGGTCGTGGCTCACGATGCCAATGAGCTGCTGCTCGAAGCCCGCGCGCCGCCGCGCCTCCTCTTGCGCCATCTTCATGTCGTGGATGTCCGTGCTGGTGCCGAGCCACTTGAGGACACGCCCACGTTCGTCCTTGAGGGGCCGGCCCCGCGCGAGGAACCAGCGATAGGTGCCGTCGTGCCGCCGCGAGCGATGCTCCACCTCGTAGAACGAGCCTGTGTCGAGCGCGTGCTTCCAGTGCTCCCAGGAGCGCGCCTGGTCGTCCGGGTGGATGATGTCTTCCCAGTGCCGGCCCAGCAGCAGCTCCCGCGGGCAGCCCGTGAAGGTCTCCATCACCCGGTTGACGTAGGTGATGTCTCCGTCTGGCGTGGCGATCCACACCGACTGGGGCATGGACTCGGCCAGCTCGCGAAGCTCTCGCTCGGTGCGTGCCAGGGCGTCTCGCGCGCGCCGGGTCTGGGTGATGTCCGTGTTGATGGCCACCGCGCCCACCACCTGCCCGTTCATCACGATGGGGCCGCAGGCGGCGCGCACCACCCGGTCTTCCCCGGTCTTGCGGTGGCGGATGAGCACCTCCTGCACGTCCCGCTCGCCGTTCAGCGCGTGGCTGAAGGCCTGGTCCTCCAGCGAGAGGATTTCACCCGTGTCCGCCCGCCGCGTCTGGATCTCCTGCGCGAGCGCACCGATGTTGCGATTGAGGTCCTCGATGCTGTCGTAACCCAGTTGCTCCAACGCGGGCCCGTTGGCGCGGGTGATTCCATCGCGGGTCCCCACGTAGACGGCATCCACCATGCTGGCGAAGATGGCCTCCAGCTCCGCGGACGCCTTGCTCGCCCGCGTCGGCGTGCCGTGCTCCGACAGCTCCTGCTCCAGCGCGGCATCGAGCGTGGCGGTGAGCGCGCTCACTTGCGAGAGGCGGACCGGGATGGGCTGCGCGTCCAACCACGCGAAGAGCAGGCTCCGCAGTCGTGCATACGCACGCACGCGTGACGCGGGGTCCATCGTGGGCGCGGAGACGGGCTCGGCGCTGGGGGGCGGGGCGGAGGAGGATGCGCGCAGGGCCTCGGCGAGCACGCGCAGGAGCCCGGGCAGGTCTCTCGGCAGGGGAAGGGGCCGCGCGCTCCAGCGCTTCGCCAGCTCCCCGGCTTGGGATTCCAGCAGGTCCGCCAGCGCGTCCATGGGCATCCACCTCCTCGGCGTCCGGCGCCCCCGAGAATGGCGCGCCGGTCCGTGAGAGGGAACAGTTCATCGTCGGAACGACATCCACCGTCACTGCATGCACAGGTGGGCCTTTCTTGCTCGCCGCTTCCCGCCAGAATGGCCCCGAGGGTCCGGTCGTTCGACCCGGGGAGTCGGTTCCATGCGCTTCCTCCACTGCTCCGATGTCCACATCACCGAGGACTACCTCGCCTTGCCCTGGCGCAAGCTGGGGTGGCGGCGGTGGCTCGCGCTCGCGGAGCTGTCGGTGGGAGGACGCGCGCGAGCGTACCGACACGCACGGCGCACGCTCGCCACGCTGGCCGCCGATACGCGCGCGCTCGGGGCAGAGCACTTCATCCTCTCGGGAGACCTCACCGCCTATGCCCTGGAGGCCGAGTTCCAGGGGGCGCGCTCCGCGCTGGGCTCGCTCGCCGCGGACCCTCGGCGCTGCACGGTCATCCCCGGCAACCACGATGTCTTCACGCCGGGCAGCCAACGCGCGGGTCGCTTCGCGCGCCACTTCGGACACCTGATGGAGAGCGACCTGCCCGAGCATCGCCGGGAGGGGGCGTATCCGTTCGTGCGGTTGGTGGGAGAGGGCGCCGCCGTCGTGGGGCTGTGCTCGGCGCGCGTGCCGCCCGCGCCCGGGATTGCCGGGGGCTACGTCGGGAAGGCGCAGCTCGAGGGGCTGGCGGCCGTGGTGGCGGACTCCCGGCTGGCCCGTCGCGCGCTGCTCGTGGCGGTGCATCACGCGCCTCGGACGGCGGAGGACAAGCCGGACCACTTTCTCCACGGACTGCGTGACGCGGACGCGCTGCTGGGCCTGTTGCGCGGGCCTCGCTTCGCCGTGCTGCATGGCCACATCCACCAGCGCTATCACCTGCCCGCCACGGCGGACCGCCCGCACCTGTTCGGCGCGGGCTCGTCGACGGAAGCAGGCCACGAGGGCGGCTGGCTCATCGAGGTGTCGGGTGGCGCGGTGGTGGGCGGGCAGCGGCACGTCCCCCGTTTGTGACAGCGGGGGGCCTCGGCGGTAGAAGGGCGCCCATGCGCCATGCTCCCACCCTCTCGTCCCTGACCGCCGACCTGTCCGTGGAGGAGTACAAGGCCTTGCGCGAGCTGAGCCGCGCCGTGGACGCGCTGCTGGAGGAGAGCCTGCGCGAGCGCGAGAACCTGACGCGCACCTTCCGCCGCTGCTTCCCGTCCGTCCTCGCGCTCACGGGCGCGAAGGCCGTCGCGGTCACCACGCGCGACGAGGAACTCCAAGAGCAGACCTGGAGCGAGGGCGACTGGGGCGACCGCTTCCCCGGCACGCTGTTGCAGGGGCCCGAGGGCGCGCGGCGGCTGGACGCGGACACGCTCGTCACGCAGGCGCTGGACGTGGCCGGAACGCGGGTGGGCACGCTGGGCCTGCGCTTCGCGGGAGACGCGGGAGATGGCGAGCTCGTCGGGCGGAGGCTGCGCATGCTGGACGCCATCGCGGAGGAGCTCGACACGGTGCTGGTGCTCGTGCACACCGCGTCGGAGAAGCACCAGCTCATCCTCCACTGCAACCAGCACCTGGCCAACCCCGTGTTCGAGGCGGGCATGGATCAGGCGGTGCTGACGCTGTCGCAGCGCGTGCGGCTGCCGGGCTTCCTCCTGCTGTACCGCGACGCCGTGCGCCCGCAGGAGCTGCACTACCGCACGTACCGCCACGGCCATCTGGAGTACGAGAGCGGCGAGCAGCCCAGTGCCCCGTTGGAGCAGGTGCTGCGCGAGCACGGCACGCGGCTGTTGTCCGGCGAGCCGGGCGTGCTGCGGACGCTGTTCCCCGGGCGCACCACCGAGGCGGTGCTCATCGCCGCCGCCGCGGGCAGCGAGCCGCTGGGGAAGATTGTCGTCTGGAGCGACGACGGCTTCTCCGCCTACACGATGGACCTCATCCGGGTGCTGGCCTCCACGCTCAGCCAGCGCCTGCTGGACTACCACCGCGAGCGCATCCACCTGTCGCAGTTCTTCCCCACGGGCGTCATCAACGCGCTCCTCCAGGACCCCGACTACGCGCAGCACCTGCGGGCGCAGGACCAGGAGGTCGGCATCCTGTTCGCGGACATCAACGGCTTCACGCGCATCTGCGAGCAAGGCTTCGACAGCCCGCGCAGCATCGGCCGCTTCGTGGACGAGTGGAGCGAGCGCGCCGTGGGCTGCATCTGGGAGCACGGCGGCGTCTTCGACAAGATGGTGGGTGATTGCGTCATCGGTCTGTTCGGTCCGCCCTTCTTCCAGGGAGACCGGGTGCGCCGCGCCGAGGCCGCGCTCCGCGCCGCGTGCGACATCCAGGACCTCACCACCGCCATGGGCGCGCGCGAGGAAGTGGCCGCGCTGTGCGAGCGCGTGAAGCTGCCCGGGCTGGGCGTGGCGGTGGGCGTGAACCTGGCGAACGCCAACTGCGGCCTGTTCGGTCCCAACCGCAACTACACGGCGTTCTCCAGCGGGATGAACCAGACCGCGCGCCTCCAGTCGCTCGCGGGCTTCCGCGAGACGCTGGTGATGGAGAGCGCGCGCGAGGCGTTGCGGACCTCGCGCGAGCCCTTCATTCAGAAGCTTCAGTTCGGTCCGCTCACGGAGACGCCCGTGAAGAACGTGGCACACCCGCTGCGGCACTTCCGCCTGCAGCGATAGCGCGCCGGCTCAGGCCTTCAGGTGCGCGCTGACGTAGCGCCGCGTGAAGTGGATCCACCGGCGCTCGTCCACCTCCACCTGCCACTCGGTGTTCGGGGTGAGCGGCAGGCGTTGCTTGAGGAAATCCTCGAGGTGGTCCGCGGCCTTCACGGGTGTGAGGCCGGGTGCTCGGAAGGCGATGTGCAACACGACGTCCAGCGAGGGCGCTACGTCGACCGAGGCGCAGATGCGCAGCGGGCCGACGCGACGTTGGTATTGGATGTCTGGTGCAGGCCAGGCCTGCGGGCGGGGGCTCGCCAAGGATGCCGCGAGCCAGTTGTCCGGCAGGAGGATGAAGTCGAGCAGGTTGTTGCTCGCTTCTTCCACCGTTCCATGCTCCTGGATGGAAAGCATCGCTCACCTCCGACGGTGAAGCCGCTGGGAAGAATGTGCCCACGTCCATGTGCGGTGCAAGGGCCCCACCTCAGGTTTCCCGTCAGGTATCCGCCAGTGACGATGCGTGGCGAACGCCCGGGGTGTTGGAGTGGACCCGCGCCACGGCCGCATGGCCAGGCAAGCGACGCGAAGCACCTGCGAGTGCGCGCTGACCCGGCGCGGTGGATGCGCGAGGAGACGACGAAGGAACTGAGGGCATGAGGTCCTCCGTAGAGCGGGAGGAGGCACCTTAGCGAAGCTGGGTGACGCGCTTGTTCGGGGCGCCTACGGTGCGATCGGAAGTGAACGCCGCGTTCTCCGCTCCACCTCGGCCTTGAGCTGACCGCAGCCCGCGTCGATGTCGATTCCGCGCCGCTGACGCACCGTGCTGGGCACGCCGTAAGTGGCGAGCACGTCCTGGAACGCGCGCACGGCGGGCGCGGTGCTGGGTCCGCCGTCGTAGCCCACGGTGGGATTCAAGGGGATGACGTTGACGTGCGCGTCCATGCCTCCGAGCAACCGGCCCAGGGTGTGCGCGTGCTCCGCGGTGTCGTTGCGCCCCTCGATGAGCGTCCACTCGAAGAAGATGCGTCGGCCGCGTTTGGCGATGTAGTAGCGGCACGCGTCCATCAACTCATCCAAGGGCCAGCGGCGGCCCGCGGGCACCAGCGCGGCGCGCTCCGCGTCCGTGGCGCCGTGCAGGCTGACCGCGAGCTGCACGGGGCGCTCCTCGTCCGCGAGCCGGCGGATGCCCGGCACCACGCCCACGGTGCTCAGCGTGATGAAGCGCGGCCCGATGGCCAGCCCCAGCGCGTCCACCAGGATGTCCACCGCCGCGAGCGTGTGCTCGTAGTTGTGCAGCGGCTCGCCCATGCCCATGAGGACGATGTTGCGCAGCGACTCGCCCGAGGCGTCCAGGATGCGCGTGACGTGGAGCACCTGCCCCACGATTTCTCCCGGCGTCAGGTGACGCGCCAATCCCATCTGCCCCGTGGCGCAGAACACGCAGCCCATGGCGCAGCCCGCCTGCGTGCTGATGCACACGGTGGCGCGGCCCTTGAACCGCATGAGCACCGTCTCGATGGTCTGCCCATCGCGAAGGCGCAGCAGGAGCTTGTG